>NZ_CP040748.1:1928804-2250272 GCF_006007965.1 Nocardioides jishulii | reverse complement strand
GCGCTGGCCGGGACCCTCCTCTCCCTGGTCGTCGGCCTGCCGCTCGGCCTGGTCGCCTCGGGCAAGGGGCGGGCCAGCGACTGGCTGGTGCGCGGGCTGGACGCCTTCCAGGCATTCCCGCTGCTGATCCTGGCGCTGGCGCTGGTGTCGCTGTCGGGCAACCGGCTGTACATGGTGGTGGTGGCGATCGCCCTCATCAACGTGCCGCGCTACATCCGGTTGATGCGCAGCGAGATCCTCTCGCTGCGGGAGAGCCGCTTCATCGAGGCGGCCATCGCGATGGGCGCCACTCCGGGCCGCATCACGTTCCGCCACCTGCTGCCCAACGTGTGGGGCATCGTCCTGGTGCAGACGTCGCTGACGATCGCCAACGCGATCGTGGTCATCGCCTCCCTCTCCTTCCTCGGCGTCGGCGTCTCGGCGCCGACCCCGTCCTGGGGCGGGATGATCCGCGACGGCGCCGGCAACATGTCGTCCGGGGAGTGGTGGATCGCAGGCTTCGCCGGCATCGCGGTGCTGCTCTGCGTCCTGGCCTTCAACCAGCTCGCCGACGCGATCGGCGACCGAACCGCGAGGACCTACCGATGAGTGACCTCTCCGTCGCCCCGCTCGCCAGTGCCGCCGAGGACGTTCCCGAGACGGTCCTCGACGTGCGCAACCTGGCCGTCTCCATCCGCACCCCTGACGGTGTCGTCAACCCCGTCAAGGGCGTCGACCTCTCCGTGCGCAAGGGGGAGATCCTCGGTGTGGTGGGGGAGTCCGGATGTGGCAAGTCGACCACCATCAAGGGCGTCCTGAAGCTGCTGGGCCCCAACAGCACCGTCACCGCCGACCGGATCGAGCTCGCCGGGCACGGAGACATCTCCGGCCACAGCGTCAAGCAGATGCGCGGCGTACGCGGTCGGGCCGTCGGGTTCGTCGTCCAGAACCCGTTCGGCTCGCTCAATCCGATCTACACCATCGAACGCCAGTTCTACGAGCTCCAGAAGGCCCACGGCACGGGGGTCTCGAAACGGCAGTCACGCGACATCGCCCTCGCCATGCTCGACGGGGTGGGCATCGTCCGCCCCGAGCGGGTGCTCGACGGTTACGCCCACCAGCTCTCCGGCGGCATGGCCCAGCGTGTCGTCATCGCGCTGGCCACCACGCTCTCGCCGCCCCTGCTCTTCGCCGACGAACCGACCACCGGCCTCGACGCCACGGTGCAGGCGCAGATCCTGGACCTCATCTCCGGACTCGTCCGCGACGAGGGCCGGTCGATGCTCCTGGTGACCCACGACCTGGGCGTCATCGCCCAGTACTGCCAGCGGGTCGTCGTCATGTACGGCGGCGAGGTCGTCGAGGAGGGCTCGGTCCACGACGTCATGGTCACGCCGACGCACCCCTACACCCAGAAGCTCATCGGATCCGTTCCCAAGCCGGGGGAGAAGTTGAATGTCGCTCGTTGAGATCTCCGACGTCGTCAAGACGTTCGCAGCCCGTCAGCGCGGCGCCGATCCCGTCCAGGCACTGAAGGGCGTCAGCCTCTCGGTGGACGAGGGCGAGACGGTCGCGATCATCGGTGAGTCCGGGTCGGGCAAGTCGACGCTCGGCAAGGCCGCGCTACGCCTGATCGACGTCGACTCCGGCTCGATCGTCGTCGACGGTGACGACCTCGGGTCGCTCGACGCCAGGCGCATGCGGGCCAAGCGGGCCGACATGCAGGTGGTCTTCCAGGAACCGTTCGAGTCGCTGAACCCTCGTCTGGCGATCGGATCGATCATCGCCGAGCCCCTGCAGATCCACCGGCCTGACCTCGGCACCACCGAGATCAGGCGCCAGGTCGTGCAGACGATGGAGCGCGTGGGGCTGCCGGAGGCGTCGGCCAACCGTCTGCCCGGCGAGCTCTCCGGCGGCCAGCAGCAGCGCGTGGGCATCGCCCGTGCGGTGATCAGCCGCCCGAAGTTCCTGGTGCTCGACGAACCGACGAGCTCGCTGGACCTCTCCATCCGGGCCCAGGTGCTGGCCCTGCTCGCCGAGCTCCAGCAGGAGTCGCGGATGGCCTACCTCTTCGTCTCCCACGACATGCACACGGTCGAGTGGATCAGCGACCGCATCGCGGTCATGTACCTGGGCGAGGTGGTGGAGACTGCCCCGACGCGACAGCTCTTCGACGCACCGACGCACGCCTACACGCGGACGCTGCTCTCCGCCCGGCTGTCGGCCGATCCCCGCGACCGGCACGCCTACAAGGCCTTCGCCGGGGACGCGACGGTGCGCCAGACCAGCTCCGAGGCGTCGACGTGAGCGCCGAGGTCACGGTCGTCGACGGTGCGGCCATGGCGTGGGTCAACGGCGCCGACGTCTTCGAGACCATGGACCCCGCCTTCCGCGACAACATCGGTCAGGACGTCGAGTCGGCCCTGGACCTGCTGTCGAGGTACCACGCGCGCTGCCTGTGGAAGGACGAGACGACCGGGCGTCGCATCGACCACATCCGCTGCGAGCCCGGCTACGAGGACCTGTCGGAGGCGTTCCACGACTCCGTCGAGGAGTGCCTCGTGCTGGGTGGCGCCGTCGACCTCACCGCCGAGGGGCACTTCGAGCAGGGAGACTACTTCTGGCGTCCGCCGGGGTGGGTGCACTCCGCCGTGAGCCCCGCCGGGTTCGAGGCGCTGCTGATGATGGAGGGCGCCGAACCGTGCGAGGGCTCGCACCACGTGAGTCGCGTCGTACGCCCCGACGAGGAGGCGGGCGAGCACGCAGGCGACGCCGACCCCGTGGGACCCCGCGGCTACGTCCGGCGGGTCGAGTCGCGGTTCATGCCGTGGCGGAGCCATGACGACACCGGCACCCGACTGTCTGCCGGCGAGGACCCCGGCCTGCGTTCGCAGGTGCTCAGCAGCAACGCCGACGCGGGCACCGAGACCACCCTCGTACGCCTGCCGCAGGGGTGGCGCTCGACGCCGCCCGTCCGCGACCTCGACCTCTTCCTCGTCACCCTCAAGGGCAGGTTGGCAGTCGACGGCGCGATGCTCGAACCGTCGGGTCTCGTGCACGTCCCGGCAGGGACCGTCGCGCCTGCGCTGGAGGCGTTGGACGACGTCGAGGTGATGGTGAAGACCAGTCCCGCCGCAGGGCAGGCGACCATGAAGGAACGACAGGAGCAGTGATGCAGGCCGGATACGTCGACGGGCCGTGGGGGCAGGTCCACTACCGCACCTCGGGGGCCAGCGGCCCTTGGGTGGTGCTCTTCCACGAGTCACCGTTGTCGTCCGTGGTGTGGGAGAAGGTGATGAACCACCTCGGTGACGAGGTCCGGGTCCTGGCCTTCGACACGCCCGGTTACGGCGCCTCCGCGCCGCCGCCCGGTCCCGCCACCGAGATCCCGGAGTACGCCGCCGTGCTGGCGGCCGCGACCGAGGCCCTCGGCGCCACCGACGTGGTCTTCTGCGGCCTGCACACCGGGGCCTCCCTGGCGATCGAGGCGGCCAGGGTCTTCACCGCCGGCTGCCGGGGCGTCGTCCTCAGCGGGGTGGCGCTCTACGACGACGAGGAGCGGGCCGAGCACCTGTCCAGCTGGGCTCCCGACGTCGTCAAGGACCTGGACGGCAGCCAGTTCGAGTGGGCGCTGGCGCGCTACCGCCGGATCTGGCCCGGGCTCGACGAGGAGATGCTCCACCTGGCCGTGCTGGAGGCGCTGCGCGTCCTGCCGCGCTACCACTGGGGCTACCGCGCGGCGTTCCGCCATGACCCGGCCGAGCCGTTGGCCTCGCTCGACGTGCCCGTGCTCCTGCTCGACGCGGAGTTCGACCTGCTCGCCGACAAGGACGAGAAGGCCCTGGCGCTGGCCAAGGACGCACGTCTGGTCGTGCTCCCCGGCCTCCACGGCCAGCCGCACCTGCGCGCGCCGCAGGACTACGCCGCCCACCTGGCCGCCTTCGTCCGGGAGGTCAGTGCCAGCGACGTGGGTGCCAGCGATGTGGGTGCCAGCGACGTGGGTGCCTGCGAGGTGGTCCGATGACCGAGGTGCTGCGCGAGATCCGCGACCAGGTCATGTACCTCACGATCCACGGCCCCGCGACGATGAACAGCATGACGCCGGAGTCGATGTCGGGCTTGGAGGCCGCCCTCGACGAGGCCGAGGCCAGCGACGACCTGCGGGCCGTCGTCATCACCGGCACCGGGGACCGTGCCTTCAGCGTGGGCATCGACATCACGTTCCTGGGCGACTGCTTCGGGGACCCCCACGTCGTCTTCCTGCCCTACCTGGACCGGTTCCACGCCGTGCTGCGCCGCTTCGAGCTGCTTCCTGTCCCCGTGGTCGCCGCCGTCAACGGACTGGCGCGAGCCGGTGGCTTCGAGATCATCCTGGCCTGCGACCTGGTGGTGGTCGCCGACGACACCAGGGTCGGTGACATCCACCTCGAGTTCGGGGTCCCGCCGGGTGCGGGCGCCAGCCAGCGCGCCGCACGCAAGCTGGGCGACCAGAGGGCCAAGGCGCTGATGCTCACGTCGATGTGGCTCGACGCCGAGACGATGGTCCGCTGGGGCCTCGCGCTCGAGGCCGTGCCTCGTGCGGATCTGATGGCGGCCGCCGAACGGATCGTCGACCGGGTGCGTGGACTCTCGCGTCCCGGCATCGCCGTCACCAAGCTGGCCATCGGAGGCGCCCAGGACCGTACGTTGTCGCAAGGGCTGGCCTTCGAGCGCGAGATGTTCGAGCGCTTCCTGGCGACCGAGGGCGCCGACGAGGGATATGCCGCCTTCGTGGAGAAGCGTCGGCCCGAGTGGGGGAGTGCTGATGTCAGCGCCCTCCTCTGACCGGGGCGACCTGGCCGCTGGTGCGGTGGTGACCCACCCGGTCACCCTCACCCCTGACCTGGTCTCCGACCTCGTGGCCCGAGGCGGCTACACCCACCCGCTCTTCGACGTCGCCACCCACGGCGAGGAGACGCCCCTGCCGGGTCAGGGCGTGCTGCTGCTCGCCGGCGGACTCGTCGAGCAGTGCGGGATCCTCGACGACGCGGTGGCGATGCTCGAGCTGAAGTCGGTCCGGTTCGCCCGGATGGTGAGGGCCGGCGACGACCTGCGGGTGCGTGTGGTCCCCGGCCCGTGGCGAGTCACCAGCAAGGGCACGTTCGTCCAGGAGTTCGCCTGGACGGTGCTCACCGGGGCGGGGGCCGCGGCCGAGGCCGTGGCGTACGCCGACGTCGTGATGTTGATGAACCAGTACGTGGAAGGTGCCTGACCAGTGTCGCTCAAGCTCAACATGGCCAACGGGATCCGTGAGTTCGCCCGTTCGTCCCCGCACCGCGTCGCTGCCGTGGAGGGGGACCGCAGCCTCACCTTCGCCGCGATGGATGACCGCTCGAACCGCCTGGCCCAGGGTGTCCTGGCCCTCGGCTGCGGCGCGGACAAGCCGGTCGCCGTGCTCTCCGGCAACCGCCTCGAGTACTTCGAGATCATGACGGCGATGGCCAAGGCCGGCGTGCCCGTCGTGCCGCTCAACTCGCGCAACAACAGCGCCGACAACGACTACATCGTCGCCCACTCCGGCGCCCGTGTGCTGATCCTCGACCCGCGTCTGGCTGACAACGCCTCGACTCTCATCGACACCCTCGACGGCGTCATCTCCTTCGGTGGCGGCGACGCCGGCCGTGACTACGAGGACTTCCTCGCCGCCCAGCGGGCCGTGGACCCGAAGGCGCAGGTCGGCGACGACGACACCTTCTGCATCACCTACACCTCCGGGACCACCGGGCGCCCCAAGGGCGTCGTGCTCACCCACAAGGGGCGTCTGCTCACGGCGTACGGGGCCGCGATCGAGTACGGGCTCGGTCCAGGGCGCCAGACGATGGCCGTCGCACCGCTCTACCACGGTGCCGGCTTCTCGTTCGGCTTCGCCGGCCCCCAGCTGGGCGGACAGGTGACGGTGCAGAGCAAGTGGGACCCGCAGGAGTTCCTCGCCCTGCTCCAGTCGTCACGCACCTCCACCGTCTTCCTCGTGCCGACGCACGCCCAGCAGATCCGACGGATCGTGGAGGAACCGGCCAGCGCCTACGACCTGTCGGCGCTGGAGACGCTCTACTTCAACGCGGCTGCCCTGCCGGTCGAGCTCAAGGAGTGGGTGCACCAGGCCTTCCCGGGCGTCGGCATCCACGAGCTCTACGGCTCCACCGAGTGCTCGCTGGTCACCGACCTGCGCCCCGAGGACTCGATGCGCAAGGCCGGCAGCGTGGGCCACCCGTGGTTCATGAACGAGGTCAAGCTGCTCGACGACGACCGCAACCCCGTCGGCCCCGGTGAGCCGGGCGAGCTGTGGGCGCGCTCGCCGATGCTCATGAAGGGATACCTCAACAACCCGGAGGCGACCGCCGAGGCGACCGATGCTGACGGTTTCATCACCGTGGGTGACGTGGCCGTGGCCGACGAGGAGGGGTTCATCTCCATCGTCGACCGCAAGAAGGACATGATCATCGCCGGAGGCGTCAACATCTTCCCGCGCGAGATCGAGGAGGTCATCGGCCGCCACGACTCGGTGGACGAGGTGGCCGTCGTCGGCGTCCCCGACGAGACCTACGGCGAGCGGATCGCTGCGTTCGTGGTGCCGAAGGCGGGCGCCCAGGTGGACGCCGCCGCCCTCGAGCAGCACGTGCTCGGCGCCGTGGCGAAGTACAAGCTTCCGCGCGAGTGGCACACCATGGACGCCCTGCCACGCAACGCCGGGGGCAAGGTCCTCAAGCGCGTCATCCAGGACGACTACGTCGCGTCGCGGCCGAGCGCGCACTGAGCGGCCATGTCCCCGTCGTCGACGCGCGGTCTGGCCATCAGCCGGGTCCGCCCGGCCTACCAGCAGGTCGCCGACCAGCTGCGTGAGCTGGTGACCAGCGGTGCTCTCCGTGTCGGGGACCGCCTTCCCGTCGAGCACGAGCTGGCCCAGCGTTTCGGGGTCAGCCGCCCCACGGTGCGCGAGGCGCTGCGTGTCCTGGCCTCCCAGCAGCTGGTGCACACCGAACGCGGACCCTCGGGCGGCACCTTCGTGTCGCGGGTCGACGTGAGCGGCGTGAGCGACTTCCTCGAGACCAGCCTGGGGCTGCTCACCGACGGTCCCGACGTCACCGTGCTCCAGATGCTCGAGGCGCGTGACGTGCTCGAGGTCCCGGCGGCCCGGTTGGCGGCGATGCGGCGCAACGACGAGCACCTGGCCGAGCTGGAGGAGGCGATCAACCGCGAGAAGGTCATGCGCGGTCGGCACGACCGGTTCGCCGAGCACCGCCATTTCCACCAGGTCGTCGTCGAGGCAGGCGGCAACGTGCTGCTCGGCATGATGAACGAGCCGCTCTTCCGGGTCCTGCAGTCGCAGTTCCTGAGGCCCTCGGTGCCCGACGGTTTCTGGTCGCGGGTGGACCACGACCACGGGCTCCTCCTGAACGCGATCCGCGACCGCGACGCCGACGCCGCCGGGGACCTCATGGCCCAGCACCTCGTGGCGCTGCGCGACGCGTACGTCGACTGAGCGACACTCTTCCCTCGAGCCCTCATGTCGCTCGAGCCCCACCTTCCCCTCAGCCCTTCCTCTCAGCCCTTCCTCTCGCCCTCTCCAGGAGCTACCTCCGTGGCCAGACCCACCACCCTCGACCTCACGCGCGACGACCTGCCCTGGCGCCGCGTCCCCATGGACGGGGCCAACGGCGGGATCGACGTCGTCCCCCTCGCCTCCGCCCCGGAGGAGTTCGTGATCCTTGCGCGGTTCCCTGCGGGGTTCACCCGGGACGAGCCGGGTGGCTACCACGCCGCGGAGACGTTCCTCGTGCTCGACGGGGTGCTCCGCGTGCACGACCGCGTGGTGCGGCGCGGAGACCTCACGCACGTGCCGGCCGAGTTCGTACGGTCGGGCATGAGCACCGAGGACGGGTGCACGGCGCTGGCGTGGTTCTCCGGTCCGGCGACCTTCCTCGCCCCCGACGAGCTGGGCGCCTGCGCGCTCCCGCTCACGACCGTCTCGGTCACGGACGCTCCCGGCGGGGTGCTGCTGAGCACCCCGGAGGCCGAGTGGGAGCTCCGCCCCGATGCCGGGGGTCCGTGTACGTCAGGCGAGGGTGTCGACCTGGCGATGACGGGGTGGGCCCTCGACGCCTCGCAGCTCGCAGGACGCGTGATCGCCCGGTGCCCCCGATGAGGGCGGACGCCAGCTGGAAGGGCAAGGGGGGCATCTTCGGCGGCAAGGTCATCGCGCTGCTCGCCGACTGCGTACGCATGCCCGCGGAGGTCGATCGGCTCGAGCTCGCCTCCCTGTGGGTGGAGTTCTCCGGCAGCGTGGTGCCCGGTGAGGCCGACGAGACGGTCGAGGTGCTCCACGCCGGGCGCAGCACGGCGACGGTCCGTGCGGTCCTCGAGCAGGACGGCCGCGCGAAGGCATCCGCCATGGCCAAGCTGGTGGCGGCCGGCCAGGCCTCGGTGCTCCCCGGGCGTACGCTGCCGCCCGCCGCGTCACCGGACGACCTGGACGACCTCGTCGCTCCCTGGGGTGCCCTCGACTATGACCCCAAGCTGCAGGTGAAGGTCATCGACCAAGGTCTCGTGGACGGGGTCATCACCACGCGTGCGTGGCTGCGCGTGCGGCCCGGACACGGTGACGACCTGGGGGTGGGCGGGATCGAGGGAGTGCTGCTCGACCTGCTGCCGCCCGGTCTCTTCTTCACCCAGGTGCCGCCGTCGTTCGTGCCGACGATCGACTTCGCCCTGCAGCTCAACCCGTCGTCGCGCGCCGAGACCGGGGAGTGGTACTGGGGCGAGATGCGTACCGAGTGGTCGGACGGTGAGTTCTGCGCCGAGACCGGGGAGCTCCGTCGCCCCGACGGCACGTTCGTGGCCCGCGGCACGCAGACCCGGCGCATCGTCGCCTGAGGGCCTGAGCCGGCTGCGCGGCGTCAGGAGGCCGCGCTGACCTCGGCGCCCTCGAGGCGGACGATGCGGTTCACCACGTCGACGACCTGGTCGGCCACCTCGTCGACCGTGGCGCCGGGGTGGGGACGTACGCGGTTGGCGTTGTCGCACAGCGTGAGCACGGCGCGGGAGAGGGCGAAGGCGTCGTCCGGGTTGCCCAGGGCGGACACCAGTGACTCGACGTAGCCGTAGTAGGTCAGTCGCACGGTGCGGAAGTTGTCCTGCTCCTCCTTTGTCAGCGCCTCGGCCGCGCCGAGTCCTCCGAAGGCGGCCTGCCACGCGAGGCCCCGTGAACCGTTGTCGAGCTGCCACGACACGTGGCGGCGTACGAGAGTCTCGAACTGCTCGCGGTAGCTCATCTCCGGGGTGAGGGTTGCTGAGAGGTGCGCGAGGAACTCCTGGAGGATGTCGCGCAGACCCTCGAAGAGGATCTGGTGCTTGCCCTGCGGGAAGTGGGCATACATGCTCCCGGCCTGGACGCCGACCGCTGAGGCGATCGCCCGCATCGACGTGCCGCCGTAACCGAGCTGGGTGAAGAGGACCATTGCCTGCTGGACGATCTCGTGGCGCCGTCCCTCGGGATCGGGCTGCTGGTTGTCCCGCACGTGCACGAGGAGGCTCAGCAGGTGTGACTCCGGAGAGCGACTGTCGGGCATGGGCGCAAGCCTAGTGCCAGGAACGGGGTGCGCGGACCCCACTTCTGCAGACGCCCAGGGGTTGTCCAGCAGCTGTCGCTCGTGCTTCCGTGAAAGTCAGAGGCGGACCCGCCGGGGGCACGTCGGAGGAGTCGGCTATGAAGGCCATCCAGTACACCGCGTTCGGCACCCGTCCCAAGGTCGTGGACGTCGAGAGACCTTCTCCGGGCCCTGGCGAGGTGCTCCTGCGCGTCACCGCCTCGGGTCTGTGCCACTCCGACGAGTTCGTCATGGCGATGCCGGAGGAGGGGTACCCCTACCCCATGCCGATGACCCTGGGCCACGAACCGGCCGGGATCGTGGCCGAGCTGGGGTCGGGGGCCAGCGGCGTCGCGGTCGGTGACGCCGTGATCGTGTACGGCTGCTGGGGGTGCGGCGTCTGCGCCATGTGCGCCGACGGCACCGAGAACCTCTGCCTCACGGGCATGCTCTCCCCGGGCCTGGGCGTCGACGGCGCGATGGCGGAGTTCATGGTCGTCGACAGCGTCCGGCACCTGGTGCCGATCGGAGACCTGGACCCCGTGCGCGCGGCTTCCCTCACCGACGCCGCGTTGACGCCCTACCAGGCGATCAAGAGCGTGCTGCCGCGGCTCGTCGGAGGCACGACGACCGTGGTGATCGGGGCTGGCGGGCTGGGACACGTGGCGATCCAGCTGCTGCGCCAGCTGACCCCGACGCGGGTCGTCGCCCTCGACCTGGGCCAGGAGAAGCTCGACTTCGCCAAGGAGAACGGGGCGCACGAGGCCCTCACCTCCGAGCCCGCCGCAGCCGCCACCATCAAGGAGATGACGCGGGGCCGCGGTGCCGACGTGGTGCTGGACTTCGTGGGGGCCGATGCCACCGGTGAGCTCGCGGTCTCCTGCGGCGGGGTCGCCTCAGCGGTCGTGGTGGTGGGCGCGGGACTGGGCGGGGCGAAGATCGGCCTCACCTCGGCGCCCTACAACATGAGCGTCTCCACGTCGCTGTGGGGACGCCGCAAGGAGCTGCTCGAGCTCGTCGAGATGGCGAAGCGTGACCAGATCTCGATCAGGACGACCACCTATCCGATCACCGACGGCGAGAAGGCGTACGAGGACATGCACGCCGGACGGATCGTCGGGCGCGCCGTCGTCGTGCCGTGAGACCGACGTCCGTGCGTGTGACGGACGTCGTCAGCGCTTGAGCGGGATCCGCAGGCGCCAGCCCACCTCGATCGTGTCGGGGTCGGTGATGATCGGGTTGGCTGCGACCACCTGGGCGACCGTGACCCGGCCGTGGTCCCTCAGGCGCCGCACGATCCCGGTGAGCGTGTCACCCGGCTCGACCCGGTAGAGCAGCCAGCCGGCCAGGTCCGGGAAGACGATCACCTCGACCCGACGCGTGTGGAAACCGGGGCTGGGTCCCTCGTCCGGCAACCCGGGGTTGTCGCCGAAGACCTCGAGGGTGCACCGCGTCCCGGGACGGGGCGGTCGGTCGACGGTGACGGTGCCGGTGAACTCGCCGATCCCGTGGCCACCGCCCTCGGACTGCGCATGGCCGGTGCCGATCACCGAGTTGCCCGGCCCGAGGAGTCGCATGCCGATGGTGCCCTCGAAGCCGCTGCCCACACCGGACACCACGAACCTCCTGTCCACCAGGTCGTGCTTGGCAGGTTGGCGCACCCGTACGTCCGTGACCAGTCCCATGACCGTTCCCTCCCTCGTCATCGAGCTCCTCAGTGTGGTGCTGACGGACGTCCTTGACCAGTGCCGGCTCTGCCCGGGCGCGCGGGCGGACGGTCCCGCCGAGCCGCGCCCGTGGTCGCTACGGTCGGACAATCGGGTCGAGCAGCCCGGTCGAGCAGGAGGTCGAGATGCCCCAGGTGATGGCGCAGACGTGGGTGCCGGTGGAGCCGGAGAAGGCCTTCGCCGTGTCGCAGACGACGGGCGAGGTCAGGCTGCGGTGGGACCCCTTCATCCGCGAGCAGCGCCTGATCGACGCCGACGCCCCCGCCAAGGGCGTACGCACGTGGACCCGTGCCCGCGTCGGCCCCCGCATGGTCTCGGAGTACGTCTCCTACCGTCCGCCGACCTCGGTCGGCATGACGATGGTGAGCGGCCCGTGGTTCTTCGCCTCCTTCGGGGGAGGCTGGCGCTTCGTGCCGGAGACGCGCGGCGGGGTCGCCGGCACCCGGGCGGTGTGGAAGTACACCTACACCGTGCGACCTGCCTGGTTGCGGGGTGTCGCCGAACCCATCGGGCAGTGGCTCCTGGGGCGCGAGATCCGCGCTCGGATCGCGGCGTGGGCCACGGCCTGCGAGAACCCGGTGGTGCTGGCGGCAGCATGATGCAGGGTGGGTGGCGATGGTTAGGGTGCCCCCATGGCCAGTCCGCGCTTCCTCCGCGTCCACCCCGTCGGTCCGCCACCCGCCGGCTCCCGACCGGGGGTGGCCTTCCCCGGGGAGCAGGCCCTGCGCGACGGGATCGCAGCCATCCGGGACGAGCTCGCGGTGAGCGAGGAGTTTCCTGCCGAGGTGGTGGCCGCCGCCGAGGCGGCAGCGGCGGCACCGCGCCTGCCCGGGCTCGACCGGACGGACATCGAGTTCGTCACCATCGACCCGCCCGGTGCCCGTGACCTGGACCAGGCGCTGCACGTCGAACGCGACGGCGACGGTTTCGTCGTCCACTACGCGATCGCCGACGTCGGCGCCTTCGTCACTCCCGGCGACCCGGTCGACGTGGAGGCCAACAAGAGGGGGCAGACGCTCTACGGGGCCGACTCGAAGATCCCGCTGCATCCGCCGGTGATCTCCGAGCAGGCCGGCTCGCTGCTGCCGGACCAGGTCCGCCCGGCGATCCTGTGGACCATCGCTCTGGACTCCGCGGGGGAGCGCACCGCCGCCACCGTCGAGCGGGCGATGGTGCGTTCGCGGGCGCAGCTGTCGTACGAGGAGGCGCAGGCCGTCGTCGGCGGTGCCGCCAGCGATGCGGAGAAGGGTTCGGTGGGAGAGTCCACGCTCCGCCTGCTCGCCGAGGTCGGCCCCTTGCGGATCGCGCTGGAGGCCGCGCGAGGCGGGGTCAGCCTGCCCCTGCCGGAGCAGGAGATCGTCATCACTGAGGACAGGTGGCAGCTGGAGTTCCGGAGCCTGATCCCGGTGGAGGAGTGGAACGCGCAGATCTCGCTGCTCACCGGCATGGCCGCCGCCTCCCTGATGGTCGGGGCGCGCGTCGGGCTGCTCCGGACGCTGCCGCCGGCCGAGGAGCGCGACGTCGACCGGCTCCGTGCCACGGCACACGCGCTGGGGATCGCCTGGGCGCCAGAGACGTCCTACCCGGAGTTCGTACGCTCCCTCGACCCCGCCGACTCCCGTCACGCAGCCATGGTGCTTGCCTGCACGCGGCTCTTCAGGGGCAGCGGCTACGTCGGCTTCGACGGTGAGCTGCCCGACCACACCGGGCACGCAGCTGTCGCGGCCGACTACGCCCACGTCACCGCTCCGCTGCGCCGCCTGGTCGACCGCTACGCCGGCGAGATCTGCGTGGCGCTGAGCGCGGGCGAGCCGGTGCCCGGGTGGGTGCTCGACAAGCTGGACTCGGTGCCGGCGGTGATGCGCGAGTCCGGAACCCTGGCGGGCAGGTACGCGCGCGAGGTCCTCAACCTGACCGAGGCGGTACTGCTGCACGACCGTGTCGGTGAGCGCTTCGCCGCTGCGGTGATGGAGGTGGACGAGAAGCGGCCCGAACGCGGAGACATCACGATCCTGGAGCCCGCCATCGAGGCCAGGGCCGAAGGCACACGGCCCCTGCCGTTGGGCGAGGAGATCACGGTGGTGCTGACGGAGGCCGATCCCGCGACTCGCACGGTCCGCTTCGAGGTCGGCTGACTCCGGTCGCCCGGGCGTACGACGAGGGGGCCGGGCGCATGGCCGACCCCCTCGCGCACCAGCCCGTCGAACCTCAGGCCGAAGGGGCGCGGCTCTCCTGCCGCTCCCCGCGGGAGCGACGTAGCGCCCGGGCACGGGCCACGTCCTTCTGACGCTTCTTCGCCGCCTTCTCGCTCTTCGTGGTGTCGCGCGGCGGCAGCTGGATCGTCTCCTCGGCCGGCATGCCGGCCTGGAGCTCTCGGGCTCGTTCGAGCTCTGCGTCCAGCTCGGCCCCGAAGAGCAGGGCGAGGTTGGTGATCCACAGCCACAGGAGGAAGACGATGACGCCGGCCAGCGAGCCGTAGGTGCGGTTGTAGTTGGAGAAGTTGGCGACGTAGAGGCCGAAGCCCGCCGACGCCAGCACCCACACCACGATGGCGACGGTGGCGCCCACGCTGAGCCAGCGGAACTTCGGCTGCTTCACGTTGGGGGTGGAGTAGTAGAGCAGGGCCACGATCAGGATGACCACCAGCAGCAGGACCGGCCACTTGGCGATGTTCCAGACGGTGACGGCGGTGGAACCCAGACCGATCGTGTCGCCGACCACCTCGGCTGCGGGACCGGTGACGATCAGGCCGAGTGCCACGAGGGCCGTCAGCAGGATCGTGACGGCGGTGATCAGCAGCATCATCGGTCGGAGCTTCCAGATCGGACGCCCCTCGTCGATCTCGTAGATGCGGTTCATGCCCCGGCTGAAGGCGTTGACGTAGCCGGAGGCCGACCAGAGGGCGGCGGCCAGACCGATGAGGAGTCCCCAACCGGCGCCCGTGCTCTGACTGAGCTGGACCAGCGTGGGTTCGAGGGTGTCCGCCGCGCCACCCGCCCCGAGGTCACGCAGCATGGTGAGGAGGGTCTCGACGGTCTTCTCTCCCTGGCCCACCACACCCACCAGGGAGAGCAACGCGATCGCGGCTGGGAAGAGCGCCAGGATCGAGTAGTAGGTCAACGCGGCAGCGAGGTCGGTGCACTCGTCCTCCGAGAACTCACGCACCGTCGACCTGACGGTGTAGAGCCACGACGGCTTGGTGAGGTCGGTGGGGGAGTCGGGCTTGTCGGCCGCGTCGTGCTCGTGGCTGGGCGCGTGGTCGAGCGCGCTGTCCTTGCTGTCGGGCCCGGGGTCGTCGGGACGGTCGTGCGCCCGGTCGCTCGCGGTGGCGAGACTCTGGTGCGACTTCCCGGCGGTGTCCTTGTCGCCCGACTTGCCGAGTCCGAACATCAGTTCCACCTCGACGACGTACGCCGCCGCGAGCGTCGTTTGAGCATGACCACCACGATGACCACGAGGACGCCGGCGACGACCGCGCCGAGGGCTTCCGGACGCGGTTTGCCCTGGTCGTCGAGGACCTTCTCCTTGGCCTTCGCGGCCGTGTCCTGGGCGCTCGCCGAAGCCCGCGCCTTCACGTCCAGCTTGGCGTGGAGCTGGTCGACGGTCTCTGCCAGCTCCTCGCGTGCCTGGTCGATGTCGGCCTGGAGGGCGGCGACCTGCGGATCGTCGTCGGTGGGGTCAGTCTGGCGGTGGCGGCCGCCGTCGGGAGTGGGAGGGGTGGATTCACTCATCAGGGACTCCTAGAAGTGAGCTGTTTCGTGGGAGGCCGGGCGGCTCAGTGGTGGTCCCCGGGGTGGCGCACCGTGTCAACGTCCTCCTTGACTCCGGCCATGGCTCGGGTCGGGACCGGGGGAGAGGCCGCATCGACGCGCTTCTTGCCCATCAAGGCGTTGATGGCCGCCACGACGAGGAGCACGACTGCGACGATCAGCGCCGCGAGCCAGGTGTCCATCACGAGCGCCAGCGCGAGGACGATGGCTGCGAGAAGCACCCCGACCCCGTAGAGCGCGATGATGCCCGCGGCGCCGAACATGCCCAGGCCCACGCCGGCCTTCTTGGCCTTGCCCGTGACCTCGACCTGGGCGAGCCGGAACTCGTCACGGACGAGCCGGGAGACCTCGTTCGACAGCTGCGAGACGAGCTCGCCGGTCGTGGGGTCGTGCCCGGTGGCCGCTGGACTCCCGGTCACGTGGCTGACGGACGGGTCCTGGTGGCTCATGACAGGGTCCCACCGGGGCCACCCGTGTGGGGCGGCAGCTTGCCCGAGGGCGTGGCCGGGTCGTTGGTCGTCGGGCTGCCGGTGCTGGTGGGCGGAGAGGGCGGCCGCGGCGGGATGGTGGTGCTCGCGGGGGCGCCGGTGCCGCTCGTGCTGCCGGCCGTGGTGCTGCTCGTCGTGGCGGAGTCGGACGAGGAGTCGCTGCGGCTCATCTTGTCCTTGGCGGAGTGTGTGGCCTGCCCCGCCTTCTCCTTGACCGCCTGACCAGCCACGCCCGCCTTCTCCTTCGCGGTGCTGCCGGCCTGCCCCGCCTTCTCCTTGGCGAGGCTCTGCGCCTGCTCCGCCTTGGCCTGGACCCGGGGGTCGCGCCACAGGCCGCGGGCCTTGCTGGCGATCTGCTCGTAGCGCTCACGTCCAGCGCGAGCGCCCAGGACGTATCCGGTGCCCATTCCGAGGAGGAATCCGATCTTCTTGGCCATGATGTCTCCCGAGTGTTCGCCGCCGCGACCCGTCTGGACGCGGCGAGGGGTAACGCCGGTCTCGTTCCCCACTTGGGGCCGAGTCATGCCTCGAGCGTCGGGAGACTCCTCAGGCGGAGGGGGGCGTACGCCGCTCTTGCAACCGCTGCTGGGCCTGGGGCAGGTAGGCGAGGCACGGTGCGTCGGCGTCAGGATGGCGGTCGGCGAGGTGGAAGATCCACCGGTCCATGGCCGCCATGTAGCCGTTGTCCTCGCCGCGGCGGTGGGTGCCCCACTGCCGCTCTCCGGTGCCCGGTCGCGGACTCGTGCACTCGGTGCAGTGGATCTTGTAGACGAACTGGTCGTCGGGCCCGACCTCGATCTTCACGTCGGCCAAGGGGCCGGCGGAGACCTGGGCCTTGCGTTCGCGGGCGGAGCGGCTGGCGGGCATGGGTCCTCGGTTCATCGGGTGATCGGGAAGGCTGCGACCGAGCCTAGGTCGTGCCGGTCGCCGGGCGTTCGTCGCGGGCGGCGTACAGGGCCCTGAGCAGGTCCTTGCGCTGGTCTGAAGAGGGGGTGCCGCTACGCCCGCCGGGCCGCTACGGTGAGGCATGAGCCGTCCCACCGTGGCAGTTCCTGAGGCGCGTCAGCGTCGGCTGCGTGCCTTCAACCTGGGGGCGGCTGCCCTCCACGTGGCGCAGGCCGTGGCGGTGGTGGTCCTGGCCACCGACTTCGCCCTCCCCGTCACGGCGAGCTACCTGGCCGGTCCACCGGGCACTGCGCCGCAGGCGCCCACCGTCCTGTTCGACCTCCCGACCGGCCCGGCGGTGGCGGCGTTCCTCGCCCTCTCCGCCGTCGCCCACCTGGTGGTCTCGTCGGTGTGGTGGCGCCGCTACGTGGCCGACCTGGCGCGCGGGATCAACCGGGCTCGCTGGGTCGAGTACTCCCTGTCGTCATCGCTGATGATGGTGGTGATCGCCCAGCTGGTCGGGATCTCGGACGTGACGGCCCTCCTGGCCATCGCGGGCGTGAATGCCTCGATGATCTTCTTCGGCTGGGTGCAGGAGAAGTACGAGCAGGTCGGCGGGGGCGGATGGTTGCCGTTCGGGTTCGGGTGCATCGCAGGGGCGGTCCCGTGGATCGCGGTCCTGGTCTACGTGGTCGCGCCGCAGTCGCCGTCCGACGCGACCCCACCCGGGTTCGTCTACGCGATCGTCGTCTCGCTCTTCGTCTTCTTCAACATCTTCGCCCTCAACCAGTGGCTGCAGTACCGAGCCCGGGGGAGGTGGGGCGACTACCTGTTCGGCGAGACGATCTACATCGTCCTGAGCCTGGTCGCCAAGTCACTCCTTGCCTGGCAGGTCTTCGGCGGCACGCTGGCCGGATAGGCGTCAGGGCCCTCCGTCGCGTTGGGTAAACGCCCCGCTGGTGGGCGAAAACCCTGATGCGCTCGGCACTCCCGTGGTGCTGCACTGGTCTGATGCATCGGCAGATTGCCGGTCGCCTGACCAGCCCCGTCAGCAAGTGGATCGTGCTCGGCCTGTGGTTGGCGCTCACAGTCGGCTCCTCCATGTTCGCCGCCAAGCTGGTCGACGAGCAGAACAACGAGGCGTCGTCGTGGCTCCCCGACAGTGCCGAGTCGACCCGGGCGTTGGAGAAGCTGACCCAGTTCCAGGACGTGAACGCCATCCCGACGGTCGTCGTGTACTCCAAGTCCTCGGGGCTGACTCGGGCAGACATCGCGGCGGCGACGGAGGACGCGTCCGCCTTCGCCGACCTGGAGGGGGTCGAAGGGGAGGTCGTCGGTCCGATCCCGTCCGAGGACGGCGAGGCGATGCAGACCGTCGTCACGTTCAACTTCGGGGCCGAGGGCTGGAACGCCATGCCCGACGCAGCCGACGACCTGCGGGAGATCGCCACGCTCGACGGGGGAGAGGTCTACATCGCCGGGTCGGGCGGACAGGCGGCCGACTCTGCCGAGGCCTTCGGCGGCATCGATTCGACGCTGCTCCTCGCGACCCTGGGCGTGGTGATCGTGATCCTGCTGCTGACCTACCGCAGTCCGGTGCTGTGGATCCTGCCCATCATCTGCGCGGGGGTGGCGCTCTTCGGCTCGCAGGCGCTCATCTACTTCCTGGCCAGGTACGCCGACCTCACGGTCAACGGGCAGTCGTACGCCATCCTCACCATCTTGGTGATCGGCGCCGGAACCGACTACGCGCTGTTGCTCGTGGCGCGCTACCGCGAGGAGCTGCGTCGGCACACCGACCGGCACGAAGCGATGTCCTTCGCGCTGCAACGCGCGGCCCCCGCCATCCTGGCCAGCGCCGCGACCGTCATCCTCGGCATGCTGTGCCTGCTGCTGGCGGAGCTGAACTCCACGGCGGGTCTCGGGCCCGTCGCCGCCATCGGGATCGGGGTGACGTTCCTGGTCCAGATCACGCTGCTGCCGGCCTTGCTGACCATCTGTGGTCGCTGGATCTTCTGGCCGAAGCGTCCGACCTTCGGGTCCGACGAACCCACCAGCTCCGGGTTCTGGGCCAAGGTGGGACGGCGGATCGCGGTGCGTCCGCGGGCCACGTGGGTGGTCACCGCGGTCCTGCTGGCCATCGCCTGCCTCGGGACCCTGCGGCTGGACACTGCCGGCCTCTCGACCGAGGACCAGTACACCCGTGAGTTCCAGTCGGTGACGGGCCAGAAGGAGCTCCTGGCCCACGGAATGGCTGACCAGTCCAACACCGTGGCAGTCGTGGCCAACGCCGCCCGGGCAGACGACGTACGCGCGGCCATGGCCGAGGCCGACGGGATCGAGCGGCCCGGGAAGCCGGTCGTGATCGGTGACCTGGCACTGGTGGAGGCGGTCATCGACAGTGACGTGGCGGCCCCCGAGTCGTTCGCGGCGGTGCGCGAGGTGCGTGAGGCGACCCATGCCGTCGACGGCGCAGACGCCCTCGTCGGAGGTGGCTCTGCCTTCTTCCTGGACACGCAGGAGGCGTCCTCGCGGGACAACCGGGTGATCATCCCGAGCATCCTGGCGATGGTCCTGGTCATCCTGATGGTGCTGCTGCGAGCCTTGGTGTCGCCCCTCATCCTGGTCGCCACCGTGGTGCTGTCGTTCGGCGCCGCCATGGGCATCTCGGTGATCCTCTTCGAGTACGTCTTCGGATTCGCCGGGTCTGATCCGGGGTTCCCGCTCTTCGCCTTCGTCTTCCTCGTCGCGCTCGGGATCGACTACAACATCTTCCTGATGACGCGCGTGCGCGAGGAGGCCCTGGTGCACGGGACTCGCACCGGGTCGCTGGTTGCCCTCGCCTCGACGGGCGGGGTGATCACCTCCGCCGGACTGGTCCTGGCGGCGACCTTCCTGGTGCTGTCCACGATCCCCGTCGTCTTCCTGGTCGAGCTCGGGGTGGCCGTGGCGCTTGGCGTCATCCTGGACACGATGATCGTCCGCTCGGTGCTGGTGACCGCCATCAACCTCGACGTGGGGGACCGGATCTGGTGGCCGGGCAAGCTGGCTCGGCGGGCGAAGGCGGCGACCGGGCAGTGACCTGTCGCCGACCAGGGCTCAGTCGAGCGGTGGGCGTCCGCGGAGCCGTTTGGTCGCCCCGCGCTGCTTCTTGTGGTTGAGTCGCCGTTGCTTGGCGCCCTTCGACGGCTTGGTCGGGACCCGGCGCGGGGGAGGTGGCTTCAAGGCTTCCTCCAGCCGCTGCGCCAACCGTTCCTCGGCGGCCCGACGGTTGAGGTACTGGGACCGGTGCTCCTGGGCGACGACGACCAGCTCGGGTCCCAGCCGGGTGAGGAGTCGTTGCTTGACGTCGTCGGGGAAGGCGTCGGAGCCGGCGAGGTCGAAGAAGAGCTGCACCTTCGTGTCCGTCGTGTTCACGTGCTGGCCGCCCGGGCCCGACGAGCGCGAGAAGCGCCACGTCAGCTCGGCGTCGGGGATGACGTGGTGGCGGACGGTGATCACGGAAGCAAGGGTCCCACCGCCGGCGGTGGGGGTGGCATTCGCGGCCACCTTCAGCGCGGTGGTGGGCGGGCATGACTGAGGTCACGGGGTCGGCTGGAACAGCGCCATGAGTATGTTCGTTGAAAGTGTCATGACTGATCTGCTCGCTCTCCAGCCCGATGCCCAGGACCTGCTCTTCCGTGAGGCTCGCTCGGCGAACGCCTTCACCGACGAGCCGGTGACCGAGGAGCAGGTCGCTGCCATCTACGACCTGGTGAAGTTCGCCCCCACGGCGATGAACACCCAGCCCTTGCGCGTGGTGCTGGTGCGCAGCGACGACGCGCGCCAGAAGCTGCTCAAGCACATGAGCGGCAGCAACCGCGACAAGACCGAGTCGGCTCCGATGGTGGCGATCCTCGCCGCCGACACCGACTTCCACGAGACCCTGCCGCGCACCTTCCCGCACTTCCCGGGCGCCAAGGACCTCTTCGCCGACGACGCAGCGCGCGAGCAGGCGGCGCGGTTCAACGCGACCCTGCAGATCGGCTACTTCATCGTGGGCGTACGAGCTGCCGGACTGGCCGCCGGCCCCATGACCGGGTTCGACTCCGTCGGCGTCGACGCCGACCTGCTGCCGCCGCACCTCAAGTCCATCGTCGTGGTCAACATCGGCCACCCGGCGGAGAACGCCTGGTTCGACCGGCTTCCGCGCCTCGATCACGACGAGGCCGTCATCACGCTCTGACGACGTCCCGCGCCCGGGCGACCCACGTGCGTAGGGTGACCGCATGGGTCTCCCGGGCGTCGCTGTCGTCACCGGTGCGTCGCGCGGCCTCGGCGCCGCGATCGCCCAACGGCTGGCTGCCGACGGGTGGCCGGTCGCAGTCAACTACCTCCGGGGACGTGACGGCGCGGAATCCGTCGTGCGTCGCATCCGGGAGGCGGGCGGCGTCGCCGGGTCCTTCGCGGCGGACGTCGTCAGTGAGGAGGGTGTCGCTGCCCTCGTCGCTGACGTCGAACATGCGCTGGGTCCGGTCACGGCCGTGGTCGCCAACGCCACCGGACCCCATCCCGAGATCAGCCTGGACGACCTGACCTGGCGGGACCATCTCGACCAGCTCGAGTTCTTCGTCAAGAGTCCCACCCTGCTCGTTCGGGCAGCCCTGCCGAGCATGCGGACCGCAGGCGGCGGTCGGATCGTCCTGATCGGCTCCGACCTCGCCGACCGGGCGACCCCGCACATGTCGGCCTACGTGGCCGCCAAGAGCGCCCAGATCGGGTTGACCAAGGTCTGGGCGAAGGAGCTCGGTCCCGATGGGATCACGGTCAATCTCGTCCAGCCCGGCTGGATCCCCGTCGAGCGGCACGCCGGCGTCGACCCCACCGCGTACGCAGCCGAGGTGCCGCTGCGACGCATGGGAACCCCCGATGACGTTGCCGCGACGGTGGCGCACCTGCTCTCGGAGGGTGGCAGCTTCCTCACGGGGCAGCGCATCACGGTCAACGGCGGACACGTGATCTGAGGGGAGTGCCGTCGCGCCGACGTCTCGCTACGCTCGGTGGCATGGGGGAAGCACGGGAGCCGGTGGCGTTCGAGACCTACGCCGAGGGCGTCTACCTGCACGGCACGAAGGCCGACCTGGCGACCGGTGACTTGGTGGTACCGGGCCGCGAGTCGAACTTCGAGGCGGGCCGGGCGATGAACTACGTCTACTTCACCGCCACCCTGGACGCCGCGACGTGGGGGGCCGAGCTCGCCGTGGGGGAGGGCCGGGGGCGCATCTACCTGGTCGAGCCCACGGGCGAGTTCGAGGACGACCCCAACGTCACCGACAAGAAGTTTCCGGGCAACCCGACGCAATCCTTCAGGACCCGGTCGCCCCTGCGCGTGATCGGCGAGATCAACAACTGGGTCGGCCACCCTCCCGAGGTGCTCCGGGTCATGCGCGACGGCCTCGAGGCGAAGCGGCGTGAGGGCACGGCGCTGATCGAGGACTGATGCCTCGGCGCCCTCCCTGTCAGTCCCAGCAGAGGCAGAAGGGGTGGCCGACGGGGTCGAGGTAGACCCGGAACGGGTCGCCCGCATCCTCACCCGGCTGGACGGCGTGCTTGGTGGCCCCCAGTGCGAGCACCTCCGGCTCGACCGCGTCCACGTCGTCCACCGTCAGGTCGAGGTGGAGCTGTTGCGGGCGTACGCCGGTGGGCCAGGTGGGGGCCTCGAAGTCTTCCGCCAGCTGGAATCCCATACGCCAGCCGCCGATCTGGGCGGTGACCCAGTCGTCCTCGGCGTAGATGACCTCGCCTCCGAGCAGCGAGGTGTAGAAGTCGGCGAGTGCCCGAGGATCAGGGCAGTCCAGGACGACGGAGCGTGTGCGTGCCAGAGCCATACCTCAGCAGTGTGCCACTCGGCGGCGACGACGTCACGAGGGTTCTGGGGGATTCGGGTGGGGCGCGGCGAACGGCCCACCTCCCGAGGTACGGGAGGCGGGCCGTCGTGCGCGGCCGACGTCGTCAGCTCGATTGCTGGTCCTTGACCTTCTGGGCGGAGTCGCGCCCCTCGTCCTTGAGGTGCTGGGCGGACTCCTGCGCCGAGGTCCTCACCTCCTCGGCTCCCGTCGCTGCGGTCTCCTTCAGCTGGGCACCCATGTCGGACGCGAGCGACTTCGCCTCGTCCACCACCGGCTGGCCGTGCTCCTTGGCCGCGTCGAGACCCTGTTGGGCCACCCTCTGCTCGACACGGGTCGACGGCAGGAGCGACGAGAGGAGCATGCCGGCGCCGAAGGCGATCACGCCAGCGGCGAGCGGGTTGCCCTCGGCCTTCGCCTGGACGCTCTGCACGGCACCGGTGGCGGTGTCGCTGACGCCCTGCGCCGCACCCGACGCGGAGTCACTGACGGAGCTGCCCGCCTGGGAAGCCGAACCCATGACCCTCTCCTTCATCCCGACCAACCTGTTCCTGGCGGCCTGTTTCTGCCGCGTCATGACCTGGCTCGGGCTGATCTTGTCGCCCAGCTCGTCGAGGTTCTGGCCGAGGTTGGCGCGGGTGCGCTCGATGTCTCGGTTGATCTCGGCTGCCCGACGGTCCTCGTCGCTCAGTTCCGGCGTCGTGGAGCCGGGGGTCCTCAGTTCTTCTGTTCCTTCGCCCATTGGACGTCCTCCTTCAAGCTCTGCTGCGTCTGGGGCAGCTGCGGGTCTGCTTCCTGGATCTCCTTGCGACCTCTCATGGCGAGCACGGCCGCGACGACGGCCCACAGGAGACCGACGATCAACGCCGAGAGCTCCGTGGGCATCCAGTTGTCGAGCAGGTAGACCAGCGCCAGGGAGAGGAACAAGAGCGTGAGGAGACCGGCGATGCCTGCACCGCCGAGCATCCCTGCTCCCTTGCCGACGCGTCGCGCCTCCTGCTTCAGCTCGGTGCGGGCCAGCTCCATCTCCTGCCGGACGAGGGCACTCAGGTCGGCAGAGATGTCACCGACGATCGCACCCAGCGAACGGGTCTCGCCCGGGTCGTTGAGCCCAGGACCGAGGTCGCTCACGGGAGTCTCCTCTCCGTGTCGTCACCGATCGGGGTGTCGGAGGGCTCACCCGACGCGAACGGGTCGCCATGAGGCGTGGTCCCACCCTCGTCAGGCAGGACGGTGCTCGTGCCGGTGCCACCTCCCACGCCCGAGGTCCGCAGACCGGGGGTCGGGGCTCCCGTGGTGGGTGTGGCCGGGGTGCTGGACGCGTACCCCTGCGCCGGGCTGGCGTCGTACGCCGGGGTGGCGCCGCTCGGTGCGGTGAGCGAGGTGGGCCGGGCGGAGCCGGCCGGTTGGGCGCTCGACGAGCTCTTCGCGTCCTTGGCGCCGCGGGCCAGGCGCCCGAAGGCGACGCCGGCTCCCAGCGCCCCGAGCAGGAAGACGCCGGGCCGACGGCGGGCGAAGTCGCGTACGTCCTCCAGGAGGTCGCTGGGCTCGCGGCCGTCGAGGTGCTCGCCGAGCGAACGGATCGTGCCGGCGACCTGACGGGCGACGTCACCGGCCACGCCGTCGGGTCCGGACTCGGCCATCTGCTCGAGGTCCTCGCTGACGCTCCGCGCAGTCTCGACCAGGCGGTCGCGCTGCGAGCGGGTCTGCCCGTCGATCATGGTCCGGGCGTCGTCGAGGACGTTGCGTGCCTGGGCCTTGGCCTCGGCTGCGACGTTGGCCGCCTCCTCGCGGCTGGTCCCGGCAAGGTTGCTGGCCTGGGCCTTGGCCTCGTCCGTGGTGGAACTGGTGCTGCCGAAGTTGGTGCTGCTCATATTTCCTCCTGCGGTGGCGGGAACCAATCCCCTACCCGCCCAGTGACGCGCCACACATCAAGAGCGTTCTTGCCCTGGCCCAGGACGGCGTTTCAGGCGGGTCAGGCGCTGATGCCGACAGCGATTTCCCCAAATCGTGCGATGCGTCTGCGGCGCTGCTGAGAGCTTCGCGGGCCGACCCGACCACCCAGGCCCTTGACGACATACAACTGATCGGTTGTAGGTTGGAGGCGTGAACGAGACGGAAGAGGATCGCGCCGACGCGTGGTTCCACGCGCTCTCCGACCGCACGCGGCGCGACATCCTGCGCCGGGTGCTGGCGGGGGAGCACTCCGTCTCGGCGCTCGCGGCGTCCTACGACATGAGTTTCGCCGCGGTGCAGAAGCACGTCGCCGTACTGGAGAGGGCCGGCCTGCTGACCAAGCGTCGGCAGGGGCGCGAGGCCCTGGCCAGCGGCGACGTGGCAGCGGTGCGGTCGGTGGGCGAGATGCTCACCGAGCTGGAGTCCCTCTGGCGGGGCCGCATCTCCCGGATCGACGAACTCATCGCCGAGCCGGAGCTCGACCACTCGTCGGCGCCGCCCCGGCGCCCCACGCAGGAGGACTGATCGCCATGCCCGTCACCGACGTCTCGCACGACCTCGGAGCAAGGACCATCACCATCGTCGCCGAGTTCGCCGCCCCGCCGAAGCGCATCTGGGAGGTGTACGCCGACCCCCGCCAGCTCGAGCGGGTCTGGGGTCCGCCGACCTATCCGGCGACCTTCGTCGACCATGACCTGACCCCCGGAGGCCGGATGAACTACTACATGACCGGCCCCGAGGGAGATCGGTACTACGGCTACTGGGAGGTCCAGGAGGTCGATGAGCCCCACAGCTTCACCCTCATCGACGGATTCGCCCTCGACGAGAAGTTCACCAAGAACCCCGACCTGCCCGAGAGCGCCAACGTCTTCTCCTTCGTCGAGCACGACGGTGGGACGCGGGCCACGTACGTCGGCACCTACGCCTCCGCCGAAGCGCTGCAGAAGGTCCTCGACATGGGGGTGGTCGAAGGCTCGACCACGGCCATCAACCAGATCGACGACTTGGTCGCCTGACCATTGGATCGCGGGAACGCTGGCCACGGGCCTGCGCTCGCCGGGGCGCAGGCGGTGGTGGTCAGCGGTGCGCCTCCACGCGCTCGCTGTAGACGATGACGTTGGACTGGTAGCCGCCGCGGGCCCTGTCGTACTCGCCGCCGCACGTGACCAGAGTCAACGTGGGGCGGCCATGGGACGCGTAGACCTCGGCCGCCGGGAAATCGGCATTGCGTACCGTCTCGACGCGGGACACTGCGAAGACTTCGTCGTCGCCGGTTCCCATGCGCACCCTGATGCGGGCGCCTGGTGCGAGTTCTCCGAGTCGGTGGAAGACCGCTGGGCCATCGCTGGAGTCCACGTGACCGAGGATGACGGCCGACCCGACCTGGCCGGGGGCTGCGCCGAGCTCGTACCACCCGGCCTTGTCAGCGTCCTCGGGTACTTGGACGGTGCGGTCCGACTGCAGTCCGAGACGGACCAGGTCGGAGGCCACGTCGATGGCGGCGATGCTGATGGAGACCGGGCTGCGGCTGAGGTCCACCTCGTCGGCGGCCTGCGTCGGTGAGGAAGTGGGAGCCACGGTGGCCTGGCCCGGGCCCTTGCCGGGCGTTGCTGTCGAGTCGCCCTGCGTGATGAGGATCCCCGCGGTGGCCAGGGCGAGAGTGACCACGAAGAGACAGGTGGGAAGGACCCACCGGCGCAGCGGCGTGCGCGCCGCGCCGGTGTGACTGCCTGCTGGTCCGGGCATCAGATGCGGTCAGTGTCTGCGTGTCGTGCGCTTGCGCAGCGTGGGAACGGCGACGGCACCGGCAGCAGCGAGTCCGGCGAGGATGAACAGCATGCGCGATGCCCCGCCGCCCTGTTGTGTGCCGCCGAGGCCCGTGTGCGGATGGCCAACCGGGATCGTGGGGGTGCCGGTGGGGACGGAGGGCGTGTCGGTGGGGACGGAGGGCGTGCCGGTGGGCGCGGTCGGCGTGCCGGTGGGCGCGGTCGGCGTGTCGGTGGGCGCGGTCGGCGTGCTCGAGGGAGCGCTGGTCGGGGTGCTCGAGGGAGCGCTGGTCGGGGTGCTCGAGGGAGCGCTGGTCGGGGTGCTCGAGGGAGCGCTGGTCGGGGTGCCCGAGGGAGCGCTGGTCGGCGACGAGGTCGGGGTCGGCGTCGAGGTCGGGGTCGAGGTCGGGGTCGGGGTCGAGGTCGGGGTCGGCGTCGAGGTCGGCGTGGGCGTCGAGGTCGGCGTGGGCGTCGAGGTCGGCGTGGGCGTCGAGGTCGGCGACGGGGTCGGCGTGGGCGTCGGGGTCACCACGCCTGCGCAGCTGGGCGTGGTGATCGTGTTGTTGTCCAGAGTGACAGCGCCATTGCGGGCAAGGACGCGCCCATCGACGTCGGCGTCGTTGTTCAGCGTGATCGACGTGAGGGCCATGATCGTCCCCGTGAAGTCACTGCTCGTGCCGAGGGTGGCGGAGCTGGAGACCTGCCAGAAGACGTTGCAGGCCGATGCGCCGTTGATGAGCTCGACCCTGCTCCCTGAAGCGGTGACCAGGGTGGAGGCGGACTGAAAGATGAAGACCGCGTTCGGGTCGCCCTGCGCGTCGAGCGTCAAGGCACCGGTCAGGTGCAGGGTGGGTCCCGTGTAGACGCCCGACGTCAGCGTCCGCCCGACGAGATCGGCGGTGACTGCGGCCGTGGTGGGGCGGCCGGCGGCGTCGTTGTAGGCGGTCGTCAGGTCGTCCTTGGCCGTGTTCGCGACGCCGTCAGAGATGTGTTGTGTGCCGCCGAAGGCGCCGGGGGGAAACCCGGTGATGGACGAGCCCGGCGACAGTCCGAGGTCGTCGCTCAGCTTCGACGGCCCCGTGTTGGTCACGGTGCTGCCTGCGAGGGCGGAGAAGGTCGTGGCCGTGCCGAGGTCGATCGGGGCGTCGGCGGCGTACGCGGGGGTCATGGCGGCAACGGCGGCCCCGACGACCAGGAGTCCTGCGGCTGCAACCCCCAGCCCTGTCGAGGCATTCAGAGTCCTACGGGCGGAGGTCGTGCGCGGCTTGCTCAATTGTCTCCAGATGCGGGATCAACTCGCGTTGGTGCCCCGCTCGCGCGGGACAGGTCCGGACCGAGGTCCGGTCCAGCGTGGGCAGTATCACACAACATACCCAAATTAAGGTATCGGGGGCTGTCGGTGGGACCTCGGAGTCTTGAGGAATGGGCCCGGGCCACGGCTGCTTGCCTGCATCCGCGGCCGCCTGAAGGCTGGCCCGAGTGTGATGCAGCACGCAATTTCGGGGTTCTGGGAGGGGGGTGGCGCTCGGCCCTTTTCAACCCGGTGACACGGTTAGTCGTTCGCGCCTGCATACACCGTCCAGGAGAGTTTGTGAAGACCCCGGGGAATGTCGACCACTACGACGTCATCTTGGTGGGAGGCGGCATCATGTCCGCCACGCTTGCCACGCTCCTGCACCAGGTCGAGCCGACCTGGCGCATGGGCCTCGTGGAGAGGCTGGACGAGCTCGCCCAGGAGTCCTCGGGCCCTTGGAACAACGCCGGCACCGGACATGCAGCCCTCTGCGAGCTGAACTACTCGCCGCAGCGTCCCGACGGCTCGGTCGACGTGTCGAAGGCCATCGACGTCAACGAGCAGTTCCTCGTCAGCCGTCAGCTCTGGTCGTTCCTCGTCGCCAACGGCCACCTGCCGGACCCGGAGTCGTTCATCCACCCCACTCCCCACATCTCGTTCGTGTGGGGCGCCGACAACGTCGCCTACCTCAAGGCGCGCTACGACGCTCTCCACGGTCACCCGCTCTTTGCAGGCATGGAGTACACCGAGGACCCCGCCGTGATCGGCGAGTGGGCTCCCCTCCTCGTGGCCGGCCGTGACCCGGAGCAGCCGGTCGCCGCGACTCGCTCGCTGGACGGCACCGATGTCGACTTCGGTGCGCTCACCCGCCACATGATCAACCGTCTGGTCGACACCGGGGCGGTGTCGCTCCACCTCGGCGCTGAGGTCCGCACGATCAAGCGTGACGGTGAGGGCTGGCTCGTCCGTGGCAAGGGCGAGCAGGGCAAGTTCGCAGCCACCGCCCCGTTCGTCTTCGTGGGCGCGGGCGGCCAGGCGCTCACGCTGCTGCAGCGCTCGGGCATCGAGGAGGCCCGCGGGTTCGGTGGCTTCCCCGTCTCCGGCGAGTTCTGGCGTACGACCGCCCCCGAGGTCGTCGAGCGCCACCAGGCGAAGGTCTACGGCAAGGCAGCCGTCGGTGCGCCCCCGATGTCGGTCCCGCACCTCGACACCCGCATGGTGAACGGCAAGCCGGCCGTCATGTTCGGCCCGTACGCCGGCTTCAGCCCTCGCTTCCTCAAGAACGGCTCGCTCTTCGACCTGGTCAAGTCGGTACGGCTGCACAACCTCGTCCCGATGCTGCAGGTCGGCGTCCGCAACCTCCCCCTGGTGAAGTACCTGATCTCGGAGCTCCTGGCCTCCAAGAACCGCCAGCTCGGGGCGCTGCGGGAGTACTTCCCCGGGGCGCGCGCGGAGGACTGGGAGAAGGTCACCGCCGGGCAGCGTGTCCAGGTGATCAAGAAGGTGCCCGGTCGGGGCGGCGTGCTCCAGTTCGGCACCGAGGTCGTGACCGCGGCCGACGGCTCGATCGCGGGTCTCCTGGGCGCTTCCCCGGGTGCCTCGACCGCCGCGCCGATCATGCTCCAGGTCCTCAACCGTTGCTTCCCCGAGCGCATGGACGAGTGGGCGCCGGCGCTGGAGAAGGTCATCGGCACCTACGGCATCAGCCTGGCGGAGCACCCGCAGTGCGCCGCCGAGGCGCTGAGCGAGACCGCCGAGCAGCTGGGTCTGCGCGTCAACCACTGACACGTGGCGGCGCGCCCGAGCGGAGGATCCCAGTCATCGAGTGGCTGGGATCCTCCGCTCAGTGGCTTCAGCTGGGGCCGCTGAACTGGCGGACCTCGACCGTGCCGCGGCACGCCCTGGAGCCCTCGGCCGCCAGGCGGAGCGCCACGTCGAGGTCAGGCACGTCGATCACCCAGAAGCCGCCGATGACCTCCCCGCTGTCGAGGTAGGGGCCATCGGACATCACCGGCGTCTCGCCTCGGCCGTCGACGACGGTGGCGGTCGCCGCGGACTCGAGGCCGCCCGCGTAGACCCAGTGGCCGTCAGCGCGCAGCCTTTCGTTGAAGACGGCCGTCGTGGCGAGCGCCGCCTCCATCTCCTCCTGCGAGCCGTAGCTGCCGAACTCGCCCGTCTCGGCCGGACCGTGGACGGACAACAGGTAGTGCGTCATTGCTCTCCTCCCGTCGAGACGGCCAACGAGGTCCGCCTCCCCTCTGACCTACGCAATCACAGGCTGGCGAGAGATTCCATGGGCCGTGAGGTGTTCAGGCGCGACCGGTCAGGTCTCCTTCAGGGCGAAGGTGGCCAGCGCGTGCACGAGCGACTTCCCCTCCTGCTCGACCTCCGCCTCGCAGATCGCCAGCCTGTCTCCCCGCTTGCTCACCGAGGCGGTGACCGTGAGAGGACCGGGCGTGCCGGGTCGGAGGTAGGTCACCGTGAGCTGGCTCGTGGCGGGCAGCTCGTCCTCCACCGCGCTGAAGATGGCTGCGCCCATGGTCGTGTCCACCAAGGTGGCGAGCAGGCCACCGTGGACGGTGCCGGCGGCGTTGAGATGCCGCTCGTCGACGTCCATCGACAGTGTTGCCCGCCCCTCGGCCGCCTCGGGAGACGAGCCTCCGACCATCGAGAGGAAGGGGTGTTCGTGGTCGCTCATGTGCCTCACACCTTCAGCGTGTCGACGGTCTTGGTGATGGTCTCGCCGTCCTTCTCGAGAAAGACGATCTCCCCGAACTCCAACGTCGACCACTCGTCGATGTTGTCGGTCAAGGGCTCGGAGGCGAAGATGACGGACGTCGCCTTCTCCTCGCTGCACTCCTCGAACTCGTACGCCGCCTTGTCGGTGTGGAAGTCGCGACCCATGAGCAGGTACATCGGCTCCAGAAGCATGGCGAGGGCGTAGTCGTCGGTGCCCGGAGCGGACTTGCGCAGCTCTCGCCAGTCACCGGCCGGTTGGGTCTGGCCGTCGTGCCCCGTCCCGACGTTGATGCCGACGATCCGGTTCGGGGAGACGAGGGCCATCTTCAGCTTGACCAGTGCCGGGAGATCGAGGTCCTCCATCGCCTTCACGATGAGCCGCAGCATCTCCTCGAAGGCGCGCTTCACGTCCTCGTCGCTGTCGCTCTCGAGCAGGGACAGCAGGAGCACGTACAGGAACTCGGTGTCGGTGTTGCCGGCCATCTGCTCCAGGTACTCGTCCTTGCAGTGCTGCAGCAGTTCACGCTGAAGGATCTGCCAGTTGGGAACGTCACCGTTCTGCGCGACGATCCACGGCGTCCCCATGTAGGAGAAGGGATGGCAGTTCTCGTCGGAGAGCACCACCTTCGCGTTGTAGTCCGCTGCTCGCACGTGGGCGAGCATCGTGCTCACCTGGAGACTCGGCACGATCCCCTCGACGTTGTCGTCGTAGAAGGCAGCCATGGGGCGGTGGTAGAGGAAGGGCTTCTCCGGCGCCAGCAGATGCTCGCTCCACGCCCCGAAACCCCACCCGGCCAGCTGGAGCTGGGGGTGACGCTCAGGATCGAGCGTCTGGTTGATCAGGCTGTTCTCCGGCTTGGTCAGGAGATTCTCCAGCGGGATTTCCGACCCGATGTAGGCGAGCACGCGGCACATGTATTTCCTTCGCTGAGGGTCGTTGGTCCTACCCGGATGTGCCCGATGGGAGGGACGACGAAACTCGCGGTCGGGGTGTCGAGGTCGACATGGCAGCGGCCAGCGAGGCGTCAGGAACGTCCCTCAGCCTTCAGTCTTCAGTCTTCGAGAGTTGTTTCGTGCCGCGCGCGCCTTGTGTCTGAGAAGATCGACCTGAGCGTGACTCACACTCGGCGTCGGCCCCGGCGCAGGAGCCGCCACGAGGTTCGGAGAGATGACCGGCATGGTGATTGGGATGGGCCCCACCGAACTCGTGATAACCCTGATTATGCTCGCCGTCCCAGTCTTGGTGCTCGCTGGTCTTGCGGCGACAGTCGTTCTCGTCGTCCGGTCTCGAGGCGGAAGGGCCGCGAACGGGCCGGTTTCGGGGAACTCTCAGACGGCCGGTGGCGCGCCGGAGCACCGGACTGACCTCTAGGGCTCTTGGGTCCGGCCGCGTCAGGCACACTTCAGGGGTGTCCGACCCGCTGCACCGCCTGCTCGCCGCACCGCCCGACCTCCCGGTCGCCGCGGGGCTCGCGGCCCTCGACGAGGCGCTCCGCAGCCACGGGGTCGCGGTGGTCCACGCGCCGCCCGGTACGGGCAAGACGACCCTGGTGCCGCCCGCGGTCGCCGGCGTCGTCGAGGGCCGGGTCGTCGTCACCCAGCCCAGCCGGATCGCGGCGCGCGCCGCCGCCCGACGGCTGGCGCACCTGCTGGGAGAACCGGTGGGGGAGACCGTCGGCTACTCGGTACGTGGCGACCGGCGCACCAGCCCGCGTACGCGCGTCGAGGTCGTCACGACCGGCCTGCTGCTGCGGCGGATCCAGCACGACCCCGAGCTGGCCGGTGTGGGCGCCGTCGTGCTCGACGAGGTGCACGAGCGCCACCTCGACGCCGACCTGACCCTGGCGCTGCTGATCGACATCCGCGCCAACCTGCGCGACGACCTGGCGCTGGTGGCGATGTCGGCCACCATCGAGGCGGAGCGGACGGCCACGCTGCTCGCCGGGGACGGCGAGGGGGCGCCGGTCATCCACGTTCCCGGGGCTTTGCACCCGGTCCAGACGGTCTGGTGCCCGCTGCCCGCGGGGTTGCGCCGCACCGACGACCGGGGGATCACCCCTGCCTTCCACGACCACGTCGCCGCGACCGTACGCCGCGGGCTCGCCGAGCACGAGGGCGACGTGCTGGTCTTCGTGCCGGGTGTCGCGGAGGTCGACGCGACCGTACGCCGTCTGGCCGGCGTGGCTGCGGACGTGCACCCGCTGCACGGACGTCTCTCCGGCGCCGAGCAGGACCGCGCGCTCACCGAGGGCCCGCGTCGCCGAGTCATCGTCTCCACCGCGGTGGCGGAGTCGTCTCTGACGGTGCCGGGCGTTCGCATCGTGGTGGACGCCGGATTTTCCCGCGAGCCGCGGACCGACCACCGTCGCGGTCTGGCGTCGCTGGTCACCGTCGCGGTGAGCCGAGCGGCGGCCGAGCAACGCGCGGGCCGCGCCGGACGTCTGGGGCCGGGCGCGGTGCTGCGGTGCTGGTCGCAGGCCGAGCACGCCCACCTGGCCGCCCACCCGGAGCCCGAGATCGCCACCGCCGACCTGACCGCCTTCGCGCTGGAGGTGGCGTGCTGGGGGAGTGACGACGTGGCCGACCTGGCGCTGCTCGACCAGCCGCCGGCGCACGCGCTGGCCTCCGCCCGGGAGGTGCTCGTCGAGCTGGGGGCGATGACCGAGGACGGCAGGGCCACCGCGCGCGGCCGGGTGATCGCTGGCGTGCCGACCGATCCGAGGCTGGCGCGGGCCCTCATCGACGGGGTGCCTCTCGTCGGGGCCAGACGTGCGGCGGAGGTGGTCGCGATGCTGAGCGAGGACGTACGCGCTCCCGGCGCCGACCTGGTGGCGGCGTTGCGGTCGCTGCGCGGCGGCCAGCACTCGGGATCGTGGCGCAGTCAGGTCAAGCGGCTGGAGGACATCGCGTCGAAGCAGGCCGCGGGTGGCCGGGGAGCGGTGGCCGACGCTGGCCACCGCCTCACCGATGACGTGGCGGTCGGGTTGGTGGTGGCCCTGGCGCACCCGGACAGGATCGCTCGCAAGCGCCCCGGGAGCTCGAGCTACCTGATGACGTCGGGGACGGGCGCTGCCCTCGACGCCCGCGACCCAGGGCTGGTCCGCGTCGAGTGGCTCGCCGTGGGCGACGCGGATCGACGACCGGGGCAACGTGACGCCCGGATCAGGGCGGCGGCCCCACTCACCGAGGACCTCGCGCTGGAGGCCGCAGGGTCGCAGTGGCGGGAGGTCGACGAGGTCATCTGGAGCGGGGGCAGGGTGCAGGCGCGCCGGCGTACGCTGCTGGGCGCGATCGAGCTCGGCTCCGTCCCCCTCAGTGATCCACCCGCTCAGGCCGTGACCGAGGCGATCTCCCGGGCGCTGAGCAGCGAGGGGATCGGTCTGCTGAACTGGTCGGAGGCAGCGACGGCGCTGCGCGCACGCCTCGACTTCCTGCACCGTGCGCTCGGTGACCCGTGGCCGGACGTGAGCGACGAAGCACTGACGCAGAACCTCCACGAGTGGCTGGGGCCGCAGCTGGCGCGGGTCCGCTCGGCGGCGGACCTGCGCCGCATCGACCTCGTCGCCGCGTTGCGGGCGCTGTTGCCGTGGCCGCAGGCTGGCCGGCTCGACGAGCTGGCACCCGAGCGGGTGGAGGTGCCGAGCGGCTCGAGCGTGCGGATCGACTACTCGGCCGAGCAGCCGGTGCTGGCCGTGCGGTTGCAGGAGGTCTTCGGCTGGACGGCGGCGCCGACGCTCGCGGACGGCCGCGTGCCGCTCCTGCTGCACCTGCTCTCGCCCGCGCGGCGACCGGCGGCCGTCACCGCGGACCTGGAGTCCTTCTGGGACAACGGTTATCCGGGCGTACGAGCTGACCTCCGTGGGCGCTACCCCAAGCACTCCTGGCCGGAGGATCCGCGCAGTGCGACGCCCACGCGGCGTACGAACGCAGCTCGCCCGCGTCGTTGAGCGGCGGTGGCCGACGCGTCGCCGGAGGAAGGGGACTCGGCACAGGGGACTCGACAGAGGGGGCCGGGGAGGTGACGATGCCTTCATGCCGTGGGTCAGGGTGGTCGCGGGCGCGCTGGGGGTGCTGCTGGCCTACTACACCGCGCCGCTGAGGTGGACCGAGGACAGCGTGGGAGTGGCCCTGTTGGGCACTGTCGCCGGAATCGGGGTGCTGACATGGGCGATCGTCGGACAGATACGACGCCAGCTCAGGGGCGATGGCGCCCGGGTTCCAGCCCTGGTGACGCTCATGCTCCTGGTGGTGGCGGTCTTCGCCTGGAGCTACCTGGCCCTGGAGACCGCGCGGCCCGGGCAGATGGCGGGCCTGGAGACCCGCACCGACTCGCTCTACTTCACCCTCCAGGTCCTCGCCACGGTCGGGTTGGGCGACGTGCATGCCGTCGGACAGGCTGGACGCGCCCTCGTCGCGGTGCAGATGGTGTTCGACCTCGTCTTCATCGGTGCCGCTGGTTCGGTGCTCGCCGCGACGGTGAAGTCCCACGTGCGTCAAGCCCCCGGGCACACGTCGATCGACAGATCTGCGGGCGACCGGGACAACGAGCCGCGGGAGTGAGCGTGGCGTACGCCGTCACGCTCCGGAGGTCCCGCCCGCCTCGTCGAGGGCGTGCCCTGGGCGCGAGGGCGGGAGCAGCGCACCGTCGTCCGACTTGACCTGAGGAAGGGAGACCTGCCCGGTCTCGACGTCCATGGCCGCGGCGACGGCGAGGGTCTCGCGGGAGACGTCGGCCCCGACGGAGTCGATCTCGGTGAAGTCGAGCGGCAACGACTCGAGAGTGGCGTCGGAGAGGGGCTCGATGCCGGAGGCGACAGCCTCTTCGACGACCTGGGTGCGACGCTCCTCGACCTTCGCCAGTGCCCATGCCCGTGAACCGACGGCCAGGACCGTCTCGGTGGCTGCGGACGCCGCCTCGGGCGCGGCGTGGGGGTCGAACAGCGTGCGCATGGCCTCGTCCATACGGGGCTCGAACGAGCGCACCGCCATGATGACGTCGACCCGGGTGTGCGGGGAGCCGAGCGCGGAGAGGGCGTCGCGAAAGTCGTCATGGGCCTGGGCGACGTCGGCACGGAGGGAGGCCGGGGCTCCGGGAGCGCGCAGGTCGAGCTTGGCCCGCTGCCCGGTGAACAGGATCGCCAATCCCGCGGCGGCGGCGGGCAGCACTCCCCAGGCGCCGATGGTGTCGAGTGCACTCAGCATGACCAGGGATCCCGCGGTCGCCCCGAGGGGGACGTGCACGATCTCGCGCGAGTACAGGGCGTACACCCGGCTGGAGCGCGGCTCGGGGAGGTCGACCGAGCGATCGCCCATCGAGGAGTAGTAGGACTCGCGAGCGCTGATCAGGCCCTTGAATTCGTCGGCCGCCTGATCGTCGCCAGGGTCAGTGAGAGCCATCGTGGTCACCTTCCACGTCGGCCGCGCTTCAGCGCCTTCCAGACGTCGGCCGTGACCACGCCGCTCGGGGCCAGTCCCAGCTTCTTCTGGTGGCGGGCCACCGCCTTGGCGGTTTGGTCCGTGATGACGCCGGTCGGCTTCACGCCCTTGTGTCCGGCGGCCCGCAGCGACCGCTGGAGACGAAGCGCGGGCGCTCCGGTCGAGCCGACCTTCAGCAGCGGCGCCGATCCCTGGGCGAAGAGGGCGGTCCAGGTGGAGGCGTCGGGCCGGCCGGTGACGCGGAGGCCGTGCCTGCGCTGGAAGGACCGCACGGATCGCACCACGTCGCCGTCGAACTTGGCGTCGAGCCGTCCGCGGTAGCGGGCGTTCTTCTTCAGCAGGCACTGCAGGGCCTTGACCTTCTTGCCGCGGTCACCCTTCTTGAACCGGGGGTACGAGGGGAAGTCGAGGCGGGTGCCGCCGCACAGTCGTACGCGGGGAGGCTGCGAGCCGCCGTCGAGCTGCATGAAGTTGCGGTCGATCATGAGGGCGACGCCGCCGTAGGACGCCTTGGTGTCTGCCTGGTACTGGTGGACGCGCTGGTCCTTCCAGCTCTTGGCGCGCACCCACCGTGAGTCGATGTGCACGTCGGCGCGGCCGTTGTACCAGGCGTACCAGACCTGGTCAGGCATCGCGTAGGAGCCGGGGGAGAGGTGGTCGGCGTTGTCGAGGGCGTGGATGCCGGCGGAGACGCTGGAGTAGACGCCGGAGCGGAAGCCGAGCTGACGCACGGCCTGTGTCCACCCGCTCAGGAACCTCAGCGCCGAGCGTCGGCAGTCATCATCGGTCACGTCGAAGCCGCCCTCGAGGTCGTACCAGAGGGTGCTCTTCGTGGGAAGGCCCAGCTCACGCGCGCGGCTCACGGCGGCTGCTGCTTCGGTACGTCCCCGCGCATCGGCCGCGGCGTACGAACCTGCGGGGTTCGGATCGATGCGGTCGCCGTAGCGCGTGGCGCAGGAAGCCTGGGGCCCGACCCAGATCGGGAGCAGGCGCCATCCCTTGGCGCGCTGGCGAGAGACCCACGCCGCGTCGAGGTGCGGTTGCCCCGGGTCGGTCGCGGTCGGGCGGCAGGACATCATCGAGCCGCCGATGTAGATGCCGACGCCCCAGAAGGGCGACGAGGTCAGCCAGGTGTCCATCTGCGACTGCGTGGGAGCGCACCGGGCGTCGAACGCATAGCCGGTGAAGCCGTCGGAGCGAGACTGCGCAGCCGTGGCCTGACCTCCGGACAGCAGGGAGGCGAAGAACGCAAGAACCACTGTGACGACGACGCCCCCGCGAGCACGGTGAGGACGGACGGAGGTGTGGTGCATGGCTCTCCCCAAGATCGCGTGGTGAGCCGACCCTAGTGCACGAGCCGGGCGCGCCCGGTGGGATCGGGGACAGCACTGCCGGAGCGCCGAACCGGTGACCGTGGTGAGGGTCTAGGCAACGCCCGCGGCGTGTGCCGTCCGGGCAGTTGGAGCGAGCTGCGCCCGGCGCTCGTGGGCCCACCCCGGTCCGCGCAGCAGGAAGGAGAAACGATCGCGCCACGTCGGTGCTGCCGCGACGTCCGTCGCGATGTCGCGCCACTCGTGGGTGGCGATGGTGACTGGGTTGAAGGAGTCGAGGTTGCGGGTCAGGCCGTACCGCACCCGCTCGTCCTCAGGCTCGAACGTCCCGAACAGCTTGTCCCAGATGATGAGGATCGAGCCGTGGTTGATGTCGAGGTACTGGCGCTGGCTGCCGTGGTGGGCACGGTGATGGCTCGGGGTGTTGAGGACCTTCTCCAACCAGCCGATGGAGCGCACGACCTCGGTGTGGATCCAGAACTGGTAGATCAGGTTGATCGCCCGTGCGTCCTCGATGTACTTCGGAGGGACGCCGGCGAGGGCGAGCAGCCCGTAGGGGATCGTCATGGACCACCCCTCGGCCACCGGCTGTCGCAGGGCGGTCGAGAGGTTGTAGCGCTCACTGCTGTGGTGGACCACGTGTACGGCCCACAGCCAACGCGACTCGTGGGACAGCCGGTGGTTCCAGTAGTAGATGAAGTCCCAGCCGGCGATCGCGAACAGGAAGGTGGCAGCTCCGCTCTTCATGGGGAACGCCGACCGCTGCGCCAGGCGCGTCGCTGAGGTCTGCGTGGCCCACAAGGACGCCGCTGCCACGGCTGTGGAGGCCACTGCGGCGACTGCTGAGCCGGAGCTCAGGAGACCCAGGGCCTCCGCGCGCGAGCGGACGAGCACCGGGGTGGGCTCGTCCGCGGGGAGGGTTCCGGCCTCGGGAAGAGTGCCGCCGTGCTCGCGACGGCGGCGCAGCACGTCGCTCACCGTCGTGGCCAGACCTGCAGCGGCGCCGATGGCCAGCAGCGCAGTGCCGGCCCTGCTCGTGCCGGGGGAGAGGCGGCGCAGGATCGGTCCCGTGACGAAGGGCGCGATGAGGCTGCCGACCCCCATGGTCAGGCTGGCGATGGTGTCGTTGAGCTCGTAGTCCCCCGCTCGAACGGTGCCGGGCTCGGCCGGGTGGGTGCGCTGCCACCACAGCTCGGCGCCCATCGCCCCGACGAAGGCGGGGACGGCCAGGACGGTGAGGTCGGGACGCGGCATTCTGGCCTTCCTGCGACGGCGAGTGACGCACTGACCCTACGGTGAATGGTGTCGCGGTCAAGGGTCATTGGGCACGGACGCGACGCGTCAGATCCTGACGGTCACCGGCATGCACGATGCGCTCGCCCGCGAGCTCCTCGACCGGATGGGGCAGTCGGAGGTGGCGACCGCCCCAGCGGGGTGAAGCGAACGGGCCGGCCTGTAAGCCGGGGAGACCCCTCGCGTGAAAGTCATCGATGGCCGCCAGTGGCATATGCCGTCTGACCTGCGGGAACGTGATTTCGTTGTTGGTCGTCGGCTGTGCCGAGTGAAAATCGCGGGCACAATTTGGGCACAGTAAACCGGCTCATCCCATTCGAGGGTGTAGGAGCCGGGGTCTGAATCCGCCGGTCTCGAGCAATGATCTGGCGATGTAGTTGGTCAGGTTGCGGACCCCGAGTGCTGATCCGCGTAGGTGCTCGAGGACGAGATCACGGCCATCAGGACGCTCGGCGATCTGCATCTTCGTCGACCCCGACCGCCCCGGAACCTTCCGCACGAAAGCGACGCTACCGCCCAGCGGGGTGTGTCAATCACGCCCCCGCAACCTGCTGACCAGCACAAACACCAGCCCGATCACTGAATCAGCAAGAAGTGGCACGAGTCAGGTGGCCCTGGGCGGCCGCGGTCGTGGAGGTCTTCGCCAACATCGCCGCGGTCCCACAACCCGCCTGATCCGGCCCGTCCGCCCACGACAGACACGACGCGGAGAACCGCAGTCCGGCAGTGCCAGCCGGCCCTGCGGCATGTCCGAGGTCAGTTCTCACGAACTCGGCGGAGCCGAGGATGCCGAGATCGACGCGGCACGACCCTCATGAATCACCGGGGCTAGGGCTTGGCGCCACCCTCGCTCGTTTCGCCCAAGGCTAGGGTGAACGTCCCTATCTGCCTGCGACCGGATTTGTCGTAGACGGTCAACTCAGGCGGGCCGTCCGACAAGACTGAATCCTGCCACGCGAGAGCCTGTTCCGGGGGAGGAGAATTTCGAAGGTTCGAACGCGAGAAGGTCGGCCTTCAAAAGGAAGCCCCCTAGCCCGTCATCGGACACCACGGCAATGAGATCAGGCATCTCGCTTGGCGAGCTTGCTTCGCTGTCGGACCCGTACGTCATGCCCCACTCGTTCACAGGGAAATCCTTGGTCGCCCAAGGTGTTTCAGGCTTCGGGTCGACGCGCACGCACTCGGCTGCGCTACGGGAATCGGCCAATGCCGCGTCAGGGGCAACTGACCTCCCCAGCACGTAACCGGATGCGGCGCAGGCAGCAACTAGAAAGGTCGCGGCGGCAACTCTTGAGCCCGTTGAAGATAGCCTCATTTCGGCCTCAATTCGAAAGATTGACGGTACGCTTTGTTCCCGTGAGTTTATATTGATCGTTCACCCACACTGCCGTTCGACCGTGCGAATATATGTAACCTCCGCAATTGGTAACCATCTTATTCGAGAAATCACTCATGGCGCTCCCGTTGTAGCGCCAGACGGAGATCTGGGCAAAGTGTGCCCGAGTCCCAATATATGCGTACGCGGGCACCGAGACGGCCGGCCCCAGCATTGCCACCCGTGTCCTTCCACAGGAAGGTGCTTCCGTTCCAGTCTGCCCCTGAGTCGTTCCTCAGGGCTGCAATATTAGTGTAGGTGTTTCCACCCTATGAGTATGTAGTAAATCCCGAAGATACGGTGACCGCATGTGCGCCCCCGAACACTCCCATAACAAAACCCAGGGTCATGGCACCAGGCAAGGCTGCTCGACGGACCATCGGATGCATGGAAGATATCCTCAACTTCAGACGGCTATCTCGGAACTGAACAAACAACTGTCAAACTACGACCCTCGATCGAATAGCGTCAACGACCCTCGGCAAAACTTAACCCGGGTCGTTCACGACACGGCGGCGTGATCGGGGCGTAGAAACACCGAAGTGCCCTCTGAGCAGGGAAGACTTGGACTTGGGAGCGGACCCTCGACGAGGAATTGGCTGCCGTGCTCGACACTCTCCTCTCGCCCACGCCGGAAGCGTGTGAGCTGCGTCAGAACACCCCCTTCGCTGGCGTCCTGGACGACGCGACCCGGGTTCAGGTCCTGCGCTCCTTCACGCATTACTGGGACAGAGGGCGCTAGGCGTCGTGAGTGCTTCCTTGTCGCTCCGTGTCGCGGCGAGCCTGCTCCAGGCGAATCCCTTGTGCGATGAGAACGGGCAATAGGGTTAGTACGCCGAGGAGGGTCACGAAGCCCCCAGCGATGAGAGGCCAGGTGTCGGTCGACATCGCCCCGACGAGGAAAATCACGAAGCCGCTCGCGAGCAAGAGGAAGCCGGTCAGCCCGGCGTCACGGATCGCCCTCTCCGCAGCGTTGCGCACCGGGGCGAGTCTGATCACTCCGTGATGGTCTCATGATCGGCTGCTTCAGTGTCCGAGATGCGCTCCCTCGACGTCTACGACGGCGCAGGACGTCCTACCGACGATCGTTCATAACCCTCAGCGGCGGGCGAAAGTGAAAATCGTGGGCACAGTATGGGCACAGTAAGCCCCTCTGAAAAGCGTTTCCACAGGTCAGAGGGGGTGAAGCGAACGGGCCGGCCTGTAAGCCGGGTTCTGTCCCACTTGCGTGGGGGCGACCATCCATCTACGACGCCAGTTGCCTGACGCCTCCTGCGGTCTACCCGTGTACTCGGGCGGGCAGCCCTCGGACGTACACGCACCACTCGCGAGCGAGTGGCTTCTTGACCTTGCTCCGGGTGGGGTTTACCTAGCTGCTCCAGTCGCCTGGATCACTGGTGGTCTCTTGCACCACCGTTTCACCCTTACCGCTCCGAGGAGCGGCGGTCTGTTCTCTGTGGCACTGTCCCGCGGGTCACCCCGGGTGGGTGTTACCCACCACCCTGCCCTGTGGAGCCCGGACTTTCCTCGGCATCCTCGGTCTCCCTCGGATGACGCGATCGCCCGGCCGGCCCGTTCGCGTGGGGGAGTCTATGCCCGCCGGGCCGCTGCCCGCGAACGGCGGCATCAGGTCAGGCGTACGGCCAGCTCCTGCGCTGCGTCGCCGATCCGGTGCCCCAGGCGCAGGCAGTACGCCGGGGCGTCGCCCTGGTGCGCCCCGCCGACGGCGACCAGCACGTCGGGACGGGTCAGGCGTACGGCATCGACCACGGCTTGAAGAGCCTCCAGGTCCTCGCGCAGCGGCGCGGAGAGCACCACGGCACGCACGCCGGCGGGGGAGATGGCCCGCATCCAGTCCTCCGTCGGCACGTCGTTGCCCAGGTAGCGCGGAGCGAGCCCGACACGACGGGCGGCGGTCGCGAAGCAGAGCAGGCCGAGGTCGTGGCGCGCCCCGGGCGGGAGGCCGATGGCGACCTGTGCGCCGAACGGGGCGTCGCCGGCTGCCTCGTAGGCCACCGACAGTCGCCGGGTCACGCCGTGGGAGACCAGGTGCTCCCCGGCGACGCTCACCTCGCCCGCCTCCCAGGCGGCGCCCAGTCGGCCGAGTGCCGGCAGGAGCCAGTCGTCCACGACGCTCTCGAACGAGGCGCTCGCGAAGCGCTCGTCGAGCAGGTCGTCAAGGCCGGGGGCGTCGTAGGACCTGGCCAGCGGGACGAGCGCATCGAGGTCGCCGTACTCCTCGGGGGAGAAGTGCTGCGGAGCCGCGTCGTCCGCCTCGTCGCGGGCGAGGCGTCGCAGGGTCTCCTCGGCGGCGGACTTGACCGGCCAGCCCTCGTCGACGAGGTGCTTCATGGTCTCGAGGGCCCGGACCGCGGCGTCGTCGTAGAGCCGGTAACCGGCTTGGCTGCGCAGGGGCGAGCCGATGCCGTAACGACGCTCCCAAGCGCGGAGCGTCGCCTCGGACACTCCGACCGCGCGGGCGGCGTGCTTGATCGTGAACAACGGGGCGGGAGCCTCTCCGTGGGGACGAGAGTGATTCGGGACAGATGTCCCGGAGAAACCTTGTTCAAACCTTGGTCAAACCTTTGACAGACCTTCGACACACAATCTAGCATCCTCAGTGTGAGGCGGCAACGGCCGCGAATGAACGCCAACTGAGGAGTCGAGATGCTGATGAGCCCACGTGCTGCTGACCACGTGCGGAGCGTCGACACGGCGTCTCGGCTGGCCTCGTCGGCGGAGGGCCGGGCTGACCTCGTGGTCCTCCTCGACGGGGCCCGCCGCCCGATCGGGACCGCGCCCCGCGAGGGCGTCCACGGCCGCGACACGCCCCTGCACCTCGCCTACTCCTGTTGGCTCCTGGGCCCGGACGGCCGTTTCCTCCTCACTCGCCGCGCGCTGACCAAGCGGTCGTGGCCCGGCGTGTGGACCAACTCGTTCTGCGGCCACCCGCGCCCGGGGGAGACGATGGGGAGCGCCGTCACGCGCGGTGGTCTCCACGAGCTCGGGGTCGAGGTCGAAGCCGTGACCCCTTTGCTTCCCGACTTCTCCTACCGCGCCGTCGACGCCAACGGCACGGTGGAGAACGAGTTCTGCCCCGTGCACCTCGCACGGACCACCGCAGCACTGGCTCCCGATCCCTCCGAGGTCGCGGAGCACCGGTGGGTGGAAATCGACGAACTGCGAGCCGCTCTCGCCGCCGCACCGTGGGCCCTCAGTCCGTGGCTGCGGGAGCAGGCCGCACAGCTTGACCACCGAGCCTGGGACCTCATCCGGGACCACGCCACCGACGACCGAGGAGTTGCGTCATGACGCTGCAGGCACAGATCGACACGCTGGTGACCCCGACGCCCGGGTTGGGCGGCCTCCCGCTCGACCGCTCCATGCTGGGCATCGCCCTGCGCATGGGCACCGAGGGAGGCAAGCGTTTCCGCCCGTGGCTCTTCGCCGCGACCTACGACCAGCTGAGCGGCCGCTGGGCCGACGCCCCGGCCGTCGACAGGACTGTGCGCGAGCGCGTCGCTGCCGCCATCGAGCTCCTGCACACGGCCTTCGTGATCCACGACGACGTCATCGACAACGACGACGAGCGTCGCGGTCACACCAGCATCCCCGGCTGGTTCCGCGGTTCGACCACGTCAGACTCCGCCGTGTACGCCCGCGCCGGGGCCATCCTCACCGGTGACCTCGCCCTGGCTGCCGCGGTGCGTGGCATCGCCACCTGCGGTGCCCCGCAGGAGGTCACCACGGCCCTCCTCGACCTGCTCGACTCCACGCTCCACGACTCCGCGGTCGGTGAGCTCTCCGACGTGCGGCTCGCCATCGGAGGCGCCGCCCCGACGATGGACGACGCCATCGCTGTCGCCGAGCTCAAGACCGCTGCGTACTCCTTCGTCCTGCCGATGAAGGCCGCCGCGATCCTCGCCGGCGCACCCGAGGACGTCCTCGAGAAGGTGTCCGACGTGGGGCGTTCGCTCGGCATCGCCTTCCAGCTGCGCGACGACCTCCTCGGCACCTTCGGTGACCCCGCGATCGTGGGCAAGGACCCCGACGGCGACCTGCGCGAGGGCAAGCGCACCCCCCTCGTCGTCCACGCCGCCGCGTCCTCGCACTGGTGGCGCGTCGAGCCCCACCTGGGCAACCCCGACCTCACCCGCGAGGAGGCCGACGAGATCCGCCGGGCGCTGATGGAGGCGGGCTCCTTCGACCACGTGGAGACGCTCATGGGCCGCCACGTGAGGATCGCCCGTTGGCACGCCGAGGCCCTCGACCTGACCGCCCCGATCGTCGACACGTTGACCTCCACCTGGGACATCGCGGGAGCCACCGTGCCCCCGGCCCCCGCCGATGAGCCCCTGGAGGCAGCCACGGTGGGTGTTGCATGAGCCTCGCGGAGAAGATGGCGGTGCGCCGCGGCCGCCCCGCGCCACCGCCGCACGAGCTCTACGACGAGGTCGCCGAAGCCGCGGCCGACCTGGTGATCCGCCGCTACTCGACCTCGTTCGGCCTGGCCTCGCGCCTGCTGGCGCCACCGGTGCGTACGCACGTGCGCAACGTCTACGCCCTCGTCCGAGTCGCCGACGAGATCGTCGACGCGCCCCGCCCCGACGGCGACGTGGCCGGTCGCGATGCGCTGCTCACGGAGCTGCACACCGAGGTGGGCCGGGCCCTGGCCACTGGACACAGCGCCAACCTCGTGGTCCACGCCTTCGCCCGCACGGCGCGCACCTGCGGCATCGACACCGAGCTCATCGACCCCTTCTTCGCCTCCATGCGGATGGACCTCGAGTGGGTCGAGCACGACGAGGCCAGCTTCGCCGCCTACGTGCACGGCTCCGCAGAGGTGATCGGGCTGATGTGCCTGCGCGCGTTCCTGCTCGAGGTGCCGGACGCCCAGGCGCAGTACCAGCGTCTGCGCCACGGGGCCATGCGCCTGGGAGCGGCCTTCCAGAAGATCAACTTCCTGCGCGACCTGGCCGCCGACCACGACCACCTCGGCCGCAGCTACTTCCCGGGCCTCGACGTCGACCACTTCGACGCCGCCACCCGTGACCGGCTGCTCGACGACATCGACGCCGACCTGGCCGTCGCCGCAGGCGCCATCGTGCACCTGCCCGCCAGCAGCCGTCGCGCAGTGCGGGCAGCGCACGCGCTCTTCGGTGAGCTCGCCGCACGCCTGCGTCGTACGCCGCCGGCCTCGATCCGGACCCGACGGGTGCGGGTGCCCTCGCCGCGCAAGGCCCAGCTCGTCGCCCTCGTGCTGGCCCGGGGTGCGGCATGAGCGGGCCGGGAGACTCCCGCGGGCGAGTCGTCGTGGTCGGCGGGGGAGTGGCCGGACTGGCGACCTCGGCGCTGCTGGCCGCCGACGGCTGGGAGGTCGAGCTGCTGGAGCAGCGCGACGAGCTCGGGGGCCGGGCAGGCTCGTGGGCCCACGACGGTTTCCGCTTCGACACCGGTCCGTCGTGGTACCTCATGCCCGAGGTCTTCGACCACTTCTACCGCCTGCTCGGCACCTCCGCCGCCGAGCAGCTCGACCTCGAGGTCCTCGACCCGGGCTACCGGGTCTACTTCGAGGGCGAGGAGCGACCGCTCGAGACGCGGGTGGCCCGCGAGGACAACAAGGCCGTCTTCGAGTCGTACGAGCCCGGTGCCGGCGCCCGTCTCGACGGCTACCTCGACCGGGCAGGGGAGACCTACGAGCTGGCGCTGCGCCACTTCCTCTACACCAGCTTCGAGCGCCTGGGTGACGTGGTGAATGCCGACGTCCTGCGCCGCGCGCCCCAGCTCCTGCCCCTGCTGCTGCGCAGCCTCAAGTCGCACGTCGACTCGCGCTTCACCGATCGCCGCCTCCAGCAGGTGCTCGGCTACCCGGCCGTCTTCCTGGGTGGCTCGCCGGACCGGGTGCCTGCGCTCTACCACCTGATGAGCAGCATGGACCTCGACGACGGTGTCCTCTACCCGCAGGGCGGCTTCTCGGCCTTCGTCGACACCCTCGTCGCCCTCGCGACCGCCGCCGGCGTCACCATCCGCACCGGCGCGACCGTCACCTCCCTCGACACCGCGCCGCTGACCGGCCCGAAGCCCTGGTCCCGGCCCTGGTCCCGCCGCAGGGCCCAGGTGTGCGGCGTCGCCTACCGCGCCGCCGACGGCACCGAGCAGCGCATCGCCGCCGACGTCGTCGTGGGCGCCGCCGACCTGCACCACCTCGAGACGCAGCTCCTGCCCGCCGACCTGCAGACCTACCCCGAGGCGTGGTGGCGACGCCGCGACCCCGGGCCCGGCGCGGTGCTGGTCTACCTGGGCGTCACCGGCGAGCTGCCCGAGCTGGCCCACCACACCATGTTCTTCACCGAGGACTGGGAGACGAACTTCGACGGCGTGCTCGGCGACCGCTGGGGCCAGGGTAAGTACGTTCCCGACCCGGCCTCGTCCTACGTCTGCCGTCCCAGCGCGACGGACCCCTCGGTGGCTCCTGACGGCTCGGAGAACCTGTTCGTGCTCGTGCCGGTGCCCGCCGACGTGGAGCTCGGCCGCGGCGGCCTCGACGGCCAGGGCGACGCGGGCGTCGAGAAGGTCGCCGACGCAGCCATTGCGCAGCTCGCCGCCTGGGCCGGCATCCCCGACCTGGCCGAGCGCATCGTCGTCCGCCGCACGGTCGGACCGGGTGACTTCGCCCAGGACCTGAATGCCTGGTCGGGCAGCATGCTCGGCCCCGGCCACCGCCTCTCGCAGAGCGCCTTCTTCCGGGCTGCCAACGTCTCGAAGAAGGTCGACGGCCTGTTCTACGCCGGCGCCAGCACCCTGCCGGGGATCGGCCTCCCGATGTGCCTGATCAGCGCCGAACTGGTGCTGAAGCGATTGCGCGGTGATCGCGTCGGCGGCATGGTGGATGCGCCCCTGTCCACGCCGCTGTCCACGCCGCTGTCCGACACCGCAGGCGCCGCAGGGGCAACCCGATGAGCGCTGTGGTCGACCTCTCGCTCGGGGCGCCGGTGGAACCTCGCGGGCTGAGCCGGCTGCGTACGGTCGTTGCGTCGTCGCGACCCCTCTCGTGGGTCAACACCGCCTTCCCGTTCGGTGCGGCGTACCTGCTCGTCGGCGGTGGGCTGGACGCCGCGTTCTGGGTGGGCGCGATCTTCTTCCTCGTGCCCTACAACCTGCTCATGTACGGCGTGAACGACGTCTTCGACCACGAGTCCGACGTGCGCAACCCGCGCAAGGGAGGCGTGGAGGGCGTCGTGCTCGACCGCGCGGTGCACCGTACGACCCTCTGGGCCGCCGTGCTGACACCGCTGCCCTTCGTGGCCGCACTGCTCGTGATGGGGTCGGTGAGCTCCGCGCTCGTCCTGGCCGTGAGCCTCTTCGCGGTGGTGGCCTACTCGGCGCCGCGGTTGCGTTTCAAGGAGCGTCCGTTCCTCGACTCGGTCACGTCGAGCACTCACTTCGTCAGCCCGGCCGTGTTCGGCCTGGCGCTGGCGGCCGGTCGCGGAGCCGAGGTCGCGTGGGACGGGGCCGTGGTCGCGACCCTCGTCGGGTTCTTCCTGTGGGGGATGGGGTCGCACGCCTTCGGCGCCGTGCAGGACGTGCGCGCCGACCGCGAGGGTGGGATCGCGTCCGTGGGCACGGTGCTGGGGGCCAGGGCAACGGTCTGGTTCGCGCTCTGCTGCTACCTCGCCGCCGGCACCGCGCTCCTGATGATGCCCGGTCCGGGGAAGGTGGCCGCCGCACTCGTGCTGCCGTACGTCGTCAACGTCGCTCCCTACCTGGGGCTCACCGACGAGGAGTGCGAGAGGGCCAACGCGGGATGGCGACGCTTCCTGTGGCTCAACTTCGTGACCGGATTCCTGGTCACGCAGCTGATGCTCTTCACCGTGCTGTTCTGAGGGGCGAGCGTTTCCCGTCCAGCGGTCGTGGGACCTCGCACTCGGATCCCCAGTTCGGGCGATGGCTGTCGAACGCGTGTTCGAATAGAGTGGTCGCAGGTTCTCACTCAGGGCACCGGGTCACCGCCTCAGCGGTGGCATCCGGAGACGGTGGGGCCAGTTGCGAGGGTGACGTGATCGTCCGGCAGGCCCGGGCCTCCAGGAGCAACGACCAGCAGACGCCACAGACGTGGCGTGCCGAGTCGTGGTCGTGAGAGGAGGTGGGGTCGTGCATCCGGTGAACGCCGTTGCGGCGTCGATCAGCTCGTCGCTGAAGTCGGTGGCCGACGTGAACCCGACCTTCATGCGCACCAACGAGAAGGCGGATGCACTCCTCGCCCTGGCGGACGCGGAGTCGCGCGTGGCCGAGCTGCGGCTGCGGGTCATGGCTGCGGCCGGTGACGTCGCCGAAGGTGAAGGGTTCCGCTCGATCGCGACCTGGCTGGCCCACCACGGCCACGTACGCCGCGGCGACGCCGCCGCCGACCTGCGGCTGGCCGAGGCGCTCGACCGCGACCTGCCGGTCCTGGCCGCAGCACTGCGCGAGGCACGGACCAACCTGGCCCAGACCCGGGTGATCGCGCACGCGATGGCGGAACTGCCCGACGACGTCGACCAGGACGTCCTCGCCCGCGCGGAGGCCGAGCTGGTGAGGCTGGCCGAGGACCATGACCCCAAGGACCTGGCCGTGCTGGGGCGCCGCATCCTCGAGCTGGTCGACCCCGACCGCTTCGAGGAGGCCGAACGCCGCCGCCTCGAGCAGGCCGAGCGGTACGCCGCCCAACGTCAACGCCTGCGCCTGCGCGCGGCCGGCGACGGACTCACCCGGATCTCCGGAGTGATTCCGGATGCGGTCGCAGCCCGCCTCGCGACCTACCTGCACGCCTTCACCAACCCACGGTTGGCCGACGGGGCCGTACGCGCGTCCACGGGCGACGGCGACGCCACGGGCGGCGCGGGCGGCGCGGGCGGCGCGGGCGCGCGACGCTTTCGCGCCGCCGTCAACCACCCACGGCGGCTCGCCGAAGCCTTCGGCCAGCTCCTCGAGGCCCTCGACCCGAAGCGACTGCCCATCCACGGCGGCGACGCCACCAACGTGACCGTCACGATCACCCTGGACGCGCTGCGCGACGGCATCGGCACCGCGACCCTGGACAACGGAGTCCCCGGCGACGGGTTCGACACCCTCACCGCCACCCAGGCCCGACGCCTCGCCTGCAACGCCAAGATCATCCCCGCCGTCCTGGGCACCGACTCCGAAGTGCTCGACCTGGGCCGCGCCTCACGACTCTTCACCAAAGCTCAACGCCGCGCACTCCTGCTGCGCGACACCACCTGCCGGGCCGAGGGATGCGACATCCCCGGCACCTGGTCCGAAGCCCACCACCTCGTCCCCTGGTCGGAGGGCGGCGCCACCGATCTCGACAACGCTGCGCTTCTTTGCTCCCACCATCACCACCGAGCCCACGACCCCGGCTACGACACCAGCCGGATGGCCAACGGCGACCTACGGTTCCATCGACGGCGGTGAGGAATGCGAGTCAGGGTTGGAGCCCGTCAGGGGTTCGTCAGCACCTCGGCGCCGTCAGCGGTCACCAGCAGGGTGTGCTCGAACTGGGCGCTGCGCTTGAGGTCGCGGGTCACGACCGTCCAGTTGTCCGGCCACATCGTCCACTCGTGCGTGCCGAGGTTGAGCATCGGCTCGATCGTGAAGGTCATGCCGACCTCGATCACGTCGTTGTAGTGGTCCTGGTCGTAGTGCGGGATCACCAGGCCGGAGTGGAACGCCGTGCCGATGCCGTGGCCGGTGAAGTCGCGGACGACGCCGTAGCCGAAGCGCTTGGCGTAGGACTCGATGACGCGTCCGATCACGTTGGTCCGTCGTCCGGGCTTGACCGCCTTGATCGCGCGGTCCAACGCCTCCTTGGTCCGCTCCACGAGCAGGCGCGACTCCTCGTCGACGTCGCCGGCGAGGAAGGTGGCGTTGGTGTCGCCGTGCACGCCGTTGAGGTAGGCGGTGATGTCGATGTTGACGATGTCGCCGTCCTCGACCACCCGGGAGTCGGGGATGCCGTGGCAGATGACCTCGTTGACGCTGCTGCACAGCGACTTCGGGAAGCCGCGGTAGCCCAGCGTCGAGGGGTAGGCGCCGTGGTCGCAGAGGAACTCGTGGCCGATCCGGTCGAGCTCGTCGGTGGTGACGCCGGGTGCGACGTGGCTCCCTACCAGCTCACGCGCCTGGGCCGCGAGGCGTCCGGCGATCCGCATCTTCTCGATGGTCTCGGCGTCCTTGACCTCCGGTCCGTCGAAGCGCTGGGGTGCCGGCTTGTCGACGTACTCCGGGCGCTCGATGGAGGTGGGGACGCGACGGCGCGGCGAGATGGCGGCAGCTACTACGGGACTCACGAGTTGGAGTGTAGTTTCGCGAGCATGAGCGACACGGAGCCGGAGTACTGGTACTGCCTCAAGCACAAGACGGTGGAGCCTCGGGAGGGCTGCAAGAACGCAGACCGGCTCGGTCCCTACGCCAGTCAGACCGACGCCTCACGCGCGCTCGACCGCGTCGAGGAGCGCAACGAGGCGTGGGACAACGACCCGCTGTGGAACGACCGTGAGGACGACGACCCTCGCGGCAGCGAGGACCAGGAGCGCGGCTGACGCCCCTGGCCCGTGCTCACGGGCCAGTGGTCGGGCGCCGGCTCAGAACGAGTGCTCGGGGCCGGGGAACGTCCGGGCCTTCACGTCGTCGCGGTAGGCCTTCGCGCCGTCGAGCAGGACCGAGCGCACGTCGGCGTACTGCTTGACGAAGCGCGGCATCTTGCCCGTGCGGATGCCGAACGCGTCGGTCCACACCAGCACCTGTCCGTCGCAGCCGTTGCCGCCGCCGATGCCGATCGTGGGGATGGCCAGATCGGCGGTGACCTGAGCGGCGACGTCGGCCTGGACCATCTCCATGACGACCGCGAAGGCGCCCGCCTCCTGCACGGCCCGGGCATCGGCCAGGACACGCTCGGCAGCGTCGCCTCGCCCCTGCACGCGGTAGCCGCCCAGCGCGTGCTCGGACTGCGGGGTGAAGCCGATGTGGGCGATCACCGGGATGCCGCCCTCGACGCACTTGCGGATGACCGGGGCCATCTCGGCGCCACCCTCCAGCTTCACGCAGTGGGCGCCGCCCTCCTTCATGAAGCGCACGGCAGTCAGGTAGCCCTGTTCGGGTGAGGCCTGGTACGACCCGAACGGCAGGTCGCCCACGACCATCGCGCGCTTCGTCGAGCGTGCGACGGCGCGGGTCAGCGGGAGCAGCTCGTCGACGGTCACCGGCAGCGAGGTCTCGTTGCCGAAGACGTTGTTGGAGGCGCTGTCACCCACGAGCAGCAGGTCAATGCCGGCCTCGTCGAAGATCTGCGCGGTGTACATGTCGTACGAGGTGAGCATCGTGATCGGCTCGCCCCGCTCCTTCATCTCGCGCAGGTGGTGCGTACGCACCTTGCGGACGGGTGCGGTGGCCGACGCGGCGGCGCCGGAACCGTAGGGGGCGGTCTCTTCGGACATGGGTCTCTCCTGAGGCATCTCGCAGCTCCCTGGTGGAGTCCACGGACGGGGTTCACGGTATCCCCGCCACGCGTCGGAGGGGTTGTGGTGGTGGTCACGTCGGGCGCTCTGCGCCCTAGACTCGCGCCGTGGACTTCTACTCGGCCTATGCCCACGGCTTCGTCCGGACCGCCGCCTGCACCGTCCCGGTGAGCGTGGCGGACCCCGAGGCCAACGCCACCACGATCATCGAGCAGGTGCGGGCCTGCCACGACGAGGCCGTGGGACTGGCCATCTTCCCGGAGCTCGCGTTGAGCGGCTACGCCATCGACGACCTCTTCCTGCAGCAGACCCTGCTGGACGCCGTCGAGGCCCAGCTCGAGCGGCTGACCGGAGCGACTGCCGACCTGCTGCCGCTGGTGGTGGTCGGTGCCCCGCTGCGTCACCGGGGTCGGCTCTACAACTGCGCCGTGGTGATCCACCGCGGCGAGATCCTCGGCGTCGCGCCGAAGTCGCACGTGCCGACGTACGGCGAGTTCTACGAGCGCCGCCACTTCGCCCCCGGCGACGACCAGCGCGGTGCCTGGATCACGGTCAACGGGGTCGAGGTGCCGTTCGGCCCGGACCTGATCTTCACCGCCACCGACCTTCCGGCGCTGCGCCTGCACGTGGAGATCTGCGAGGACATGTGGGTGCCGATCCCGCCGAGCGCCGAGGCGGCGCTGGCGGGGGCCACGGTGCTGGCCAACCTCTCCGGCAGCCCGATCACGATCGCCCGCGCGGAGGAGCGGCGCCGCCTGGTCGCCGGCGCCAGCGCGCGGTGCTGCGCGGCGTACGTCTACGCCGCCGCCGGTCAGGGCGAGTCGACCACGGACCTGTCGTGGGACGGCCAGACGATGATCTACGAGGTGGGCGAGCTGCTCGCCGAGGGCATGCGCTTTCCCCAGGAGGCGGTGCGCACGATCGCCGACGTCGACGTCGACCGCATCAACCACGAGCGGTTCCGGCTCAACACCTTCGACGACAACCGTCGCGGCACCGGGACCGGGCCCGACGACTTCCGCACGATCGAGTTCGCCCTCGACGCCCCCTCCGGCGACCTGGGGCTGCGACGCAAGGTCGACCGCTTCCCGTTCGTGCCGAACGACCCCGACCGGCTCGCCCTCGACTGCTACGAGGCCTACAACATCCAGGTCAACGGCCTGGAGAAGCGCATCCAGTCGATCGGCACGCCCAAGGCGGTGATCGGCGTGAGCGGTGGTCTCGACTCCACCCACGCCCTGATCGTCGCGGCCAAGGCGATGGACCGGCTGGGGCGCCCGCGCAGCGACGTGCTCGCCTACACGTTGCCGGGGTTCGCGACCGGTGACACCTCCAAGTCGCTGGCCACCCGGCTGGCGACGAGCCTCGGGCTCACGTTCGAGGAGATCGACATCCGTCCGGCCGCACGTCAGATGCTGGCCGACATGCGTCATCCGTTCGCCGAGGGTGAGGAGGTCTACGACGTCACCTTCGAGAACGTCCAGGCGGGCCTGCGCTACGACTACCTCTTCCGACTGGCCAACCACAACGGCGGCCTCGTCGTCGGCACCGGCGACCTCTCCGAGCTGGCACTGGGCTGGTGCACCTACGGGGTGGGCGACCAGATGTCGCACTACAACGTCAACGCCGGGGTGCCCAAGACCCTCGTGCAGCACCTGATCCGCTGGGTCGCCGACCACGGGGAGTTCGAGGAGGAGACCAACGAGGTGCTCCGTGCGGTGCTGGCCCAGGAGATCACTCCCGAGCTGATCCCCGACGTCGAGGGCGTCAAGCCCCAGGCCACCCAGGACACGGTCGGCCCCTACAACCTGCAGGACTTCACGCTGTTCCACATGGTGCGGCGCGGCCAGCGGCCCAGCAAGGTCGCCTTCCTGGCATGGCACGCCTGGCGCGACGCGTCGCAGGGGGAGTGGCCGCCCGGCTTCCCGGTCGACGAGCGACCCGCGTACGACCTCACGCAGGTGCGGGTCTGGCTCGAGGTCTTCATCCGTCGCTTCTTCGCCTCCCAGTTCAAGCGCAGCGCGCTGCCCAACGGACCCAAGGTGAGCGCGGGAGGGACGATGTCGCCGCGCGGCGACTGGCGGATGCCGTCGGACGCGAGCCCCGCGGCGTGGCTGGCGGAGATGGAACGAATTCCCGACGCGTGAGGCGCGTTTGGGGGGAACTGCACGCCATGGTGCACGGCGTACGTCATAGTTGCCTCCATGGGCAAGCAGGAAGACTTCGTTCTCCGCGCTCTTGAGGAGCGCGACGTCCGGTTCGTACGGCTGTGGTTCACCGACGTGCTCGGGTTCCTCAAGTCGGTGGCGATCGCACCGGCCGAGCTGGAGAGCGCCTTCGGCGAGGGCATCGGCTTCGACGGTTCCGCGATCGAGGGCTTCGCCCGCGTGCAGGAGTCGGACATGCTCGCCAAGCCCGACCCGTCGACGTTCCAGATCCTGCCGTGGCGTGGTGAGGGCCCGTCGACCGCCCGCATGTTCTGCGACATCATGATGCCGGACGGCAGCCCGTCGTACGCCGACCCGCGCCACGTGCTCAAGCGCACGCTCGCGAAGGCGGCCGACAAGGGATTCAGCTTCTACACCCACCCGGAGATCGAGTTCTACCTCTTCAAGGACTCGCCCGAGGCCGGGGTCGAGCCGCGCCCGGTCGACAGCTCCGGCTACTTCGACCACACCGCCCAGTCGTCGGGTGCCGACTTCCGCCGTGAGGCGATCACGATGCTCGAGTCCATGGGCATCTCGGTGGAGTTCAGCCACCACGAGGCCGGTCCGGGCCAGCAGGAGATCGACCTGCGCTACGCCGACGCGCTGACCACGGCCGACAACATCATGACCTTCCGCACCGTCATCCGTGAGGTGGCGCTGGGCCAGGGGGTCTGGGCCTCCTTCATGCCCAAGCCCTTCACGCAGCACCCCGGGTCGGGCATGCACACCCACCTCTCGCTCTTCGAGGGCGACCGCAACGCGTTCTTCGAGGCCGGGTCGCAGTACCAGCTCTCGACGACGGGGCGCCACTTCATCGCGGGCATCCTGACGCACGCCGCGGAGATCACGGCCGTGACCAACCAGTGGGTCAACTCCTACAAGCGCCTGATCGGCGGCGGCGAGGCACCGACGTACATCTCGTGGGGCCACAACAACCGCTCCGCGATGATCCGCGTACCGATGTACAAGCCCGGCAAGGGGCAGTCGACCCGCATCGAGCTGCGCTCGCTCGACGCCGCCTGCAACCCCTACCTCGCCTTCGCCGTGACGCTCGCCGCCGGCATGAAGGGGATCGAGGAGGGCTACGAGCTCCCGCGCGAGGCCGAGGACGACGTCTGGTCCCTCACCGAGCGCGAGCGACGCAGCCTGGGCATCCAGTCCTTGCCGCGCACGCTCTTCGAGGCGATCAACATCGCCGAGAGCTCGGAGCTCCTGGCCGAGACGCTCGGGGAGCACGTCTTCGACTTCTTCCTGCGCAACAAGCGCGCCGAGTGGGACGCCTACCGCGGCGAGGTCTCGGCGTTCGAGCGCGACCAGATGCTTCCGGTGATCTGACGTGGCCGGGCGAAGGGACAACTCACAGGGCCGTGACGGCGCACGTCGGGCGACCCGCCGGCGCGCGGACGACGAGGCGCCGGTGACGCGCGGGCCAGTCCTCGACGAGCGCAAGCGACCGGTCTCGGTGAAGCGCTCCAAGAAGATCGGCAAGAACGTCCGTGTCGATGCCACGCGGGTCAGCGGCCCGATCCGCGTCGTGCTGGAGCCGATGCTGTGGCTGTCCTTCCTGAGCGGCATCGTGTGGGTGCTCGTCGCCCTGGACCCGGGCGTGCGCGACCCCGCTGAGGGCGTCGTGTTCTACGAGTACACGCTTCCGCTGGCCATCATCGTCGCGGCAATCCTGCTCATCTCCACGATCAGCGCACTGATGTGGCTGCCCGTCTCCACCTCGTCGACGCGGGCACGCACCGCCTTCGCCGGGCTCGGGATGCTCGCCTCGGGGTGGCTCTTCGCCAAGCTGCACCCCGTCGACACCCAGGACCTGTTGGAGATGTCGTGGCTCTCCATCTCCGTCGGTGTGCTGCTCGTCGCCATCTGCGCCGTGCCCTGGCCGACGAGTCCCGCCATGGTGCCGCGGCCCCCCAGCGGCAAGGAACGCGTCGCGCTCGTCGTGCTCTTCGCCCTCGCCGCCATGGTGGCCGTCTACGCCTGGGATGCGGCACAGGTGGGCCTCGTGGGCGTGCGGCCGGGTGGCGAGACCGGCTGGGACCGCCTGTTGCCCTTCCTGAGCTTCTTCGTCGTGCTGACCGCCGCCATCCGCCACCTGATCCGCCGCCCCGAGCGCCGGACCCTCGACGCGCAGGACCCTGCGTACGACCACGGGTACTCGCACCACGTGGGGTGACGGAACGCGACTGATGGCTGCCCCTTCCAGCACCACGATGCTCGTCAGGGCCGGGTTCGAGAACCTGGCCGCTGCCAGGTCCGGCCTCGCCGAGCTCGGGCCGGTGGGTGAGGCGGTGCTCGAGGCGCTGGCCAAGGTGGCCGACCCGGATCTGGCGCTGCGTACGCTGCTCGACCTGCTGGCCGCGCTCGACGACTCCACCGCGCTGGTGGACACGCTCGTGGCGGACACCGCCACGACCACGCGGCTCGTGCACGTGTTGGGAGCCAGCCAGGCGCTGGGGGAGCACCTGGTCCGTCATCCCCACCACTGGCGTGAGCTCCAGGACCCGACCCTCGCGTGCACCCGCTCGTCGGCATGGTTCCTGCGTGACGAGCTGCTGCGCAGCGTCGGGGCTGACCCGACAGCACAGTGGCCGGTGGCCACGTTGTCCCACCCGGAGGCCGTGGACGCCCTGCGGGTGGAGTACCGCCGACTGCTGCTGCGCGTGGCCGCGCGCGACCTGGCGCACGGGCAGCAGATGGACGACACGGCTGCCGAGCTGTCGGACCTCGCCACGGGCACTCTCGAGGCGGCCCTGGCAGTGGCCCGTGCCTGGGTGGGGGCGGAGGCCGACGACGTACGCCTCAGCGTGATCGCCATGGGCAAGTGCGGCGCCCACGAGCTCAACTACGTCTCCGACGTCGACGTCATCTTCGTGCACGAACCGGTCGACGGGATCGAGGAGCACCACGCCACCCGGGTGGCCACCCAGGTCGCGTCGCAGATGATGCGCGTCTGCTCCGACCACACGCGTGAGGGCACGATCTGGCCGGTCGACGCCGGTCTTCGTCCCGAGGGCAACCAAGGGCCGTTGGTGCGCACCCTCGCCAGTCACCACAGCTACTACGAGCGCTGGGCCAAGAGCTGGGAGTTCCAGGCTCTGCTCAAGGCGCGGCCGGTCGCGGGCGACGTCGAGCTCGGCCAGCGCTTCTGCGACATGGTGGCCCCGCTGGTCTGGACGGTCGCCGAGCGGGACGGGTTCGTCCAGGCCGCGCGGGCGATGCGCCGACGGGTCCTGGAGCACATCCCCAGCAAGGAGGCCAAGCGTCAGCTCAAGCTGGGCGTGGGAGGTCTGCGCGACGTGGAGTTCGCCGTCCAGCTCCTCCAGCTGGTGCACGGGCGCGCCGACCCGACGGTCCGGGCACCGACGACGCTCAGCGGCCTCTTCGAGTTGACCCGTGGCGGCTACGTCGGTCGCGCTGACGGCGAGGCGCTCCACGAGGCCTACACCTTCCTCCGCACCTTGGAGCACCGCCTTCAGCTCTTCCAGCTGCGGCGCATCCACGTGGTGCCGGAGGACGAGGAGTCACTGCGTCGGCTCGGCCGCGCCATGGGGTTCTTCCGGGACTCCGGACCCACGTTGGAGGAGGAGTGGCAGCGCCGTCGCCGACTGGTCCGCCGGCTCCACGAGAAGCTCTTCTACCGCCCGCTGCTCGAGGCCGTCGCCCGGATCCCCGGCCCTGACGCCCGCCTGACCCTCGCGCAGGCCGAGGACCGCCTGAAGGCACTGGGGTACGGCGATCCGCGCGCGGCGCTGCGACACCTCGAGGCCCTGACCGCGGGGGTGTCACGCAGCGCGAACATCCAACGCACCCTGCTGCCGGTGATGCTGGAGTGGTTCGCTGAGACCCCCAATCCTGATGCGGGGCTCTTCGGTTTCCGCCGGCTCAGCGAGTCGCTCGGTGACTCCCACTGGTACCTGCGCCAGCTGCGCGACGAGGGGCAGGTGGCCCACCGGTTGGCCACGGTGCTCTCCACCTCACGCTTCGTCAGCGCGCTCCTCGAGCGGGAACCGCAGGGGGTCAAGATCCTCGGCGACGACCTCACGCCGCTCACCAAGGAGGCGCTCACCGCCGAGGCGGTGGCAACGGCGCTGCGTCACCCCCAAGCGGTCGACGCCGTGCGTGCGGTTCGCGGCATCCGCCGACGTGAGCTCCTGCGCATCGCCGTCGGCGAGATCTTCGGCGAGACCGACGTGGAGGAGGCTGGCCGCGCACTCACGGCCCTCACCGACGCCACGCTGGAGGCGACCCTGCAGGCCGTGCTGCGTGACCAGACCGCGCGCCGAGGCCTCGACGAGCCCCCGGCCAGAATGGCGATCGTGGCGATGGGCCGCTACGGCGGCGACGAGCTCTCCTACGCCAGCGACGCCGACGTGATCTTCGTGCACGAGGTCGTCCCCGGGGCCGACCCGAACGAGGCGTCGCAGTTCGCCGCCGCGGTCGCCAACGACATCCGTACGCTCCTCGCCGCTCCCGGCACCGACCCGGCCCTCGAGATCGACGCCGACCTGCGTCCGGAGGGGCGCCAAGGGGCCCTGACGCGCAGCCTCGACTCGTACGCCGCGTACTACGCGAAGTGGTCGGCGACCTGGGAGGCGCAGGCACTGCTGCGCGCCGACGCCGTGATCGGAGACCCCGACCTGCGCAAGCGCTTCACCGCCTTGGTCGATCCGCTGCGCTACCCGCCCAGGGGGGCTGACGAGGACGACGTCCTGGAGGTGCGCCGGATCAAGGCGCGCGTCGACAACGAACGGCTCCCGCGGGGGGCGGACCCCCACACGCACTTCAAGCTGGGCCGTGGCGGTCTCGCCGACATCGAGTGGACCGTGCAGCTGATCCAGATGCAGTGGGCGGGCCGAGTGCCCGCGCTGCGCCAACCCGCGACCCTGCCCTCCCTCGAGGCCGGCGTGGAGGCCAGCCTGGTGGAGGCGGAGGACGCGAAGTCACTGCGCACCGCCTGGAGGCTGGTCAGCCGCATGCGCAACGCCGCCACGCTCGTACGCGGCAATGCGACCGACCACATCCCGCAGGACGCGAAGGAGCGCGCTTCGCTGGCCTTCCTCATGGGCTACGACATGGACGACACCGACCGGATGGTCAACGACTACTTGAGGACGACGCGGCGCGCGCACGCGGTCGTGGACCGGATCTTCTGGGGCTGAGCCCTGACGCACTCGGCCGCGCCGCAGCAGCGCGGACGCGACACCCGGACGCAACGAGCGCCGACCCCGTGACGGGACCGGCGCTCGTGAGGCGTGGAGCGGGAGGGCTCAGAACGTGTGGTTCGTGGGCGGAGAGACCTCGCCGCGCTGGCTGGCGGCGTCGTGGCTCTCCTTGACCTGATGCAGGAGGTCGACCAGGGGGGTCTCCTCGCGTGCCTTCTCCCGGTACTTCTCCGGCAGGGTGGTGAGCTGCTCGCGTGCCTCCATGAGCTCCGCGTACAGGCGCTCGCGCTCGTTGGGGTCCTTGGTGTAGTCGGCGTCGAGATAGGCCTGCGCGTGGCGGCGGGCGTTCGCGATGATGGCGTGCGCCTTGCCGGCGGGGCTGAGCAGGGACGCCAGGACGGTGATGAGCAGGACGCCCAGGATGACCGACAGGGAGAGGCCGATGCTGACCTCGACGACGTTGACGTGCTCGCCCTCGTTGATGAAGGGCAGGTTGTTCTCGTGCAGCGCGTGCAGGATCAGCTTCACGCCGATGAAGGCGAGGATCGCGGAGAGGCCGTAGGAGAGGTAGATCAGGCGGTCGAGCAGTCCGTCGATGAGGAAGAAGAGCTGGCGCAGGCCCATCAGGGAGAACGCGGTGGCGGTGAAGACGATGAACGTGTTCTGGGTGAGGCCGAAGATCGCAGGGATCGAGTCCAGGGCGAAGAGGATGTCCGTGCCGCCGATGGCCACCATGACCAGGAGCATCGGCGTCATGACCTTCTTGCCGTTCTCGATGGTGAAGAGCTTGTCGCCGTCGTAGTGGTCCGAGGTGTGCAGGAATCGCTTGGCCAGGCGGATGACGAAGTTGTCGACCTCCTCGTCCTCGTCCTCGCCCTTCAGCAGGTTGCCCGCGGTCAGCAGGAGGATCAGGCCGAAGATGTAGAAGACCCAGGCGAACTGGTTGATCAGCGCCGCGCCGAGGAGGATGAAGCCCGTACGCGCGATCAGCGCGAAGACGATGCCGAAGAGCAGCACCTTCTGCTGGTCCTCACGCGGCACCTTGAAGCTCGCCATGATGATCAGGAAGACGAAGAGGTTGTCGACGCTGAGCGCCTTCTCGGTGATGTAGCCGGCGAAGTACTCCGAGCCCATCTGGCCGCCGCCGAAGAGCAGCACACCGAGGCCGAACAGCACGGCGAAGCCGACGTAGATGGCCGACCAGACGGCCGCCTCCTTCAGCGTCGGTACGTGCGCCTTGCGCACGTGGAAGAAGAAGTCGAACGCCAGAAGTCCCAAGATGGCGACGATGGTCAGGCCCCACACGAGCGGGCTCACGGACATGTAACTTCTCCTGGATCGGGGTGGGGGAGTGAGACGGCAATCGTCCAGCGGACGGCCTGCCGTGGCCGTCCAGTCTGTCATGCGTGAGGAGAACGCCCCGGATCGTGGTGGAGTTCCGCCGAAGGCCGACCGGGCGAGCGCCCGAGCAGCCTCTTGCGTGTGACGTGGATCACTGTCATGGTGACAGCAACACTGTGAGAGTCCGCTCGGAGGCTCTCACCTCGGGAGGGAGAACCCTGGTGAAGCCCATTCGTCACGCCCGTTCGGCGGCGGTCCTCGTGGTCACGTCCGTGCTGGCGGTGCTGCCTCTGGCCGCCACGCCCAGCGCTCACGCAGAGCCACCTCGGCCCGCCTTCTACGAGGCCCCCGCCACGCTGCCCGCCGCCAACGGCGACCTCATCCGCAGCGAGAAGCTCGACCTGCTTCTCGACCCTGCCGGCGCCCACACCGTTGCCTTCGACGCCACCCGCGTGCTCTACCGCTCGACCAACCGGACCGGAAAGCCGATCGCGGTCTCCGGCTCGATCTTCGTGCCCAAGGCGAAGTGGGTCGGCTCCGGCACCAGGCCGGTCATCGGCTACGCCGTCGGCACGCAGGGCATCGGGGACTCGTGCGCCCCCTCGCGCGTCTTCAGTGAGCTGTTCGAGTACGAGTCGATCTTCATGGCCGGTCTCCTCGCCCGCGGCTACGCGGTCGCGATGACCGACTACGAGGGACTCGGCACCGCCGGGATGCACACCTACATGGACCGGGTCTCCCAGGGGCGCGCGGTGATCGACATCGTGCGTACGGCGCAACGCATGCCCGGCACCGGCCTGACCGCGAACAGCCCCGTGGCCTTCGCCGGCTACTCCCAGGGTGGCGCGGGCGCCGCGTCCGCCGCGGAGCTCGCCGGGTCGTACGCCCCCACCATGAAGGTCAAGGGGAGCGTGGCGAGCGCGGTCCCGGCCGACCTGCGGGCCCTGCCCGACGCCATCGACGGCAGCCTCTACTCGCTCTTCACCTGGTTCGCCATCGCCGGCCTCACGTCGAGCTACGGCATCGACATGGACCCCTACCTCAACGCCAAGGGCAAGGAGATGTACGCCAAGATCGCGGACGACTGCGTCTTCGACCTGCTCGGGTCGGCCTTCACCAGGTCGTCGGACTACACGGCCGACGGAGCCGGGCTGGACGAGCTCATCACCCGGGCGCCCTTCGAGCAGATGATCGCTGACCAGCGCATCGGTCGGATCAAGCCCAACGCGCCGGTGCTGGTCACCCACAGCCGCCTCGACGACGTCGTGCCGCACCGGGTGGCCACCCAGCTCACGCAGGACTGGTGCAGCCGAGGCGCGACGGTCCGGCTGAGCAGCAACCTCTCACCGCTGCACGTGGGCGGCATGCTCAACCACGCGACCGAGATCTACGCCTTCCTGGAGGCGCGCTTCGCAGGTCTGCCTGCGGCGTCGTCCTGCTGGCGGATGTGACTGCCCTGCACGTCTGCCGGCAGTGCGGGCCACGCACCTGTCGGCAGACGTGTGGAGCGGGTCAGCTGCCGCAGCAGCGCAGCGCCAGGGTGACGACCCGCGCGACGACCTCGTCGCGCGGCTCCTCGGGGTGGGTCCGCAAGCGGTCGCAGGTGTCGCACAGTGCCAGCACGGCCCGGGCGGTGCCGGAGGCCTCGGCGGGGTCGCCGAGACGGCTGACCAGCGAGGTGATGTAGGTCCGGTACTGGTCGACCACCTCCACCAGGGCCGTCATGTGCCGGTCCTCCAGGACCTCCAACATGCCGAGGCCGAAGTAGGCGGCGTCCCAGGCGAGCGACATGTCGCCCTTGTCGAGTCGCCAGCCCACGTGTCGGGTCACCAGGTCGACGAACTCGTCGTGCGGTGAGCGGCCCGGGACGACGGGCTCGATGACGACGACCAGGAAGTCGTCGAGGATGTCGAGCAGGCCGTCGATGAGAATCTGCTTCTTGCCGAGCGGGAAGTGCCCGTAGATGCTCGCGGCCTGCATGCCCACGGCCGCGCCGATCTCGCGCATGGAGGTGCCGCCGTAGCCCTTGCGGGCGAAGAGGGACATGGCCTCCGTCGCGACCCGACGCCGTGTGGAGCCCTTGACCGGATCGGTGAGGGAGCGGACCCCTGCGATGAAGCGCGTGCGTTCGTCGGTGATGGGCAGGGCTTGAGCCGTCATGGTCAGAGCCTAGTGTTGAAGAACACGCCCCAGTGGGTTGTTGGTCACTCTCGAGAGAAGAGGTTCACCGTGAACGGATCGCCGCGTCAGGTTGCCGACCAGATCATCAGCGAGCTCGTGCCTGCCCCCGGTTCCCTCATCGGTGGGCGTTGGCTGAGCTCGGGCCGGGAGACCTTCGCGGTCGAGGATCCTGCGACCACCGAGACCTTGGTGGCAGTCTCCCGGGCGACCGTCGCGGATGCCCGCGACGCCGCCGACGCCGCCGCCGAGGCGCTGCCCGCCTGGGCTGCGCGGGCGCCGCGCGAGCGGGCGGAGGCCCTGCGCCGGGCGTACGACCTCATGGTCGAGCGGACCGACGACTTCGCGACCCTCATGGTGCTGGAGAACGGCAAGTCGCTCGCCGACGCGCGCGCCGAGGTCAAGTACGCCGCGGAGTTCTTCCGTTGGTACGGCGAGGAGGCCGTGCGCAACGAGGGGTTGCTCGCCGTGGCGCCGGCTGGAGGTGCGCGCTCCTTCGTGCAGCGCCGCCCCGTCGGGGTGGCGGTGCTCGTCACGCCGTGGAACTTCCCTGCCGCGATGATCACCCGCAAGGTCGCCCCCGCCCTGGCGGCCGGGTGCACGGTCGTGGTCAAGCCAGCCTCCGAGACGCCGCTCACCGCGTTGGCGCTGGCCGGGCTCCTGCTCGAGGCGGGCGTGCCCACCGGCGTGGTCAACGTCGTCGCCAGCGACCAGGCCGGTGACAGCGTCGGGGCCCTGCTGGAGCACCCTGCGGTGCGCAAGCTCTCCTTCACCGGGTTCCACCCGAGTGGGGTCGCTCCTGCTGGAGCAGGCCGCGGCGCGGGTGCTCAACTGCTCGATGGAGCTGGGGGGCAACGCACCCTTCGTCGTGACCGCGAGCGCCGACATCGACCTGGCCGTCGAGGCCGCCATGGTCGCGAAGTTCCGCAACGGCGGCCAGGCCTGCACGGCGGCCAACCGGTTCCACGTGCACCGCAGCGTCCACGACGAGTTCGTGGAGCGCTTCGGTGCGCGCGTCGAAGCGCTCGAGGTGGGCACGGGGCTCGGCGGCGCCGAGATCGGCCCGATGATCTCTGCCGCAGCAGCAGCGAGGTTGTGGGAGAGCGTCGAGGCGGCCGTGGCGTCGGGCGCCGAGGTCACGGCACGGGCCAAGGTCCCCGAGGGCGCCGGGCACTTCGTGGCACCGGTCCTGCTCACCGGGGTCGCGACCGACGCCGAGATCCTCCAGCACGAGCTCTTCGGTCCGGTGGCGCCCGTGGTGGTCTTCGACGACGTCGACGAGGCGGTCGCGCAGGCGAACGCTTCCGAGATGGGGCTTGCGTCCTACATCTGCTCCGGTGACCTCCAGGAGGCGATGCGGATGGCCGAGCGGTTCGAGATCGGGATGGTCGGCATCAACCGCGGCATCGTCTCCGACCCGGCAGCCCCCTTCGGCGGCACCCGCACCAGCGGCCTGGGTCGTGAGGGTGGCCACGACGGGCTCGAGGCCTTCACCGAGACGCAGTACCTCAGCGTCGACTGGAGCTGAGTGCCCAGCCGTCAGACGGTCTGGGTGGAGGCGGGCCGTCCGGTGAGCACGCGCACCGCGAGGTCGGTGGTGGACGGCACGTTGAGGTGGCCGACCACGTGCTCCACGCGGGCGATGTCCAACGGCAGCAGGCCGGGCGTGCCCGGTACGTCGGGCGTGAGGCCGAGGTCGAGGTCGTCCTGGCCCGACATCACGGCCATGTTGAACTCGAAGCGCTCCCTGGCGCCCGGCGCGCTCAGGCGGCGCACCAGTGACGGGCCGATCCGACGGTTGCCCGTCTCGGCTGCCCAGTCGTCGAGGACGGCGAGGAGCGTACGCCCGTCGCAGTGCTCGACGTCGCTCCACACCGCGTCCATCGACCCCATGAGCTCGAGCAGGATCGGAGCGGTCTTCTCCCCGATCCCGGGCACGCCGGGGAGGTTGTCCGAGGCGTCGCCGCGCAACGCGGCGTACTCGAGGTAGTGCTCGGCAGCCACGCCGTACATCAGCTTCAGACGTTGGGGCGTGAGCAACGGTGAGTTGAGGATGCCGCCGTTGATCAGCCTCAGCACCCGGGTGTGGTCGCTGATGTGGGCGAAGGAGTCACGGTCGGAGGTCACGATCACGCAGTCCCAGTCGTGGCGCACGGCCCACGTGGCAGCCGAGGCGTTGACGTCGTCGGCCTCCAGGCCCGGGGGAGTGAGGGTCGCCAGGCCGAGGGCGTCCAGGAGGGCGCCCGCGCGTCCCAGCTGGTCGACGAGCTCGGCGTCCTTCTCGGCGCGACCTGCCTTGTAGTCGGGGTAGAACGACGCCCGGACCGACGACTCACGGTCGTCGAGCCCGAAGATCACCGCGTCAGGTGCGAACCGGTCGATCGCCTCGATGATCTGGCGCAGCATGCCGTGCAGGGCCCAGGCCGGCCGGTGCGAACGGTCCATCAGACGGGTGTGGGCGCGGGCGTGGTGGTTGCGATGCAGCAGCGAGGGGGCGTCGACGGCCAGCAGCAGGCGGCGGGGGCGCTCCGGAGGGGTCAGCACGGGCGTCCAGACGTCTGCACACGCAGGCCGGAGCCCGGCGTCTCGAGTCGATGGGAGGGGCCCAGGAGGAGCACCGTGTCAGGCACGCGGCGATCGTAGCCGAGGACGCGGGCGTCGACGGGCCTCGCGGCGCACAGGGTGAGCCACCCCACCCGCCTGTGCACCGGACGCCCGCGGCGGGGCCCCAGAAGGCAGAATGCCTGAGGTCACCCGCTTTTTCGGCGCTGGACGCCCGCCTCTGGGATGCTTTCCCACGGCGCGTCGGTCGAGGTGGCCACGTGTCAGGAGGCAACGGAAGCAGATGAGTGAGATCGCCGGGGAGCTGGCGAGGGTCAACGGCGCCTTCGACCAACCCACGCTGACGCTGCTCCACCAGCGTCAGGCTCCCGTCGTCATCACCCTGTTCCGCTCCGCCTTCGGCCGGGACAACCGCCCGATCCCCACCGCTCGGCTCCACACCCAGGTCGAGGAGCACCTCGCCGCCCTCGCGCTCTCCGGAGAGTCGGAGGTGCCCACCGGCAGTGGTCGCGACCTGTGCCAGAAGTGGATGCGAGGACAGTGGCTGGTCCGCTCGCTCGACGAGCGGGGCAACGAGGTCTACACGCTCACCTCGCACGCGCAGCAGGCCCTCGAGCTCGTCAAGAACCTCACCCGTGACCGCGCCACCCTCAGTGAGCACAGGATCGCCACCATCCTCGGCACCGTGCGGCGCTTCAACTCCGAGGCCAACCCCGACCGCACCACGCGCGTGACCATCCTCAACCAGGAGATCGCACGCCTCCAGGCCGAGCGCGACCGTCTCGTCGACGGCGCCGAGATGGTCTCGGCCACCGAGGACTGGATGAGCGAGGGCTTCACCGAGCTGCTCTCCCTCGTCTCCGCCCTGCCCAGCGACTTCGCGCGCGTCGAGGAGCGGTTCGCCCAGATCAGGACGGAGATCCTGGCCGCCTTCCGCGCCGAGGACCGCCCTGCCGGCGAGGTGATCGACGCCTACCTGGAACGGGCCGACGCCCTGATGACCGCCACGAACGAGGGCCGGGCCTTCGAGGGGGCCTTCGCCCTCCTGCGTGACGATGCCCTCGTCGCCCAGCTGCGCGAGGACCTCGGAGCGCTGCTGGAACACCCTCTGTCCGACCGCATCCTCGGTGAGGTCGACCGCGCCGAGCTCCGGGGCACCGTGAAGCTGGTGCGCGACGGGCTCGACCGCGTCCTCACCCAGCGCTCGCGGGTCACCGCGACGCTCAAGGAGTACATCGTCTCCCACGACGCGGCGCGCGACCGTGAGCTCGAGCAGACCCTGCGCCAGGTGGAGGCCGAGATGGCCACCTGGATGGCGACGACCGGGCCGCGCGCGACCCACGACGTGCCGATGCTGCCGCAGCGCGCCACCATCGACCACCTGCGCGAGAAGTTCTACGACCCGGCAGACGACGTCCTGCCGGAGCGCATCGAACGCGACCCCGTGCCCGATGCGCCGACCGTGCTGCTCTCCTCGCTGATGGCCCAGGGCGGTCCGCAGCTGGGGACCCTGCGACGTCGGCTCGACGAGGCGTTGTCCGGTCTCGCCCCCGCCGCCTCGCTGGGCGACTTCTTCGAGAGCCTGGAACCCTCGCTGCGTCGGCCGGTGGAGATCTTCGGGCTGCTGCACCTGGCGGCGGACCGCGGATGGACCGTCACCGACGAGACCGAGACCTATGCGGCCCTGCGCAACGACGGGACGGGGCGGATCTTCACGGTGCCGCGACTGCCCCTGCCCGACCCCGACCTCGACGAGAGCGAGAGCCACGCATGAGCGACCTCGAACAGGACCTCGAGCAGGACCTGGGCGGTGACCTGGCCGACGACCTGGGCGACGACCTGGGCACTGGCACCGACGACTCCCACGACACGGCGTCGGTCTCCCTCTTCGAGGGCGACGAGGGCACGTTGGAGTTCACCCGCCGCCGCACGCTGGTCACCCTGCTCAAGGCCCGCTTCATCAGTGCCCGCACCCACCCGCGTGAGTGGGAGGTGCTCGTGGAGGACGAGCGGCTGCTGCGCTCGCGCCTCAACGACCTCTTCCTCGACCTGCAGGTCGACCGGGAGCGGGAGGTGGCGTGGAAGCGTCAGGCCTCCTCGGAGACCGGCGGACGCTTCCCGACGCTGCTGCACGACGTGCCGTGGTCGCGCGAGGAGACGTTGGTGCTGGTGCACCTGCGCGACCGGCTGCGGGCGGGCTACGCGAGCGGGGAGTCGCGTGTCTTCATCGACCGCGAAGACATCGTCGAGCACGTGGCCTCCTTCCGGCCGTTGCACGCCACCGATGAGTCCGGCGACGAGAAGCGCGCGCGCAACGCGGTGCTGAGCATCGTGAAGTCGGGGCTGCTGATCGGTGCCGCCGGCGACGACCGCTACGAGATCAGTGAGGCCGTGGAGCCGTTGCTCCCGCTCGAGCTGCTGACGGAGCTGCTCGAGGCGCTGCGCCGGGCGAACTCCGTCGAGGAACGGCCAGCGCGGGTGGAGGACCTCTTCGGCGAGGGCGCCCCCGAGCATGACGAGAACCGGCGCGACGAGAACAGGCATGACGACGAGGAGTGGGCATGAGCAGCGACGTGGCCGTCGGCGCCGACGGGCTCTTCGACGCCTCGGTCGTCACCACCCCGAGCGACGACACGATGCAGTGGCGTGCGGCACTGCTGCAGCTGGTCAACTGGGGTGGCTTCAGCGGCCTGACCAGCATCCCGTTGCGTGGTGACACGACGATGATCTCCGGCGCCTCCGGCGTCGGCAAGAGCACCGTGCTCGACGCCTACACGGCGCTGATGATGCCGTCGGACACGAAGTTTAACGGCGCCTCCAACGATGCGGTGTCGGGTCGTGCTCGCAGCGTCGGCCAGCGCAACCTCCTCTCCTACCTGCGGGGAGCCGTCGACGTCGTCGACGACCCCAGGACCGGTCGGCCTGTCGAGAAGCTGCTGCGGGGCCGTGGCACCGACACCTGGGGTGCGGTGGCGATGACCTTCGTCAACGACCAGGGCGGGCGCTTCACGGCGCTGCGCACCTACTACGTGCCGCGTCGGGCCACCCGCTCGAGCGACGTGCAGATGCAGCTGGTGACCCATGAGGAGGCGCTCGGCCTGGAGGCGCTGGAGGCTGCGGTTCCCGACCGCTTCCACGCCAACACGTTGAAGAAGCTCTTCCCGGGGGTGCGGGTGCACCGGACCTACGCGGAGTTCGCCGCGGTGCTGCACGCCCGCCTGGGCATCGGCGCCAACAGCGACGGCGCGAAGGCGCTGCGACTGCTGGCCCGCATCCAGGCCGGCAACCAGGTGCGCAGCGTCGACGAGCTCTACAAGGAGATGGTCCTCGAGCGACCCTCGACCTACGCCGCCGCGGACCGCGCCATCGCCCACTTCGACGACCTCGACGCCTCCTACTCGGCGATGCGGACCGAGGAGGCCAAGCTCGCGCTGCTCGAGCCGATCACCGCGCTGCACGAGCGCAAGGTCAACGCCGCGCGCCGCCTCACCGAGCTCGATGCCTTCGGGGTGACCCTGGGTGGGGACACCCCGCTGCGCACCTGGCTGCTGCGCACCCACCTGCGCCTGCTGGAGAAGGCGGTCGCGGAGAACCGCGACGCGCGCAGGACCACCGCCGACGCCTATGCCGCGGCGACCTCGGGAGAGGCCTCGTTGGTCGCTGACCTCGAGGCGGCCAAGGAGGCCCACCGCCAGGCCGGAGGCTCGACGCTCCAGTCGCTGGCGCTGGCCGTCGAGCAGGAAGCAGTGGTGCGTCAGGACCGGCTCGGCCGGCGCGCCACCCTCCAGTCGCGGCTCCTGCCCCTGGTGCAGGTCACCGAGGCCCAGGAGGCTGGCGCCGACCTCACGGTCGAGGGCATCGAGGTCGCTCCGGCACTCGACTCCGCCAGCGACTTCGCCGAGCTCCAGTCCCGGGCCCGTGCCTGGCTGGAGGGGTGGGAGTCCGTCCACGCCGAGCTCAAGACCGCCCGTGACGCGGCCCGTGACCGGCGGTACCCGATCAACGTGCGTCAGAGCGAGCTGCGTCGTGAGCGCGGCTCCATGGAGAGCCGGGCCGGACGCATGCCGGTCCGGATGCACGAGCTGCGCGCCGAGGTGGCCAGCGCCAGTGGTCTGCCGGTGGAGGAGCTCCCGTTCGTCGCCGAGCTGATCGACGTCGCCCCCGAGGAGTCGCGTTGGCGGCTCGCGGTCGAGACCGTGCTCGGATCCTCCGCCCGCACCATGCTGGTGCCGCTGGACCGGCTCGAGGAGTTCTCCTCCGCGATCGACGGCCTGCAGCTGCGCGGCCGGATCCACTTCGAGGGCGCCGAGACCGATCTGGGCGACCTCGGTCCGCAGGACCCCGAGCGGGTCGCCGGCAAGCTGGTCTTCAAGGAGTCGCCCTTCTCCGGCTGGGTCCAGGAGCACGTCTCCGACCCGTCGCGCAACGCCCTCTGCGTCGAGGGCCCTGACGGCCTGTCCGGCGACGGGCTGCGGGTGACGCTGGCCGGGCAGACCCGTCAGGGACGCCGCGGCGCCCACGGCCTGGGCGACCTGCGCAACGTCATCGGCTTCTCCAACGACGACGCGCTCGCCGACATCGACGGCGAGCTCGAGGCCCTCGAGGCGCAGCTGGTCGCCATCGACGAGGAGGTGGCCGAGCTCGACCGCCGTACCAGCGTGCTGGAGCTGCGCCGCACCGCGTACGAGGCCATCGCCGCCGCCCGCTACGACGACCTCGACGTCGCCGGCAGCGAGCGTCGCATCGCCGAGCTCGAGCGTCGTCGCGAGGAGATCCTCACCTCCGACGACCAGCTCCAGGCGCTCCAGGGGCAGATCGAACAGCTCGAGAGCCAGCTGGAGGCGACCCGCAAGGACCGCTACGACCTCGAGCGCCGGCAGAAGGAGCTGGGGCACGCCCACGCCGAGTTCGTCGACTCCGAGGACATGGTCAAGGACCGCCTCGAAGCGCTCGAGCGCAGTGGCCGGGCCGTGCTCGACGACGCCCAGGACGCCGCGCTCACCGCGGAGTTCGCGGCCGCCGTCGCACCGGCGGACCCCGACGACCTCGACCGGTTCGCCGAGAACTCCCAGCGGCTCTCCGAGCGGCTCCGCGCCGCGGTGGGGGAGGCCGAGGCGGAGGGCCGCCGCGCGGAGGAGGAGCTGGCCGCGATCTTCCGCATGTACAAGCTCCAGTGGGACTCGCCCAACCTCGGTGCGACCGCCGACTCCTACGCCGACTACGCGCGGATCCTCGGTGACATCAAGGGCACCGGCCTCGCGGGCCGTCGCTCGGAGTGGCGCCGTCGCCTGACCGAGTGGAGCGGGCAGGACCTGGTGCCGCTGGTCGGTGCGATGGCGAGCTCGATCGAGGAGATCGAGGATCGGCTCGAGCCGATCAACGCCATCCTCCGGCGCCTGGAGTTCGGTGGCGAGGGCGACCGTCTGCGCATCCGTTTGCGGCGACTCGCTCCTGCCCACGTCCAGGCGTTCATGAAGGACCTGCGGACGCTCGCCGGTGGTGGGACCGCTGAGCTCGACGAGGCAGACCTCGAGAAGCGCTTCACCGACCTCAGCCGCTTCATGAAGCAGCTGCGCCGACCCAGCGACACTTCCGAGGGCACCTCGGACCGCGACCGGCTGCTCGACGTACGTCGTCACGTGGAGATCAGCGCCGAGCGCTACGACCACGCCACCGGTGAGCTGCTGGCGACCTACCGCACGCTGGGGGAGAAGAGTGGTGGCGAGAGCCAGGAGCTCGTCGCCTTCATCGTGGGATCGGCGCTGCGGTTCCGGCTCGGCGACGAGATGCGCTCCCGGCCGCGCTTCGCGCCGGTCTTCCTCGACGAGGGCTTCGTGAAGGCGGACTCGGAGTTCGCCGGTCGTGCCGTGCAGGCCTGGAAGGGGCTGGGCTTCCAGCTGATCGTCGGTGTGCCGCTGGACAAGGTCACTGGCCTCGAGCCCCACATGGACGACCTGCTGGCGATCACCAAGAACGCGCAGACCCACCAGTCGTGGATCACGCCGATCACCGACCCGGCGCGGACCAGGCAGGTCGAGGGTGTGACCGTCCCGGCCAGGTGATCGGGGCGCCACCGGGACTGGTGGTGTGACGGCGTCCTTGCCAGAGTGGGGGCAGGGCACGCCAGGTGCGTGCGAGCCGTCCGAAGGAGCAGCATGGATCAGCACCACACGCCGTCACCGACCACACCCCTGCCCGCCGGAGACCGCGAGGTCGACGTGCTGGTGATCGGGGCGGGACTCTCCGGGATCGGTGCTGCCCGCCACCTCCTCGTCGACCGGCCGGGGACCTCCTTCGCCGTCCTGGAGGCACGCGATCGGATCGGTGGGACGTGGGACCTCTTCCGCTATCCCGGCATCCGCTCCGACTCCGACCTGCACACCTTCGGCTACGCGTTCAAGCCGTGGACCGACGACGACGTGATCGCTGACGGTCCCAGGATCCTCGACTACCTCCACGACGTGGTCCAGGAGTACGACCTCGCGCCGCACGTCCGCTTCGGCCACCACGTCCGTGCCGCCGACTTCGACTCGACCACGGCGCGCTGGACGGTGCGCGTGGAGGTCGACGGGCAGCCCGTCACGTGGAGCGCCCGCTGGATCTTCAGCGCCGCCGGCTACTACCGCTACGACCGTGGCCACGTGCCGGACCTGGCGGGTGCGGACGACTTCGCCGGCACGGTCGTGCACCCGCAGTTCTGGCCCGGACGACCTCGACGTCCAGGGCCGCCGGGTGGTGGTCATCGGCAGCGGAGCGACGGCGGTCACCCTGGTTCCGGCGCTGACGTCGCAGGAGCAGGGCGCCGCGCACGTCACGATGCTCCAGCGCACCCCGACGTACGTCATGCCGTTGCCGCGACGCGACCGGATCGCGATGGCCCTGCGCAGGGTGCTCGGCCCCGAGCGCGCCCACGCGCTGGTGCGTGCCAAGAACATCGCCCGCGGCCAGTGGATCTGGAACCTCAGCCGGATCCGACCTGGCCTGTTGCGCAGCGCGATCCGTCGGGCCAACATGGCCTCGCTGCCCGCCGGCTATCCCGTCGACACCCACTTCAAGCCGCCGTACGACCCGTGGGACCAGCGCATCTGCGCCGACCCCGACGGCCTCTTCTTCGCGGCGCTGCGCTCCGGCCGCGCGGAGGTGGTGACCGACCGCATCGATCGCCTCACCGCCGACGGGGTGCGGCTCGCCTCGGGCACGGAGCTGCCCGCCGACGTGATCGTCACCGCGACCGGGCTGGAGATCCAGCTGATGGGCGGTGCCGACCTGTCCGTCGACGGGGAGGCAGTGGACCTGCCGGAACGGATGACGTACCGCAGCTCCATGCTGACCGGCGTGCCCAACTTCGTCTTCGCGATGGGCTACACCAACCAGTCGTGGACCCTGCGCCTCGGCCTGGTCTGTGACTGGTTCACCAGGCTCTTGGACCACATGGACCGCATCGGGCAGCAGGCCGTCGTCGTGGAGCCGGACGTCGACGTCAACGCGCGCTCGGCGCTGGACTTCGACGCCGGCTACGTGCGGCGGGCGGCGGCGTCGTTGCCGCGCCAGGGGGACGTGCCCCCGTGGACGGTGCCGATGGACTTCTACGCCGACCGTCGGTTGCTGAGCAAGGGCCCGGTGGTCGACGAGCACCTCCGGTTCTTCGCTCCCACGGGAGGCCTCCCGCCCACGACCACGCCACTGACCGGGGAGGTCGTCGGATGAAGGCACCGACGTGGCAGGACGCCGTCTGGGACGACGACGCCGAGCGGCTGGTCGAGCTGCCCACGGGCATGACGATCTGCCACCGTGTCGACGGCGGCGCTGATGACGGTGACCCTGATGACGGTGACGGCAACGACGTGCCGGTCGTGCTGGTGGCGGGGATGTCGGAGGACATGACGGCCTGGACGCCTTCGTTGGTGACCCCCTTCCTGGACCGCGGGCACCGGGTCGTCCGGTTCGACAACCGCGACATCGGTCGGTCGAGCCGGGTGAGCGCCCCGGCGCCGTCGCTGTGGCGGCTCGCCACCGCCAAGCCGTTGCCCGGGGCCTACTCGCTGCACGACATGGCCGACGACACCGTGGCGCTGCTCGACCATCTGGGGATCGAGTCGGCCCACCTGGTCGGTCGGTCGATGGGCGGGATGATCGCCCAGATCGTCGCCGCGCGAGAGCCGGCGCGGGTGCGCAGCCTCACCTCGCTCTACTCCACGACGGGTGCCCGCAGAGTCGGTGGGACCGCGTGGTCGACCAAGCGCGGGATGCTGCGGCCGGCCGCCCGCACCGAGGATGAGTGGGTCAGCCGCCACCTGGCTGTCACCGCCCACCTCTCGGGACGCGCCCACCCGATCGACCTCGAGGAGGAGGAGGCCCACGCCCGACTGTCGTGGCGCCGCCTCTCGGGACCCTCACCGGCAGGGGTCGCCCGTCAGATCCAGGCGATCCTGACGAGCGGCAACCGCACCCGGGAGCTTGCCGGGATCACCGCACCGACCTTGGTGATCCACGGCGACCGCGACCTCATCGTGCACCCGAGCGGGGGTCGCGCCACGGCCGCTGCCGTCCCCGGTGCCCGCCACGTCGAGATGCCGGGGATGGGTCACCACCTGCCGGCGTCGTTGGCCGCGACCCTGGCCGACGAGGTGCTCGACCACATCTCGGAAGCCAGCTCCTCCGCGCGCCAGTGAGGGGTGCACGGTTGAGGGGTGCGGGCCGTCAGTGGTCCTCGCCCCAGTTGGCGATGATGACGGCCACCGGTGGCAGGAGTGCGGCGACCACGGACATCCCGACCGCGGCCTGGGTGGACCACAGGCGTACGAGGTTCCACGCCAGCACGATGAGCAGCAGGCACGTGCCCATCAACGCGAAGTACCAGCGCCGTCGCCGGCGCAGTCGCTCGCTCTGCGCGCGTTCGACGTCGCTGAGGATGTAGCGCGGGTCGTCGCGTCCCATGGATCCAGCCTGCCACGGGCCAGCCGCGGGCCCCAGCCTCTCGGCCAGGATCAGGCCCCAGCCTCAGGCGGGGGCGGGCTGGGCGGAGCGACGCGGCTCCCGGCGTGTCTCCTGCTCCCAGACCTCGAGGCCCGGCGTGAGCGCCTCCCGGTCGTCGAAGACGAAGCAGTCGCCGTTGAAGTGGTCGCCGCCGACGTCCTCGAAGTACTGGAGGATGCCGCCCTCGAGCTGGAGCACCCGGTCGAGTCCTTCCTCCTGCATGAAGATCGCCGCCTTCTCGCAGCGGATGCCGCCGGTGCAGAACGAGACCACGGTGCGACCTTCGAGGGCGTCGCGGTGCTCGCGCACGGCGCTGGGGAACTCGGTGAACTTCTCGATCCGCCAGTCCAGCGCCCCAGCGAAGGTGCCGTAGGAGACCTCGAACGCGTTGCGCGTGTCGAGCAGGACGACCTCGCGGCCGTCGTCGTCGTGGCCCTGGTCGAGCCACCGCTTCAGGGTGCGGGGTGCGACGGCCGGCGCCCGGCCGGTCGCCGGGCGGATGGTGGGGTGGTCCATCCGGATGATCTCGTTCTTCAGCTTCACCAGCATCTTGCGGAAGGGCTGGGCGGGCGACCACGACTCCTTCGCCTCGAGGGCGGCGAAGCGTACGTCCTCACGCAGCGTGTCCAGGAAGCCGCGCAGGTCGGTCGCGTCTCCCGCGAGGAACAGGTTGATGCCCTCGGGCGCCAGCAGGATCGTCCCCTTCAGGCCCGCAGCGTCCGCCCGCCCCAGGAGCGTCGTACGCAGTGCCTCCCGGTCGTCGATCGGGGTGAACAGGTAGGCGGAGATGTTGAGCACGGGATTCACGGGCAGTGAGTCTAGGAGCACCCTGACGCTCGGCGATGGGGCCACGTGCTCAGCGGATGACGACGAAGGGCACCCGCCGGGTGGCGGGTGCCCTTCCAGGTTCGATCCGAGGTGCGAGCTGCTCCGGCTGCTCAGGCGCGACCGAAGAAGACGCTCGAGGTCCAGATGCGCTCCTGGCCGACCGGCTTGCCGGGGCGCGAAGCGTGGAAGACGCGGTTCTTGCCGGCGTACAGGCCCACGTGGTAGACGCGGCCGCGGTTGTGGAAGAAGACCAGGTCGCCGCGCTTGGGCGACCGGATCCGCTTCACGGCACCGGCCTGCGCGCTGGACGTGCGGGGGAGGTACTTGCCCACCTTCGCGTAGGCCCAGCGGGTCAGGCCCGAGCAGTCGAAGGCCCGGGGACCGTTGCCGCCGTAGACGTAGGGCGCCCCGGTGCGGCTGCGCGCCTTGAGGAGGGCGCGACGCCGCGTCGGCAGACCACGCTTCCTGGCCTTCTTCTTCTTGGCCTTGGCTCCAGCCTTCTTGGTGCTGATGACGTGGGCCACGTTCGTGACCGAGCTCGTGGAGCTGGTGGTGGAGCTCGCCGGCGCCTGGGTGGTGGGCGCAGTCGTGGGCGCAGTGGTCGGCGCAGTGGTGGTGGTCGACGAGGTCATCGAGGGAGTCGCGGTCGCGGCGGGTGCCGACGAGGCCGCGTGAGCGGGGGAAGCGGCGAAGGACGCCGCGATGAGGGTGCTGATGAGCGCACCACTGAAGAACGACATGTTCTGTCGCATGGGTGGGGTCTCCGGCACGCGCCTACGGCTGATGACCTGTCGGATTCGGGCTTGCCGTGCCCGGGCGATCTCTCGCCTTCACCCCGAGCCGCCCCCGAAGGGCGGCAGTGCAGCTGGGTCAGCCGTGCTCGACACCACTCGATCCTTGCGTTTCGAGTCACCCCGGCGACGTGTCGAGCTTCGGCGCGGTCCGGGTGGCCCCGCCAGTTGCGACGAGGACTTCAGCAGAGGTGTTCCTGCCTTGGCTTCCAGAGTGCATCGCCGACCCGCCCTACACAATATTGGGGACGCTGTGCGCTATAGCACATGCCCTCTATCAAACTGGGTATGCGTCCGGTTGCGGCGCGTCGTGGTGTCACGCGCTGCGGCGTACGGCCTTGGTCGCCTGTTCCTTGAAGGCCGTCATGAACAGCTCCCGCAGCGCTGTGGTGTCCCGCAGCAGCTCGGGACGTACGGCGCCACGCGCGATCAGGTCGCAGACCTGGATCCAGGCCTCGCCCATGGCCAGGGTCAACGTCGAGGCGACGGAGGCGTTGAGGACGCCCCCGGCGACGTTGGCGCCGGGGATGAACTTGAGCAGGTTGCCCGCGGCGCTGCGACCGGCGGTCGTGGCCGCCGCTGTGGAGGCGAGCGCCAGGGCGGTCGACCGCTCCACCGAGACGCCGTAGAGGTGGGCGATCTTGGCGAGCATGCCCAGCTGCAACGGCACCAGCAGTGCCGCGTCGGAGAAGGGGATCGGGCTCGCGGCCGTCACGGCCGCCGAGCTCGTCGCGGCAGCCACGTAGGTCCGGGCCTGCTTCCGCTTGAGCGCGAAGTCGATCGTCTGAGCACTCGCGAGGGCCTCCCGGGCTGCATCGGGAGTGACGCGAAAGGTCGCGTCCAACACCTCCTGGAGGCCGTGCGCCGGCCCGTCGAAGTCATCGTCCTCGGCCATGGTGAAGAAGACCCGGTCGCCGACCAGCCTCAGGCCGAGACGGTGGATGTGCTCCGCCAGCTCCTCGGCCCGTGCCGCAGGACGCCCGTCGCGGCTCGGCACCTGGGTGAGGACCAGGACCACGGGGAGGCCGAGCTCGTTGAGGAGCTGGACGAAGCGGGCCTCGGAGTCCTCGAAGCGTCCGTCGCGGGCACGGACGCAGTACCAGGCGACGTGGATCTGTTCCCGCACCGGCTTGCGTCGCAGCGAGGAGACGAGCTCGCGGACCTCCCTGAAGAGCGTCTCGTCGTCGCGACCCAGCTCGAGCCCCTGGGTGTCGTAGAGGCCGAGGGTGTCACCCGCGTACAGGTAGAGGTGGTGCCCCTTGGTGACCGGCCGACCCACGCCGGTCTCCGCCACCTGGCTGCCGAAGACGGCGTTGACCAGCGTGCTCTTGCCGACCCCGGTCTTGCCGAAGAGCGCAAGGTTGAAGCGCCCCACCTCATCTGCGTGCTCGGCCCGCCGGTCGGCCAGGGTCCGCTTGACCCATGCCTCACTGATCTTGTCCATCGTCACGCACCTCGCCTGCGGGGATCGTGCTCAGGACACTATCCGGCCGCGGTGACGCCTGGTCCGGTTCGACCCGTGCCCGGGGCGTGGCGCACCGGGCACCCCGCCTCGCCGGGCACCGGGAAGGTCCCGAGCTCGGTGACCGGTGCACCGTCGGGACAGCTGCGGATGTGGGCCTTGTCCTGGGCGGTGACCGGGTGCCGTCGGGCGGGGAAGGCGCGCAGTGCTCGCCCGCGCAGGCGCAGTCCGGCGCGAGCGGCGGTGACCACGGGGCCGGGCGGGGCGTCGTACCGGAACGCCGCGAGCAGGTCGGGCTCCATGAAGCAACGTCCGAAGGTGTCCATCAGGCGCTGCACCGGCTTCGGCTGGAAGGTGGCCATCAGGGCCAGGGTCGAGTCGGCCACGGCGCGACCGCCGGGGTCGTAGGCGAAGTGCTCGGCCTCGTAGTCGTCGAGCAGCTCCTCGAAGGCGGCGTACGTGGCCGGCGCGTCGCTGATGCCCATGTGCCGGGCGAGCTCGCTGTAGTACTCCACCGACGCGATCACCTCGTGGGGCGACAGTGGACGCTTGCCGTAGCGGTCGAGCCACCGCTTCGGGACGACCACGAAGGTGCTGAGCACGTAGCGGAGCTCGTGCTGGGGGATGTCGTAGGAGCGGTGCATCTGGTTGACCCGACGGATCGCCGCCCGCGCCTCGGGGTGGTCGAATCCCAGCCGGGTCGGCGGCTCGAGGAGCAGGACGGTGTCGTCGTAACGCTTCTGGGTCTGCTCGGTGAAGGCCCCCGTCGCCGCGAGCAGTCGGCCGATGCCGGGCACCGCGTAGGTCCGGAAGAGCGCGAAGCTGAGCGCCTGCTCCATGTCCCAGGGAAACTCGTGCATGACGACGTTGCGGTAGATCTCGACGAAGTCGCGGTGCGGGTCGAGCATGTCGTTGCGCCGCTTCCAGTGGTCCCGTCTCATGGAGTCACCGTAGGCGCAGGCGAGACGGTTGGCGAGGGACATGTGAACGCAGGTTCACGTCCCCGCGCCCGCCGGATTGACGTGGTGGGGGCACCGGGGGAGGGTGAGGGGCTGCGAGGGGCAGCCCGACAGTGAGGAACAGATGAACCAGCACCGACCGACCGTGGGCGACGCCGTGACGGCGCTCCCGAGGATCGACCTCTTCGCCCTCGGCGGCACCATCGCCTCCGTGCCCGCCTATGAGGAGGAGGGAGCCCTCCCCGCCGTCGGCGCCGACGACCTGCTGGCCTCCGTGCCCCAGCTGGCAGGAGTCGCCGAGGTGCGCGCGACCCAGGTGCTCCAGGTGCCGTCGTGCGAGGTGACGGTCCGGGACCTGGTCGGCCTCGTGGGTCGGTTGCAGGCTGCCGTGGAGGCCGGCGCGCAGGGCGTCGTCGTCACCCAGGGCACCGACACCCTCGAGGAGGCGGCCTTCGTCGTCGACCTGCTGTGGGACCGCCCCGAGCCGGTCGTCTTCACGGGCGCGCTGCGTACCCCCGACAGCCCCGGCGCCGACGGACCGGCGAACCTGCTCGCGGCGGTGCAGGTGGCGGCCTCCGACGCGGCTCGTGACCTCGGGGTCGTGGTCTGCCTCAACGCCGAGATCCACGCCGCCCGGCTCGTGCGCAAGACGCACGCCAGCAACCCCGCTGCCTTCACCTCGCCGGGAGCGGGCCCGTTGGGCTGGGTGAGTGAGGGCCGGGTGGGCATCGTGACGCGACCGGTCCGCTCCGCGCCCTGGCGGGAGCTCGACGCGGTGAAGTCGCTCAACGCGGGAACGACGCTCCCGCGCGTGGCGCTCGTACGCGTGGGCCTGGGCGAGGACGCCCACCTCCTCGAGGCGGTCGAGGCGGCGTCGTTCGACGGCGTCGTCGTGGAGGGCGTCGGGGGCGGCCACGTGCCGCGGGCCCTGGTGCCCGTCCTGGCACGCCTCGCCGAGCGCACGCCGGTGCTGCTGGCCTCGCGCACCGGAGCCGGAGAGGTCCTCTCCCGCACCTACGGCTACCCGGGGGCCGAGATCGACCTGCTCTCACGGGGCCTCGTCGGCGTGGGCCGGCTCGACGGCGCCAAGGCGCGCCTGGCGTTGGTGCTGGCGCTGGCAGCGGGCCATGACCGCGCCACCGCCGCCGACCTGGTCAGCCAGATCGGCGGCGGCTGGTAGTCGGAGAGGGGAGAGGTCTCAGCCCGCGTTGGGATCGGGCGCTTCCGGGTCGTCACTGACCACGTCGGGCTGCTCGGTCTCGTCGACCACGGCCTCCGGGTCGAGGTCGCCGGTGTGGGCCTGCGTCTCCACGTCCGGATCGAGGTGCGCCGGTGCCTCGGGGTCCGGAGCCTCCGGATCGGGGAGCGTGGGGTCCACCAGGGGATTGGTCACCGTGGGGTCGGGCGTCTGCTCGGACATGGGTTCCCTCCTCGTGCTGTCGCGTGTGCTGGCTCCAGTGTGCGTCGGGCCGAGGCTCGAGACCAGCCGCACGGACGGTCGTCGCGCGTCCGTGGTGGGGCGTGGCACACTCCTGTGACGTCCACTCCACCGAGTACGGGAGACAACCGTGCCAGGCAAGACCTCCGAGCCCTTCCCACCCGGTCCTGAGTCGTCCTCCGAGGGGACGGACGACCTGGTCGTCCTGCTGGACGACGCCGGGCAGCCGTGCGGGACGGCGCCACGTGAGGACGTCCACGGCACCGACACGCCTCTGCACCTGGCGTTCTCGTGCTGGCTGCTCGACGAGGCGGGTCGTCTGCTGCTGACCCGCCGTGCCCTGACGAAGCGCTCGTGGCCGGGCGTGTGGACCAACTCCTTCTGCGGCCACCCGCGCCCCGGGGAGGCGTTCGACGACGCGCTGGCCCGGCACGCGCAGCGCGAGCTGCGGGTCGCGATCAGCGACGTGGTGCCGCTGGTCCCCGACTTCGCCTACCGGGCGGTGGACGCCAGCGGTGTCGTGGAGAACGAGGTCTGTCCGGTCGTCGCAGCCCGGGTGGTGGGTGAGGTCGACCCCCACCCGGACGAGGTGATGGAGCACGCGTGGGTGCCGCTCGACGACGTCCTCTCGGCGCTCCGGGTCTCGCCGTGGGCGCTGAGCCCGTGGATGCGTGAGCAGGCAGTGGCCATGGAGGCCAACGGCGGGTGGGAGACGTTGGCCGGTCACGCCCGAGCGGCGGAGCGCGCATGACGCAGGAGGTCGCATGAAGCAGGAGCCAGCCCCCTACGAGATGTACGACGCCGTCGCGGACGCCGTCGCCGACCTCGTGATCCGGCGCTACTCCACGTCGTTCGGCCTGGCGTCGCGCCTGCTGGCTGGTGACGTCCGCCCCCACGTACGCAACGTCTACGCGATGGTGAGGGTGGCGGACGAGCTCGTCGACGCCCCGCGGCCCGGCGGTGACGCCGCCCACCAGTCAGCGCTGCTGACCGTGATGCACGACGACGTCCACGCCGCCCTGCGGACCGGCCACAGCGCCAACCTCGTCGTCCACGCGTTCGCCCGGACCGCCCGTCACTGCGGCATCGGCGTGGACCTCGTGGACCCCTTCTTCGCCTCGATGCGGATGGACCTGGAGCGGGCCGAGCACGACGCGGCCAGCTTCGACGAGTACGTCTACGGGTCCGCCGAGGTCGTCGGCCTGATGTGCCTGAGGGCCTTCGTCGTCGACGAGCCCGACCCGCCCGCGCGCTACGAGCAGCTGTGCCACGGTGCGCGTCGTCTGGGCGCTGCCTTCCAGAAGGTCAACTTCCTGCGTGACCTGGCCGAGGACCATCACGACCTCGGGCGCTCCTACTTCCCCGACTTCGACGTCGCCCACTTCGACGCGCGCGACCGCGACCGGCTCCTCGACGACATCGAGGCCGACCTGGCCGTGGCCGCCAGGGCGGTGCAAGAGCTGCCCGTCAGCAGTCGGAGGGCCGTGGCCGCCGCCCACGCCCTCTTCGCCGAGTTGGCGCAGCGTCTACGACGCACCCCTCCGTCGGTGATCCGTGAGCAACGGGTGCGGGTGCCTGCCTCACGCAAGGCCCAGATCATCGCTCGGGCCGTGGCCAGGGGCGGCGCGTGACGGCCCGCGGCACGGTCTGCGTGGTCGGTGGCGGCATCGCCGGACTCGCGACCGCCGCCCTCCTGGCCCAGGACGGCTGGAGCGTCCAGCTCCTCGAACGCGGCTCGGAGCTGGGCGGTCGGGCCGGGTCCTGGAGCGTCGACGGATTCCGCTTCGACACCGGCCCGTCGTGGTACCTGATGCCCGACGTCTTCGACCACTTCTTCGCCCTGATGGGCACCAGCGCTGCCGAGCAGCTCGACCTGCGTCTGCTGGACCCCGGCTACCGCGTGCTCTTCGAGGGACGCTCCGAGCCGTTCGAGGTGAGCGCCTCGCGGGCGGAGAACGTCGCCCGCTTCGAGGCACTCGAGCCCGGGGCCGGCCGCGCCCTGGAGGACTACCTCGCCTCTGCCGACGAGGCGTACGCCATGGCGGTCGACCACTTCCTCTACACCAGCTTCGAGGAGTTCAGCTCTCTCGTCAGCCGCCAGGTACTGCTGAAGGGCAGGCGTCTGGCCCCACTCCTCCTGCGGTCGCTGGAGTCGTTCGTCGCGGCCCGCTTCACCGATCCCCGGATCCGTCAGGTCCTGGGTTACCCGGCGGTCTTCCTCGGCTCCTCGCCCGACCGGGTGCCGGCGCTCTACCACCTGATGAGCCGGATGGACCTGGCCGATGGGGTGCTCTACCCCCAGGGCGGCTTCTCGACCCTGGTGGACGCGGTCGCCGACCTGGCCCGCGAGGCGGGTGCCGTGCTGCACACCGACGCCGAGGTCACGGCCGTGCTCACCGACCCGCCGGCGCGCCGCGGCGCCCGGGCGACCGTACGCGGCGTGAGGCACCGCGACGCGTCGGGCGACGAGCACGTCGTCGAGGCTGACGTCGTGGTCGGCGCCTGCGACCTGCACCACCTGGAGACGCAGCTGCTGCCTCCGCCGCTGCAGACCTATCCCGAGAGCTGGTGGTCGCGGCGCGACCCCGGTCCGGGGGCGGTCCTGGCGCTGCTCGGGGTGCGCGGCGAGCTGCCGGAGCTGGCGCACCACACGTTGTTCTTCACCCGTGACTGGGCCGCGAACTTCGACGACGTCTTCACCGCCCGACGCGTCCCGGAGCCGGCGTCGGCCTACGTCTGCCGACCGTCGGCCACCGATCCGTCGGTGGCTCCCGAGGGCCACGAGAACCTCTTCGTGCTGGTGCCGGTGCCGGCGGACGTCACCCTCGGGCATGGCGGCGTCGACGGCGCCGGTGACCCCCGGGTCGAGCAGGTCGCCGATGCGGCGATCGCCCAGATGGCCGAGTGGGCCGGCATGCCCGACCTCGTCGACCGGATCGTGGTGCGCCGCACCGTGGGACCGGCCGACTTCGCGGCCGACCTCAACGCCTGGTCGGGGGGTGCCCTCGGGCCGGGCCACGTGCTGAAGCAGAGCGCCTTCTTCCGCGCCGGCAACGCCTCGACCAAGGTCGACGGGCTGCTCTACGCCGGCTCCAGCACCATCCCCGGCATCGGCCTGCCGATGTGCCTGATCAGCGCCGAGCTCGTGCTCAAGCGGCTGCGGGGAGACACGTCCACCGGCCGGGTGGCCGCGCCGATCCTGAAGGAGGCAGCGAGTTGAGTTGGCTCTACCTGGCCAGCATCGTGGTGTCGATGGTGTGCATGGGTCTCGTGGACCGGCGGTGGCGCCTCTTCCTCTTCGACCGCCCGCGCGTGGCGATCATCGCCGTGGTGGTGGGCTTCGTGCTCTTCCTGGCGTGGGACCTGGTGGCCATCGAGATCGCCGTCTACAGCAAGGGCGCCTCGCCGGCGATGTCCGGCGTCGACGTGGCTCCGCACCTCCCGCTGGAGGAGCTCTTCTTCATCACCTTCCTCTGCTACATCACCGGGGTCCTCCACGGCCTCTTCACCCGGGTGCTGACGCATCGGGACACCGACCGGGAGGCGTCCCGATGACCTATCTCGGTCTGGCGGCGGTCTTCGTCGCCCTCTGCGTGCCGTTGATGCTGGTCGCGGTGGTGTGGCGGCGTCCCGGTCGTCGGTGGTGGCTGGCCACCGGGCTCACCCTGGCCTCGCTCGTCGTGCTCACGGCGGTCTTCGACTCGGTCATGATCGCCGCCGACCTCTTCCGGTTCGACGAGGACCGGCTCGTCGGCTGGTTCGTCGGACTGGCGCCGGTGGAGGACTTCGCGTGGCCGGTCGCGGCCGTGCTGGTGGTGCCCGCGGTGGTCCTGCTGCTCGCCGGCGACGAGCGGAAGCCGCGGTGAGCACGCGCTCGCGGATCGGCACAGTCCTCGGTTCCTCGCGCCCGCTGTCGTGGGTCAACACGGCCTTCCCGTTCGGAGCCGCCTACCTGGTCGCTGGGGGCCGCCTCGACGTCGCCTTCTGGGTCGGCTGCCTCTTCTTCCTGGTGCCCTACAACCTGTTGATGTACGGCCTCAACGACGTCTTCGACTACGAGTCCGACCTGCGCAACCCACGCAAGGGCGGCGCCGAGGGCGTCGTCCTGGACCGTGGGCTGCACCGCGCGACCATCCTGGCCGCGCTCGGCTCCAGCACGCCCTTCGTGCTGGCCCTGCTGGCCCTCGGCTCGTGGGCCGGAGCGAGCGTGCTGGCACTCAGCCTGGTCGCGGTCGTCGCCTACTCGGCCCCGGTGCTGCGCTTCAAGGAGCGGCCCTTCCTCGACTCGGTCACCTCCAGCACCCACTTCGTCTCACCCGCCCTCTACGGCCTCGTGCTCGCCGGCGAGCGGGGCGGCACGTTCGGGGACTTCTCCTCCTGGCCCCTGGGCGTCTGGGCAGCCCTGGGCGGGTTCTTCCTGTGGGGCATGGCGTCGCACGCGTTCGGAGCCGTGCAGGACGTCCGCGCCGACCGCGAGGCCGGCATCGGCTCGATCGGCACCGTCCTGGGGGCCCGTGCCACCACGTGGGTCGCGCTGGTCCTCTACCTGCTCGGCGGTGTCGTCCTGCTCGCCGTGCCCTGGCCGGGCTGGCTGACGGCCGTGCTGGTGCTGCCGTACGCCGCCAACCTCGTCCCCTACCTGGGGATCAGCGACTCCGACTGCGAGCGGGCGAACCGCGGGTGGCGTCGCTTCCTGGTGCTCAACTTCGTCACCGGGTTCTTCGTCACCCAGGTGTTGATCCTGCACGCCCTGGGCTGAGCCTGCGCTGCCAGCGCTCCCACGGCGGGGAGATGGCCCAGTTGAGGCGCAGGGTCGTGAAGGCGCGGTCCATCCGGCGGCGCAGCTGGGGGAGCCCCACCAAGGAACGTCCGGAGACCCCCACCCCGAGGCCGTGGACGTACCGGATCGTCGCGCGTGGACCGAGGGCGAACGAGAGGTCCATGTCGTCGTGGACGTCGGCGTCGAGGTGGACCTGGTCGCGAACCCGTTGCCACGAGGAGCGGCGGATCGCCATCGAGGAGCCCCACAGAGGCGTGTTGGCCGTCGCCAGCGTGGTGAGCGCGTAGTAGGCGCCGAGGTAGACCAGTCCGGCGAGCGCGCGCACGGGCCAGGCGACGTCGTGGAAGCGTCCCGGGCCGGTGACCGCGTCGACGGTCTCGTCGGCCATGGCTCTCGAGAGGCGGGTCGTCCAGTCGGGTGCGGGGCGGGAGTCGGCGTCGAGGCGGGCGACGATCCCGCCGCGCGCGGCGTCGTAGCCGGCGGCGGCTGCGCGTGGAATCCCGCGCCGTTCCTCGCGTACGACCCGGGCACCGGCCGCCAGGGCCACCTCGACGGAGTTGTCGGAGCAGCCGTTGTCGACCACGACCACCTCGAGGGGAGGGGTCTCCTGGCGGGCCAGCAGGGCCAGGCACTCACGCAGCTCGACGGCGTCGTCCAGCACCGGGATGACCACCGAGACCCGCTGCGAGTCGGGCGTGGGCAGGCGGGGGTTCACCTGCCCGCCTCGACCGACGCGGGCGCCTCGACAGCCACGTGGCGTCGGGCCGCCACGCCCGCCAGGAAGGCCCCCACGACCCCGGCGAGCAGGTCGGTGACGGTGTCGTCGTAGCCGACCTGGATCGCGGGGTCGAGGTAGGTGTGGCCGAGCCACTCACCGATCTCCCAGAGCAGGGCCAGCAGGGCGCCCATGGAGGTGATGCCGGCCAGCGCCTCGACCCGGACCGCCACGGCGCCGGTGCCGTGGCTCAGCACCCCGAGGTCGTGGAGGAGGTGCCACACCATGACCGCGAGGAGACCGGTGGCCATCGCGTGCACGACGAGGTCGAGCCACGGGACGGCGACGTACCAGTCCAGGAGGGCCGCCCATGCGGCGACGAGCAGGACTGTGCAGTGCAGGGCGTCGACCGTGAGCGAGGTGCCCAGCAGCCGCGGGACCATGCAGCCCCCGAGCACGAGGAACATCAGCGCTCCGCCGATGGCGCCGTCGAGGGCGACCGCGGGCACGAGGCAGACCACCGCTCCGAGACGGAGCGTGTCGGTCACGATCAACGCCATGTGGTGAGGGTACCCAGCCCTCCCGCGGCATGGTGCGCGCGCCGGCCGGCACGTCGGCGACACAGCCTGCTGCGTGCAGGGCTGGTGTGTCGGCGGGGCGGCCAGTGGGAACGGTGTGCAGCAAGCGGGTGAGGTCGGGCGACGACGCCGGGCCCCCCGTGCCGAGCGACAGGAGTGGGCGGATGCGACTGAGGCACGTCTCGCGGGAGAGCCCCGGGTGGACCCGACGTCGGGCCGGCAAGGGCTTCGCCCTGCTGGACCAGGACGGCCGTCCGCTGCCGGAGGAGGAGCGTCAGCGTGTCCGTGACCTGGCGATCCCGCCGGCGTGGACCGACGTGTGGATCTGCCCCGACCCCCGCGGCCACCTCCAGGCCGTCGGCACCGACGACGCCGGACGCCTCCAGTACCTCTACCACCCGGCCTGGCGGGAGAAGAAGGACGCAGAGAAGTTCGAGCGCTGCCAGGAGCTGGGCGCTGCCCTGGGCCGTGCGCGCGGACGGGTCGCCCGTGACCTGGCGCTCTCCGGCATGCCGGCCGACCGGGCCTGCGCCGTCGCCTTCCGCCTCCTGGACCTCGGCTGCTTCCGGGTCGGCAACGACGTCTACGCCGACACGTACGGCAGCTTCGGGCTCACCACGCTCGAGCGCAGCCACGTCAGGCAGAAGCGGGGCGTGCTGCACTTCGACTTCATCGGCAAGTCCGGCGTGGAGCACCACGTCGAGCTCGCGGACGCTGACCTGGTCGCGGCGCTCGGCACGATGCGGCGACGGCGCGACGAAGGGCTCTGCCTCCTCGTCTCCCGTGCAGGGCCGACGTGGGCACCGCTCACCTCCGAGGTCGTCAACGACTACATCCGCCGCACCACGGGCGTCGACGCCACGGCCAAGGACTTCAGGACGTGGCACGCGACCGTCATCGCCGCCGCCGTCCTGGGGGACGAGGGGCCTGCGACGACCAAGAAGGAGCGGAGCGCGGCCCTGACCCGCACGTGGGAGGAGGCCTCGAGCCTCCTGGGCAACACGCCCACCCAGGCGCGGACCTCCTACGTCGACCCGCGCGTGGTCGACGCCTACGACGAGGGACGCACCGTGAAGCGCGCCGTGGCCAGGGCGCAGCTGGAGGGCCAGGAGCGCTCCCGACGCCTCGAGCTGGCCGTGCTGCGGCTGCTCGACGGCGAGGAGTGAGCCGACGACCGGTCTGCGGCACAGGGATCAGTCGGGCGCGGTGAGGACCGCGTGTGTGAGGAGCGCCCACGCGCCCACCCCGATCGCGACCATGCTCGCCCCCACCCAGGCGGCGACGGCGCGGGTGAGCACCACGTCGAGGACGAAGACGGTCGCCCCGAGCGCGAGCGCCGCCCCCAGCGCGAGCGCCACCTGCGCCAGCCGGTGGCCGACCTGGACCAGGGACTCCTTGCGCTGTTCCTGGAAGAAGCGCCGGTGCAGGGCCACGGCGCCCAGGAGGACGAGGGTCGTGGCCGCCGCCAGCACGACGAGGGTGAGGTAGAGAGCGACCTGGACGTCGTCGAGGCGGTCGAACCGCGGCATGAACGGCAGGGTGAGCAGGAAGCCGCTCAGCAGCTGCACCCCGGTCTGCAGGACGCGGACCTCCTGCAGGAGGTCCGTCCAGTTGCGGTCCGCCCGCTCCGCAGCCGTCTCTTCACGCCTGTCCTCGACCATCCCCGACCGGTACCCCGATGGGTTCTGGCCACGCGCAGGCGTCAGGTCGGGTCCGGGCGCATCCGTTCCACCAAGGCGTCGAGGAAGGGGACCTGCCCGCGGAGCAGCAGCTCACGGGCGCGCTCCACCCCGACCCAGGCGGCACGGTCGACCTCGGGGAAGTGCTGGACGCGGCCCGATCCCCGCGGCCACTCGAGCTCGAAGGTGTTGCTGCGGAAGTCGGTCAGGTCGACGTCGCCCTCGACCGCGTACGCCTGCACGACCTTGCCGCTCGGCTGCCGGAGGGCACCGAGGTCGACGACGTCACCCGCGGGGGCAGGCTGGCCGACCTCCTCGGCGAACTCGCGACGGGCCGCGGCGAGCGGTTCCTCGTCCTCGAGGTACTCGCCCTTCGGGATCGACCACACCCCGGCATCCTTGCGCGCCCAGAACGGGCCGCCGGGATGCACGAGGAGCACCTCGAGTCCTTGCTCGCCGGTGCGGTGGACCAGGAGTCCGGCGCTGCGTACGGGCATGGCGGCCTCCGTTGGAGTGGGGACCGCCGACGGACCGGCGGTCAGACCGTGGGACGGTCAGGGCGAGGGAGTCCCACGTTGCCACGAGTCGAGCACCATCAGGGTCTTGGTGCCGATCACGTGACCGTCGCGGCGGATCAGGTCGATGAGCGAGTGCAGGTGGCGCAGGTTGGAGACCTTGAAGTGCACGATGGCGTCCGGGTCGCCGGCCACCGTGTAGATGGCGATCACCTCGGGGATGTCCTTGGCCGACGCGGTGATCTCGGAGACCTCGGTGTTGCCGGCGAAGCGCAGTTCGGCGAAGGCCTCGAAGGTGTTGCCCAGGCGGCTCTCGTCGACGACCGCGGTGTAGCCCACGATCACGCCCTGGTTCTCTAGCCGCTCGATGCGCCGGCGGACCGGGCTGGGGGAGAGGCCCACGAGGTCGGCGATCTCACGGACGCTGCGCCGTCCGTCCTCGATGAGCAGGTCGAGGATCTGGCGGTCCGTGGCATCGAGCTCGGCGACTGGCATGGACATGAAACTAGTACCCGGGCGAGAGTTCCGTGCGCCAACGGCCGTGAAAGGGGGCGGAATGCGCCCTTCTGGCGGTGTTTCGCGCCACTTAGTTGTGTTCCGTCGGGGAACGTTCGATCCTGTCCCTGCTGCAGCCCGAGAGACGGAGACCCCCATGTCCGTGGACGCCCACCCCCCTGTTGAGACGCCTGACCTGCCCGCCTCCGGTGTGACGGCCGGCGCCACGCCGGCCGACCTTGCCGTCCTCCGGGAGATCTCCCAGCGCGTGCTGTGGCTCTCGTCGGCGATGATCAACGAGGCCAACCGCGGACGGGAGAACACCTCCGGGGTCAAGGTCGGCGGTCACCAGGCCTCCAGCGCCTCGATGATCGACATCATGGTCTCGCTCTGGTTCGCCGAGCTGGACCGTCACGACCGGGTCTCGGTGAAGCCGCACGCCTCGCCGGCGCTGCACGCGATCAACCACCTGCTGGGCGACCTGGACCCGAAGTACCTCACCACCCTGCGGGCCAAGGGTGGCCTCCAGTCCTACCCGAGCCGCCGCAAGGACCCCGACACGGTCGACTTCTCGACCGGCTCGGTGGGCATCGGCCCCACTGCTGCGCTCTGGGCCGCCATGTCTCACCGCTACGTGAAGTCCCGCTTCCCGCAGACCCCTCCGGCCGGCCGCTTCATCTCGCTGCTGGGTGACGCCGAGCTCGACGAGGGCGCGATCTGGGAGGCCGTCGCCGACCCCGCCGTGGCCTGCCTGGGTGAGCTGCTGTGGATCGTCGACCTCAACCGCCAGTCGCTCGACCGCGTGGTGCCCGACGTGCAGACCCACCGCCTGCGCGGCATGTTCGAGGCAGCCGGGTGGCAGGTCATCACGCTCAAGTGGGGCTCCACGATCTCGCGCCTCTTCGAGCGCCCGGGCGGCGACGAGCTGCGCACCCGGCTGGAGGAGATGCCCAACGAGGAGTACCAGCGGATGCTCCGGGTGCCGGCGGACCAGATCGCCGACCGCATCCTGGGCGACGACGGCTCGTCCAGCCTGCGTGAGCTGCTCGCCGACATCACCCCCGACGTGCTGGCCGTCGCCATCCGCGACCTGGGCGGCCACGACATCGGCCTGCTCCTCGACGCCTACCGCACCGTCGACCCGACCCGGCCGACGGTGGTCTTCGCCTACACGGTCAAGGGGCGCGGCCTTCCCACCGAGGGACACCCCAACAACCACTCGGCGCTGATCAGCGAGGAGCAGATGCTCGAGCTGGCGGCTGCCTCGGGCGTCGACCCGGCGGACCCGTGGGCCCCGCTCCCGGACGACTCCGCTGCCGCTGCGCTGTGCCGTACGCGCGGCGAGGCGCTGCGTCGCGAGCCGGTGACCCCGACCCCGACGATCTCCGTGCCGTCGGGCATGTCGCGGGCCCACCGTGCGCCGATCTCGACCCAGGCCGCGCTCGGCCGGTTCCTGGCGGACCTCACGCGTGAGGCGCCCGAGGTGGCCGGTCGCGTCGTCACCTGCAGCCCGGACGTCGCCTCCTCCACCAACCTCGGCGGGTGGATCAACAAGACCGGCGTCTGGTCGGTCAAGGACCGCCGGGACTGGTTCGCCGACGACGCCGAGCGGGTGCTGAAGTGGGCCGAGGGCAGGCAGGGCCAGCACATCGAGCTGGGCATCGCCGAGGTCAACCTGGTCTGCCTGCTGGGAGAGCTCGGCGCGACCTGGTCGCGGTGGGGGGAGCGACTGATCCCGATCGCGACGCTCTACGACCCGTTCATCCCGCGCGCGCTGGAGCCGTGGTCGTACGGCATCTACTCCGGCGGCCAGTCGATCATCATCGGCACGCCGAGCGGGGTGACGCTGGCTCCCGAGGGTGGCGCCCACCAGTCGATCTACACGCCCTCCATCGGCCTCGAGCAGCCCGAGTGCATCGCGTGGGAGCCCGCCTTCGCCCAGGACCTGGAGTGGACGATGCTCGCCGCGATGGACCGGGTGGGCGTCGAGGGAGGTACGTCGTCCTACTTCCGCCTCACCACGCGCCCGCTGCCGCAGGACCTGGCGCACCTGCCCGAGGACCCTGCGCTCCTGGAGCGGCGCCGCAAGCACGCTGTCGCCGGCGGCTACCGCCTCACCTCCCACGACCCTGCCGCTGAGCAGGTCACGCTGGTCGGGGTCGGCGCGATCATGCCGGAGGTGGTCCGGGCCGCCGAGCTCCTCGCCGAGCAGGGCATCACGGCCGGTGTCGTCTGCCTCACCAGCCCCGACCTGGTCTTCCGGTCGTTCAACCGGCGTGGCAGCGTCGGCTCGGCCACCGACGGCGACGACATCGTCGACGTGCTCTTCCCCGAGCAGCACCGCGCCCCGATCGTGACGGTGATGGACGGCCACCCGCACACGCTGTCCTACCTGGCGGGTGTGCGAGGCGACCGGATCAGGTGCCTGGGCGTCAGCGACTTCGGACAGTCGTCGAGCCTCGAGGACGCCTACGCGCTGCACGGCATCGACACGGCCGCCGTGGTCGACGCGGCGCTGGGACTTCTCGGGCGCTAGCGCTGGGACTTCTCGGGCGCTAGCGCTGGGACTCCTCGGGCGCTGACGCCGTCGGCTGGAGCGCGGTGGGAGGATGGCTGCGTGTACGTGAAGATCTGTGGCCTCCGCACGGCCGAGCATGCGCGCGTCGCCCTCGACGCCGGAGCCGACGCCGTCGGCGTGGTGATGAACGCGACGAGCTCTCGTCGCGCCACCGAGGACGAGGCGCGGGCCGTCGTGGCCGCGGTGACGGGGCGGGCCGACGCCGTGCTCGTGGTCAACGACATGCCTGCCGTCGAGGCGGCCGAGATCGCCTCGCGCCTGGGCTTCGACGTGCTGCAGCTGCACGGCCCTGCCTACGGCGAGGCCGACTTCGCTGCCGCGCTGGCGATCGTGCCGCGGGTGTGGCGGGCGACCTCGCTCGACGAGGATCCCTCGTTGGAGGTCGGGGCCTACGGCGAGGAGCTGCTGCTGATCGATGCTCCCAGGCCCGGGTCGGGTGAACGCTGGGACCTGTCCGAGCTGGTCGACCGAGCCCCGGAGGGCAAGTGGTTGGTGGCCGGCGGTCTTGCGCCCACGAACGTGGCTGAAGCGATCCGCACCGTCCGCCCGTGGGGCGTCGACGTCTCCAGCGGTGTCGAGGTCGCGCCGGGGGAGAAGGGTGTCGAGCTGATCCGCGACTTCGTCGCCCGGGCAGTCGCCACCGCCTGAACGGCCTCGGCGCCGGGTTCAGTCCATGCTCGGAGCGATGAGCCCGAGGAGGTTGCCGTCGGGGTCGATGAGGTAACCGAGGCGCCCGACCCCCTCCTGGTCTTCGAGCGGCATGGCTTCCACGGCTCCCGCGGCGAGGGCCTTCGCGTACACCGCGTCGGCGTCGTCGGTGCCGACCACGAGGTTGGCGCCGACGACCGGTGAGCCCGGCTCAGGCGCCGGGCCCGGACGCTGGACGAGGCCGCCGTTGATCCCGAATCCGGGCACGTCCACGTGGCGGATGGAACCCTCGCCCGTGTCGATGATCCAGTATGGCTGCTCACCGAAACGGGTGAAGGTCCATCCGAAGACCTCTCCGTAGAAGTCGATGAGGCGCTGCGGGTCGGAGGCGTGGATCTCGAAGTGGACGACGAGGCTCATGCTTCGACCCTAGGACGGCCAGCCCTCCGCGGGAAGGGGTTCGTCAGCTGACGCTGGACGGACCTGCGGGCATTGCCCGGACCGAGCGGCGGTAGGCCGAGACGGTGGGCTCACCCGGGAGCCAGAAGCGCCACGGCACGTCGGCGGCCAGGCTGACGCCGACGCGCGGACCCTTGGCCACCTCCTCCACCGGGTCGGCGGTGAGGGAGAGGTGCAGGCCGTGGCCCGAGGAGAGGTGGCCCGGGGAGAGCAGGTCGGCCCCGTTGTCGGCGGCGCTGATCCCGAGCGCCCGTCCGAGGTTGCCCGGCCCGCGCGCCAGCGAGCGCAGCGCGACGTGGGCGCCGCGCCGCGTACGTGCGAGGTCCTCGCCGTCGACCACGCGTCCGGCGCGCAGCAGGACCGCACTGGCGGTCCCGGTCGGCCCGGTGACGACGTTGAGGCACCAGTGGATGCCGTGCGAGCGGTAGACGTAGGCGTGGCCGGCCGGCCCGAACATCACGCTGTTGCGCGGCGTCTCGCCACGGTGGGCGTGCGAGGCGGGGTCGACGGCACCCTCGTAGGCCTCCACCTCGGTGAGGACCAGCGTGACGTCGCCGTCGGGGGTGTGGCTGGTCAACCGGCAGCCCAGGAGGCCTGGCGCGACCTCCGGGGCGGGGCGGGAGAGATCGACGACGGTGGGCACCGGACCATCCAAGCAGGCGTTCGGCGAGCGGTGGCTGCGCGGGGCGCCGCGCACCGATAGGGTGTCGAACGTGCGTTCGAAGTCGAGGCGGGTGGATCCGGGTCAGGCGCCCCTGTGGGAGGAGGCCGACGAGCCCGTACGCCGCTCGCGCCCTCGTCGCGGCGCAGGCGAGGAGCTACGCGTGCTCACCGTCCAGGGGGACGAGTTCCTCAGCTGGGGCTGGGCGCCCGGCACGGTCCTGCACTACGAACCCATGGCCCGGGCCGCGCGCGGGTCCCTGGTCGTCGTCCGGCTGGGGGAGCGGGAGGTCGCCGGTGAGTTCGGGCTGGAGCGAGGCCGCCCCGTGCTGCGGACCGACCTCGGCACGGTGTGGCTGGGGCCGCACATCCGCGTGGTGGGCGTCGTGCGCATCGCCGAGCCACCGCTGCCGGGCATCCAGGCGCACTGACCCCGGCGCACTGACCCCGGCGCACTGATCCCAGCCCCGCGCTGGCACAGGTCAGGGCGTGATGACTTCCTGGCGGTACTGCTGTCGCAGCCAGTCGAGTGCCAGGTGGTGCGCCTTCTCGTCCGCGGCCGCCACCGCACCGTGAGCGATGGCCACGCGGATGTCGTTGGCGTAGGCCGACGCGGCCGTCATCAGGATGCACGCCTCGGTCGAGACCCCCGCCAGCACCACCGAGTCGATGGACTCGGCGGCGAGGAGCTCGCGCAGCTCCGTGTCGTGGAAGGCGTCGTCACGGCGCTTCTCCACCACCACGTCCGGCTCGAAGTCGAGGTCGTGCAGACGCTTCGCGCCCTCCGTGCCGGCCAGCACCACCGGCTGCATGTCGTCGCGCATGTTGAGGGCCCACGTGTCCGGGTCGGGTGGATTGACGGTCCGCACCTCGATGACGGGGAATGATCGCTCGCGGGCCCAGGCGACCCACCGGTGGACGCACTCCACCACGCCGGCCCGCAACGGCCGCATGGCCGGGGTCGCGAAGAAGTCTTCCTGGAGGTCGATGAGGATCAGGGCCTGCATGGGCCCCAGCCAAGCAGGCCTTTCAAGGGGCGGCCACCCAGGGCCCTGTCGAGCCTGGCGAACGGTGCAGCACCCCCGTGCGCGGTGTTTGCGGCCCGGCTGAGCGGGTACCGCTGACCTTCAGAGCCCGACTCGGGACACCCCCTGACGAGCACCCGGACACCCAACGGAGGCACGAAGAGCATGGACATGAGCAAGGCCGCCAGCCAGACCGCCGAGGCCCTCGGTAAGGGGCTCAAAGAGGCGAAGGACGCCCTCGATCCCACGTCGGAGGGCAACGTCGTCCCAGGCCGTCCCAACGCGGTGCCGCCCACCGTGGAGGAGCCCACCGAGCCCCACGACCCGCTGCCGCCCAAGCCGGACCAGCGCGGTGCAGCGACCCGTACCGCGACCGGTGCGCCGACGGAGGCACCCGACCGCGTACGCGCCCAGCAGGGCGCCTACCTGACCACCTCGACGGGTGCCCGCCTGCGCGACACCGACCACTCGCTGAAGGCGGGGCCGCGTGGACCGACCCTGCTGCAGGACCACCACCTGCGGGAGAAGATCACCCACTTCGACCACGAGCGCATCCCCGAGCGCGTGGTCCACGCCCGTGGTGCCGCCGTCCACGGCTACTTCGAGGGATACGGCACCGCCTCCGAGCTGACGGTTGCCAAGTTCCTCGGCGAGGGCGTGCGGACCCCCGTCTTCACGCGCTTCTCGACCGTGCTCGGCTCCCGCGGCTCGGCGGACACCGTCCGTGACACCCGCGGCTTCGCGACGAAGTTCTACACCGAGGAGGGCAACTTCGACCTGGTGGCCAACAACATCCCGGTCTTCTTCATCCAGGACGGCATCAAGTTTCCCGACGTCATCCACGCTGGCAAGCCCCACCCCGACCGGGAGATCCCGCAGGCCCAGAGCGCTCACGACACCTTCTGGGACTTCGTCTCGTTGCACACCGAGGCGCAGCACCATGCGCTGTGGAACATGTCGGACCGTGGCATCCCGCGCTCCTACCGGATGATGGAGGGCTTCGGCGTCAACACGTTCCGGCTCGTCAACGCCGAGGGCGCCACGACGCTGGTGAAGTTCCACTGGAAGCCGATGCTGGGCACGCACTCCCTCGACTGGGAGGAGGCCCAGCTGATCAACGGAGTCGACCCGGACTTCCACCGTCGCGACCTGTACGACGCGATCGAGGCCGGAGCCTTCCCCCAGTGGGAGCTCGGCATCCAGGTCTTCCCCGACAACGAGGAGCAGCAGTTCGAGGGCATCGACCTGCTCGACGCCACGAAGCTGGTTCCGGAGGAGCTGGCGCCGGTCCAGCCGATCGGTCGCCTCACGCTCGACGCCAACCCGAAGAACTTCTTCGCGGAGGTCGAGCAGGTCGCCTTCCACCCCGGCAACCTTCCTCCGGGCATCGACGTGACCGACGACCCGCTGCTCCAGACACGGCTCTTCTCCTACATCGACACCCAGCTCACCCGCCTCGGCGGCCCGAACTTCAACCAGATCCCGATCAACCGCCCGCACGCGCCCGTCAATGACATGTTCCGCGAGGGTTTCCACCAGCACGCGGACCACGAGGGGGTTGCGCCCTACAAGCCCAACTCGCTCGACGGCGGATGTCCGTTCCTGGCCGGGACCCTGGAGGGCGCCTTCGCCGACACCCCGGTCCGCGTGCCCGAGTCGACGAAGGTGCGCGAGAATCCCACGTCCTTCGACGACCACTTCACTCAGGCACGTCTCTTCTGGCTGAGCATGTCTCCGGTCGAGAAGGAGCACATCATCCGGGCGTACACGTTCGAGCTCGGCAAGTGCTACGAGGACGCGATCAAGGAACGTCAGCTCCAGGCCCTTGCCCAGATCGACCCCGTCCTCTGCCAGGAGGTGGCCACCGGACTGGGCCTTCCCGCGCCGGAGCCGACCGAGCCGCTGGCTGACGTCGTGCCGAGTGCGGCGCTCTCACAGGTGGGGGGCACCTGGCCCGCCGATGGTCGGATGATCGGGATCGTCGTCGACGACACCACTGATCCCGGTGAGCTGCAGACCCTGCGCGAGGCGGTCTTCGGGGCCGGCATGGTGCCGCTCGTCGTGGCCCCGCACGGAGGTCAGGTGGCCGGCGCGACCGCCCAGCGGACCTTCGCCACGGCGCGCTCGGTCGAGTTCGACGCGCTGGTCCTGGCCGCGGCCCCGGTGCCGGCGCCCGACGCCATCCCGGCGCGCGACGCCAAGGCCGGCGCCACGGGCTCGGGAGCCCTGGACCCGCGGGTCTCGCTGATGATCGAGGAGTGCTGGCGCCACGCCAAGGCGATCGGTGCCTTCGGTGCCGGCGTCGCTGCGCTCAACGAGGCCGACCCGGGCGAGGCCACGCCCGGCGTCGTACGGGCGGACGACCCCGCCTCGCTCTTCACGGAGTTGCAGACGCTGCTGTCGCAGCACCGCGTGTGGCACCGGTTCCCGCCGACCGTGGCCTGAGCGTCGATGCGTGACCTGGTCCTCGGGCTGAGCCGGGTCGGTGGTGGTGCCTTGGCGGGTGCCACCGCCGGTCTGGCGTCGCTGCGGAGCAGGGCCAAGCCCCTGCACCCGCGGGGTGAGGTCTGGGAGGGTCGGGTCACGCGCAGCGGTGGGACGACCGGGCGCCGCACGGGCGTCGCGTGGTTGGACGAGCCGGGCGAGGACGACGTCCTCGCCCGGCTCTCCGCTGCCATCGGCCTGCCCTCACTGACCTGGGACCTGGCCGGACTGGCGCTACGCCTGCGCGACCAGGGCCCCGGAGACGTGCTCTTCGCCACGACGGGGGCGAGCCCCCTGGGCCGTTTCGTGCTGCTGCCGACGATCGCGGCGCGACGCAGCGGCCTCACCACGTTGTTGCCCTACGAGACGCCCGTGGGGCCCGTCGTGCTGCGTGCCGTGCCCGACGACGGCTTCGAGCAGTCGCGCGACTACACCCTCTCGTACGCCCGTGGCCTCGGCCGGTGGGTGGAGTTCGGGCACCTGGAACTCGTGCGGCGCTCGGACGAGGAGCCGTCCTTCGACCCTGTCCTCCTGCCGCCGACGGGACTGGGCGTGCCCCCGCTGTGGGCGCTGCTCCGGGCCCCGGCCTATGCCCGGGCGCGGACCAGCAGGGGAGAGGACGCTCGTCCTCTGCTCACTTCTTGACCGGGCGCCCCTTGCCCTCGGTGTCCCATCCGCGGGGGAGTGCCTTGTGGGTCCCGTCGCACCACGGCGCGAGCTGCGACCGTTCACAGCGGCACACCGCGACGACCGGACGACGTACGGGGTGCAGCTCACCGTTGTCGTCGGGCCAGGACGAGGCCCCACGCACCAGCATCGGCCCGTCGGGGCACACGGTCGTACGCACGTCCTCGTCCGCACTCATGCCGCTCCCTCCGCATCCAGGTCCAGGCCCCAGGCGCGCATCAGCTGCAGGCCGGAGAGGTGGTCGACGGCGAGGCAGGCGGCGGCACCGAACACGACGTCGGGCGCCAGCGCCGGCTCGAGCGTGACCGCACGACCACAGATGTCGCGCAGGGCGAGCTGCTCGTGGACCGCGTCGGCCTCCACGTGCTCGTCGTAGTAGGCGGCCGCCGCGTCGGGTAGCCCGAGCCGGCGGATGCCGCCAGCGATCCGTCGGCAGGGGACGCTGCTGGTCGCCTCGAACGCCGCGAGGTGGCCGATGCTGGCACCGCGCAGCCGGCGGTGCAGCGCGAAGAGCGACATCGTGTTGTTGACCGCGAGGGTCGACGCGTCGGCGTCCGGCAGGTAGGCGCCGTAGGTGGCGTCGAGTCCGCACGCCTCGAGGGCCTCGGCGAAGAGCGTCTGGTGCAGCATCTCGGGACGTCCGGCACCGAACTCGTCGTACTGCAGCTCGGAGACGGCGACCTTGACGTCCCCGGGGAGCCGGGCGACCACGAACGTCTGCGGGTCGGACTCCTTGAGGTGGTAGATGCTGCGCAGCCGCATGAAGTGCGTGAACTGCTCGAGGTCCGCCCGGCGCTGGACGTGCTGGGCCAGGCCGGAGCTGGGGGCGCCGTCGATCATCGACATGAGCAGTTCGACCATCGCGTCGCTCGTGGTCGGAGCCACGCTGAGGGTGGCGGGCACCAACGGGGCGGAGAGTGTGCGCAGTGCCTCCTCGAACGGCTTCTCGAGAGAGGCGCGGAAGGTCAGCAGTGTGGGGTCCCACTCCCACGCGTCGTCGGCGTCGTCGAAGCCGGAGTAGTGCAGCTCGTAGAGGGTCCAGAGCGCGAGCTGGAAGTCGAGGTCGAGCAGGGGGTCGTGCGACGTGACCTCGGGCATCTCTCCTGGGTCACCCCCGGTGAGGGTGAGGCTGACCCAGGTGCTCAGCGGCCCGCACGGACGGGGTGTCTTCATGTGGTGCTCCTCGTGGCAACGGTAGGTGGGAGGGTGGAGCGACAGCTGCCGGGCGCTCTGCGCAGGCGCCTCGCGGCACGGTTCAGGGGTGTTCGGGGCGTCGGAGCAGCACGACCACGCCGCGGTCCTCGTACGCCCGGAGCTCGGTGACCCGCAGGTGCGGGGGACCGGCCTGCTCGAGCCACTCCTCCAGCGCGGCGACCTGGGTGAGGTTGCCCAGCTGGAGCAGGACTGCGCCGTCGTCGTGGAGGCAGGCATCGACGGCGTGCAGGCACTCGCGGGCGACGGCCAGACCGTCTGCACCCCCGTCGATGGCGAGCAGCGGGTCCTCGGGAAAGCGGGAGACCTCCTGCGAGGACACCCAGGGCGGGTCGACGATGGCCAGGGGGAAGGTCTCGTCCCGCCCCACGGCCTCGTGCGCGAGGGCCGTGCGGACCTCCACCCGGTCAGCCAGGCCGGCAGTCTCGGCGTTGGAGCGGGCGTACTGGGCGGCCACGGGGTCGGCGTCGACCAGCACACCGCGTCGGTCGGTCATCGACAGCGCGAGCAGTCCGATGTGGCCGGCGCCGGTGCAGATCTCCAGCACAGGTCCTTCGGGGAGGTGGGAGAGCAGCTCCGCAGCCCAGGACGACTGGATCTGCGTCCACGGGCGGGGAGTGAGCACCCGGCCGTCGTAGGAGATCCTCAGCGGCCCGAAGTCGATGGTCGACGTCGGGGTCGCGGTCGTCTCGACGGCGTCCGGGGAGGTCGACGCAGGGCACACGTCGTGGCGCAGCGGCATGGTCACTCCAAGATCGAAGGAACCTCTTTCCTACCCCCGCCCGCCGGTTCTGACACCTGCCCGCACGAAAAGCTCGGGACGTGGCCCTGCGAGGCGCCGCACCCAACGTGCCGTCGGACTGCGCGCAGACGGTGCACGGATCGGCCACGTGGGCGCTGCATGGAACGCCCACGACGTGGGCACAGTGGCGGGGACCGTCGACGTGGAGGTGTGCGAAGTGCCGTTCGATCCCGAGAGCAACAAGTCCGCGGGGAAGCCTGCGGGCACGCGACACGGCCACCCGCTCAAGGTGTCGCCCTGGCTCGACCGCCCGATGCCGTCCTTCGACGACCCGCTGCCGGCTCCGGGAGCCCTCGACGTCCTCGTCGTGGGGGCGGGCATCACCGGCCTGGCCACCGCGGTGCTGCTGGCGCGGGCTGGCCGCCGGGTGGCGGTGGTGGAGGCCGGGCGCGTCTCAGCGCTGACCACGGGCCGTTCCACGGGCAAGGTCAGCCTGCTGCAGGGCACGGTGCTCTCGTCGATGGGCCGGCACTGGAAGCAGGACACGATGCGGTCCTACGTCCACGCCACCGCGTCGGCCCAGCAGTGGGTGCTCGGTGAGTGCGAGGCCGCGGGCGTCTCCCACCAACGTCGTCGCGCCGTGACCTTCGCCGAGACGCCGCGCCAGGCGAGGTCCGTCCGGCAGGAGTACGAGGCGGCTCGAGCAGCGGGCCTGGCCGTACACCTGACGGACGAGCTCACCACCCCCTTCCCCCACGTCGCCGGCGTCGCCCTGGATGATCAGCTCCAGATCGACCCGGCGGCCTTGACGCGCGCCTGGCTCGACGAGCTCCGGGAGCTGGGCGTCACGGTGCACGAGGGGAGGCGGGTGCGCTCGGTCTCGTTGCTGGGCAGTCCGCGCGTGGGGCTCTCGGACGGCACGTCCGTCGAGGCGCCCCACCTCGTGCTGGCGACCGGCGCGCCCATCGCCGACCGAGCCCTGCACTTCTCCCGCGTCGAGCCGCACCGGTCCTACGGCCTCGCGCTGCGCGCGCCAGACGACCTGGTCAGCACGCTCGCCCACGGCATGTACGTCTCGGCGGGGTCGCCCAACCACTCGGTGCGTGACGTGCCTGCCGACCCGACGCGGGGGACGCCTGAACCCCTGCTGATGGTGGTCGGCGAGGGCCACGTGACCGGTAGGGGCGGGGCGACCACCAAGCGCTTCGACGCCCTGCGTGAGTGGAGCCAACGCTGGTTCGGCGAGCTCGAGGTCACCCATGCCTGGGGCGCCCAGGACTACGAGCCCTGGACCGGTCTGCCGGTCGTCGGCGCCCTGCCGGGCAGCGACGACCGGATCTGGGCAGCGACGGGCTTCAACAAGTGGGGCCTGACCAACGGGGTGGCCGCGGCCCACACCATCGCGGGGGCCATCACCGGGGCAACCACTGGGCCACCAACCGGCGCGTCTTTCGGCGAGCCACCGCACAGCGGATTCAGGGAGGCGTTCGGGAGCGCCCCGTCCATCGCCCGGCTGAACGGAGCCGTGGCGGGCCACATGGCGCTGGGCCACGTCTCGACCCTCAAGGCTCCTGTGGACGAGGCCGGCAACGTCATGGTCTGCACCCATCTCGGTGGGCCGTTGCGGTGGAACGACGCCGAGGCCTCGTGGGACTGCCCGTTGCACGGGTCGCGGTTCGGCGTCGACGGCGAGGTGATCGAGGGCCCGGCCACGCGCCCCCTGCGCCGTGCCGAGGGACCGGCCTGCGCTGCACTCCGACGGGTGGGCACCCGCACCTCGCAGAAGTAGACCCATGGTCTTTCGGCCACGTGGCTGGCATGGTGTTCAGCAGGGGATGGCCCTGACGGCGCCCCACACGTGCACGACTCCGCACCAACGTGGATCACGAGGTGTTTCCCATGGAGCAGGATCAAGAACGCGCCCGTCCTTCCGCCGGACCTGAGGGTCCGGCCATCGTTCCCGCCCCCAGGGAGCCTGCCCACGAGTCGATGCCGCGCGAGGCCCGCATGTCACTGGTGGCAGAGCTCTTCGCCCGCAGCCGAACGGCGCAGGGCGAGGAGCGTGAGGCGTTCCTCAGGGAGATCGTCCTGCTCAACCAGTGCGTCGCCGAGTCGATCGCGATGCGCTACGTCGGACGTGGCATCGCGCCCGACGACCTGCGCCAGGTCGCGTGCGAGGCCCTGGTCAAGGCGGTGCACCGGTTCGACCCCACGCGCGACCGCGACCTGCTGAGCTATGCGGTGCCCACGATCCGGGGTGAGATCAGGCGACACTTCCGCGACCACGGCTGGTCGGTCCGACCGCCACGGCGCATCCAGGAGGTCCAGGCCCAGGTCACCCGGGCCACCGACGAGCTCGCCAAGAAGCACGGTCGTGACCCGGAGGTCGCGGAGGTGCTCGACGAGGTGGGCATCAGCCGCCACGAGTACGACCAGGCCGTGCAGGCCTACGGCTCCTTCCGGGCGGCGTCCCTGGACCAGCCGCGAGGTGCCGACGGCAGTGCCGCCTGGTCAGAGCTGATGGCCGACGATCCGCGGACCGAGGAGGTCGAGGCCCGCTTGACGTTGGCTCCCGTCGTCCGTCAGCTGCCAGCCCGTGACCGTCGCATCCTCTACCTGCGTTTCTACGAGGACATGACGCAGTCAGAGATCGGCCAGGAGCTGGGGGTCACCCAGACGCAGGTGTCCCGCCTCCTGACCGGGATCTACGACAAGGTGAGGGCCGAGGTCGGCGACATCGCCTGATCGGCGGCCCCGTCGAGCCTTTCAGCCTCGCCCGGCCCGGTCAGTGGGTGACGTGGGGGAGTGCTGCGAGCGTCAGCACCTGGTCAGCCACGGAGTCCTCGTCAGCGACGACGGTCAGGTCCACCTGCGACGACGCGGCCCGCTCCAGGAAGTCGAAGAGCGTGAGCACCGCGTGGCCCGTCATGCGCGTGATGCCTGTCAGGTCGATCGTGGCCGACACCGTGCCCGAGCAGGTGACCTCGTGCAGCGCCCAGCGGAACTCCTCCTCGTCCTCGGTGCCCATGGCGCCGGTGACCCAGAGGCTGCCCGGTACCGTCTCGCGCACCATCGCGGAAGGGCCTGACGCGGCTTCGAGCAACCGGCCGGTCGAGTCGTGCGCGACGGAGCGGAGCAGGGGCACGGCCCGCCCCACGGCCTGGCGCAGCAGCACCTGGGTCCCGTGCTCGACCTGGTCCTCGTTGGGGCTCGCGGTGGTGTGGGAGAGGCGCAAGGAGTCGACCAGGCCGCCGGCGACCACGAGCGCGTGCTGGCGCCCGGGCGTCTCCGGGCGCCAGCTGGTGGTGCACCGGAGGCGGATCTCGACGACGCCACCATCAGTCAGGACTGCGTCCACCGTGAACGCCGCCCTCGTGCGCGTCGCGTGCGAGTCCACGATGCTCGTGGCAATCACGTCCACGGCTCGCTGCAGGGTCACGTGGTCGACGAGGCTCACGCCGAGGGCGGCGAGCCAGTCCGACAGCGCAGTGGTGCACCGGGACCGCTCGCCGGGAGCGACATGACCTGTGAAGCGGAAGGGGGTGGGGGGCGAGCAACGTTGGGCGACGACGAGTGCCACGTCGTCCACGAAGCCCGAGGGGCGTTGCATGGCGCCCAGCACGTCCTCGGCGACCGCGTCGCCATCCGCGCAACGCATCGGGTCGATCTCGGTGAGGAGCGCCTCCAGTCGTCGCGTCCCGGTGGCCACGAGGCCGTCCCGGGCGGTGACGAGCCCCTTGGTGTAGAGCACCAAGGAGTCGCCGATCTCGAGGTGGAGCTCCGCGGTGGTGGGGACCCCACCCGTGCCCAAGGGGCGGCTCGCCGGGAGTGGGAGGTGGCGGGTGCGTCCGGTGCGGGTGAGGTGGAGGGGGGCCGTGTGGCCAGCGGTCCCGACCTCGGTGATGCCGTCGTCCTGCGCGACCACCGCGACCGCCATCGTGGCGCCCGGTCCCTGGGGCGTACGACGGGCACAACGGTCACAGCCTGCGAGCGCGTCGCTGAGGCTGGCGCCGTCCTCGAGGCGGGCGTACAGGACCGCGAAGAGTCGCGCGGTGGTGACGGCCGCGACGGCTCCGCCCCCGGGGGCTTCGGCCACCGCCACCGCCACACGACCGTCGGGCAGGGGCACGGCCTTCAGGCCGCTGGCGCTGTGGCATCGGCGGTGACGGCCGAGGACGTACCGCCCCGTGACGCAGAGCGAGGGGAAGAGGCCCAGCGACGCGGGCACCAGGGCTTCGAGCGTCTCCAGACCTTCGTCCATCACGCCGCCCTTCGGGTCGTCAGCGGGTGGGTGTGGTGCCTCACCTCCGCTGCGGTACCCCGCTCGGCACTCGTGACACGGCAGGCCGGCGCAACAACAGGGGGACGGAATGGGGAAGAAATGGCGAAGGGCCCCGACCGCAAGCGGTCGGGGCCCTTCGAAGCGACGGAACGTCAGATGGCGCGGACGTTCTCAGCCTGGGGACCCTTGGGGCCCTGGGCGAGGTCGAACTCGACCTTCTGGTTCTCGTCGAGCGACTTGTAACCGTTGGTCTGGATCGCGGAGTAGTGGACGAACACGTCCTCGCCGCCGCCATCCTGCGCGATGAAGCCGAAGCCCTTTTCAGCGTTGAACCACTTAACGGTGCCCTGAGCCATGATCATTTCCTTTGTTCGGTGCTGGGGACACTGTGCCCACCAGCCGCTGCTGAACATCGAACCGTGCTGATGTTCAGCGAACCGAAAACCAGGAGTACGAATACGAGCCGCGCGTCTTCCGCGGCCAGGGCAACCAAGGTTGCCCCTTCAACATGTATGACCATAGCGGGTCCGTGGGCATTTTGCCGCTTCGGCGCGCGACTTTTTTCTTTTCGCCGCCCGAAACCCGCCTCGCAGCGTCAGGCTGCGGCGGTCTCGGAGGGGCTGTTGGCGGCCTTTCGGGTGCCGATCGCGTGCAGCACGACGCCGACCAGGACCCACGCTCCGAGGGTGAGGGCGGCGGTGGCGCCGCCAGCTCCGTCGAAGTAGGCGGCGGAACGGACCAGGGTCCCTGCGGCGCCGGGCGGGAGGATCTGTCCGAACGCGCCGAGGCCGCCGGGGAGCCAGTCGCCGGTGGTGGCGATCCCGGCGAGCGGGTTGCCCAGGAACATCATCGTCATCGCGCCGATGGTGAAGCCCTTGGCGCCGAAGAGCTGCTGGAGTCCGGCCAGGGGGATGGCGAGCGCGGCAATGCCCAGAGCCATGGCTCCGGCCACGGGCAGGAACCCGGTCTCGATGCTTCCGAAGAGGAACTTCAGCACCGTGGCGACGATCAGGCCGCCCAGGGCGGCGAAGGTGACGATGCCGGCGAGCTTCCACCGGTCACGGCCCGCGAACATGCTGCGGAACGCGACCGCGGGCACGATGCCACCGAAGACCAGGGGGAAGGCGAGTCCGCCGATCCCGATGCCTGTCGGGTCGTCCGCGGGGAGCGGGACGACGTCGGTGACGCTCGTGGTCGCCCCGGTGGCCTCGGCGACGGCCGCACCGGTGGCGGCAAGGGTGGCCGAGATGGCGGTGGAGCCGGCGCTCGCCACGACGGCCTCGACCGACTCACCGTCGACCACGAAGCCGCCGACGACGTCGCGCTCGCGTACGGCGGTCTCCAGGGCGGCCTCGTCGGCGAACACCTCGGTCGCGTAGGCGCCGGGTGCGGCGGTGGCCAGTGCGTCCTCGAACGCTGCGGCCTCGGCCCCGACAACTCCCACGGCGAGGTCGTGGGGGCCGCTCTTCAGCGACGGCATGATGAAGATGGCGAGGAGCAGCACGAGGATCACGCCGAGGCCGGCCGACAGGCCGACGAGCTTCGCGAGCGGCGGCACCTGGCGAGCGGGGCGAGCCTGCTGGTCCGCGGTGGGGGAGGGGGTGGACATGGGGGACTCCTGCGGGACAGTTTCGGAGGGAAAGCCTCCGCTTATCTGGACAACTTTCCTCCGGTACGCTGCTGGTGTCAATTCGATGAGGAGCACCGATGCGGGCAGACGCAGCACGACGCAGGGCGAGGATCATCGACGAGGCCCGCCGCCTCTTCGCCGCCTACGGGGGCGGGGTGGCGCTGGAGACGGTGGCCGAGGCCGCCCAGGTCGGGATCGCGACCCTCTACCGCAACTTCGAGTCGCGCTCGGCGCTCGGTGACGAGGTGGCGCAGGCGATCCTGGGAGACATGCGCGCGGCGGCCCAGGAGGCGCTGGCAGGCGATGGTGCGATGACGGCCGCGTCGTGGGACGCCTACGTACGCCGTCTCGTCGACCTGGACCTCGGCGCCCTCACCGCCGCACTGGCCGAGCATGCCGACGACGCGTTCTCCGAGGCCGTGCGGATGTCCCAGGACGTGACGCTGGCCGGCGTCGAGGAGGTGCTGGCGGCGGCGCGCGCTGCCGACTGCGTGCGCGACGACATCGGCGCCCTGGAGCTGGTGGTGCTGATCGGCATGATCACGCGTCCGCAGGCCGAGGCGGTCCACCGGGCCGCGCCCGACCTGGTGGAGCACCTCCTCGCCGTGGTGCTCGACGGGATGCGTCCCCCGCGCTGACGTCGTTCAGGCGCCGCCGGCGGGCAGGGCCTCGAGGGTGATGGACGGGTTGTCACGAGCGGTGGCGTTGGCTCGCCAGCTGTCGGCGAAGAGGACGACGTGGGTGCCGTCGCTGCGCTGCAGCACCTCGCAGCCGCGCATGCCCTTCAGCGCCTCGGCGCCCTCGGCGTCGGTCAGGCGGGCCACCTTGTAGTCCAGGCGAGCGAACCGCACGGGGGAGTTGAACTCGTTGACCATGCGGTCCTCGACGACCTCGAACTGCAGGGGGCCGACCGCGGCCAGGACCGGGTTCTGGTCACCGCGCAGGTCCGAGCGGAGCACCTGGACCACGCCTTCCTGGTCGAGCTGCTCGATGCCCTTGCGGAACTGCTTGAAGCGGCCGATGTCGCCGGCGCTGACCGTCATGAAGTGCTCGGGCGCGAAGGAGGGGACGCCCGCGTACTCGATCTTGGGGCCGGTGAAGATCGTGTCGCCCACGCGCAGGGCGTTGGCGTTGACCAGGCCGATGATGTCGCCCGGGTAGGCGTTCTCCACCGACGTCGTCTCCCGCCCGAAGACCGTCTGCGCGAACTTCGTCGCGAAGGGGCGACCGGTGGAGGCGTGGGTGACGACCATGCCGCGTTCGAACTCACCCGAGACGATGCGGGCGTACGCGAGCCGGTCGCGGTGGGCGCTGTTCATGCCGGACTGCACCTTGAAGACGAAAGCGCTGAAGTCGTCGTCGGGTTCGCGCACCGTGCCGTCGACGCCCTCGGTGGGGCCGGGGGCAGGCGCCAGCTCGAGCAGCAGGTCGAGCAGCTGTGCGACGCCGAAGTTCTGCAGGGCGGAGGCAAACATCACCGGGGTGGTCTCGCCGGCGAGGAAGCGCGCCTGGTCGTGGTCGGCCTCGTCGAGCTCCAGCAGCCCGTGCTCCTCGACGGCGTTGTCCCACACGAGGCGGTCGGCCTCCGACACCTCGTCGGAGGCCATCCGCTTCTCGGGGGCGATGGTGGCACCGCCCGCGGTACGCGTGTACTTGATGAACTCGCCCGTGCGCCGGTCCAGCACGCCGCGGAAGTCGCCAGCCTCGCCGACGGGCCAGGTCAGGGGAGTGGGGCGCAGCTTGATCTGCCGCTCGATCATGTCCATCAGCTCGAGCGGGGAGAGTCCGGGCCGGTCCCACTTGTTGATCACGGTGATCACCGGGATCCCGCGCAGGGCGCAGACCCGGAAGAGCTTCAGGGTCTGCGGTTCGAGACCCTTTCCGGCGTCGACGAGCATGACGGCAGAGTCCACCGCGGAGAGGACGCGGTAGGTGTCCTCGGAGAAGTCGCTGTGGCCGGGGGTGTCGACGAGGTTGACGACGTGGTCGCGGTACTCGAACTGGAGCGCCGCCGAGGTGATCGAGATGCCGCGCGCCTTCTCCATGGCCATCCAGTCGGAGACCGTGGCCTTGCGGTCGCCCTTGCCGTGCACCGCGCCGGCCTCGTTGATCGCGCGGGCGTGCAGGGCGAGCGCCTCGGTGATCGTGGACTTTCCGGCGTCAGGGTGGCTGATGACGGCGAACGTACGGCGGGGTCGGGTGTCGAGCACCGAGCGACTTTATCGCTGTGCGCCCGGTTCCCGGGCTTCGTCGGAGTCGTTCCGGAGGGCGGCGTACGCCCGGACCTGCGCGCCACGCGCGCCGATGTGACGACCGCCACGTCGACATCCGACGGTTTCAGGCGTAGAGGGTCCGAGGGGCCGGAATACGTTAACAAGGCCGAAACATTGCAGCAGTCAGAGGTAACAGGACAGACCTACGCTCTGCCCCAACGAACATCGACGATTGTGAGTTGAACATGACTGCCAACGAAGTCCGTAGCGGCGCCATCACCGAGGTCCTGAACCGTTCCGCCGCCCCGACTGCCGACATCCGTCCCCTGAGCGAGATCTGGGCGACCGACGTCTTCAGCCTCGACACGATGGAGGAGGCGCTCTCCAAGAACGCGTTCAAGGCCGTCAAGAAGACGGTGAAGACCGGCGAGCCGCTCGACTCCGCCACGGCTGACATCGTCGCCGCCGCCATGAAGGACTGGGCGATGGGCAAGGGCGCCAAGTTCTTCTCGCACGTCTTCTACCCGCTGACCAACATCACGGCGGAGAAGCACGACGGGTTCATCATCACCAACCCCGACGGCAACGCGATCACCGAGTTCACCGGCAGCCTGCTGATCAAGGGTGAGCCCGACGGCTCCTCGTTCCCCAACGGCAGCCTCCGCATGACCAACGCGGCCCGCGGCTACACCGCCTGGGACCCCACGAGCCCGGCCTACATCATGCACACCGCCAACGGCGCCACGCTGATGATCCCGTCGGTCTTCATGTCGTGGACCGGCGAGTCCCTCGACAAGAAGATCCCGCTCCTGCGCTCGAACGCTGCGATGGACCAGGCCGCGCGCCGCGTGCTGACGCTCATGGGCGAGACCGACATCGCGCCGCTCAACGCCAGCTGCGGTGCCGAGCAGGAGTACTTCCTGATCGACCAGCACCTGGCCACCAAGCGCCCCGACCTGCTCCTCGCCGGTCGTACGCTCTTCGGCGCTCCGCCGGCCAAGGGCCAGGAGTTCGACGACCACTACTTCGGTGCCATCCCCGAGCGGGTGCAGGTCTACATGCAGGCCGTCGAGGAGAAGCTCTACCGCCTCGGCATCCCCGCGAAGACCCACCACAACGAGGTCGCGCCCGGCCAGTTCGAGATTGCGCCCTACCACGAGACCGCGAACATCGCCGCCGACCACCAGCAGCTCATCATGACCGTGCTGAAGGCGACCGCGGTCGAGCACGGCTTCATCTGCTTGCTGCACGAGAAGCCCTTCGCCGGCCTCAACGGCTCCGGCAAGCACGTCAACTGGTCGGTCGGCAACGAGACCCAGGGCAACCTGCTCGACCCCGGCACCTCGCCGGAGCAGAACCTCAACTTCCTGCTCTTCTGCGGAGCCGTGATCCGCGGGGTCCACAAGTTCGGGCCCCTGCTGCGCGCCGTCATCGCCACGGCCTCCAACGACCACCGCCTCGGCGCCAACGAGGCCCCGCCGGCGATCCTGTCGGTCTACCTGGGCGACCAGCTCGAGGCCGTCTTCGAGGACATCAAGAACGGCTGCGTCAACCCGTCGGCCGACGGTGGCGAGATGGACCTGGGTCTGTCGCAGATCCTGAACTTCAAGCGCGACCCGGGCGACCGCAACCGCACCTCGCCCTTCGCCTTCACCGGCAACCGCTTCGAGTTCCGCGCCGTCGGCTCCTCGCAGTCCGTCTCCGGCCCGCTCACCTCGATGAACACCATGCTCGCCGACTCCCTGAACTGGATCGCCGACAAGCTCGAGGTGGAGCTCGGTGCCGGCAAGACCCACGCCGAGGCGGTGGCGATCGTGCTGAAGGAGCTCATGGAGCAGCACGGCAGCGCCGTCTTCGGTGGCGACGGCTACTCGAGCGAGTGGCACGAGGCCGCCGTCGAGGAGCGCGGCCTGCGCAACCTCCCCACCAGCGCCGACGCCCTTCCGGTCTTCACCGATCCCGAGGTCATCGAGCTCTTCGAGAAGACCGGCGTCCTCTCCGCGGTCGAGCTCAACTCGCGCTACGAGGTCTACTCCGAGCAGTACATCAACTCGATCGCGGTCGAGGCCAAGCTCGTCATCGACCTGGCGAAGACCGTCATCTACCCGGCGGCCCTGAAGTACGCCTCCGAGCTGGCCACCACGATCAGCGCCGCCCAGGCCCTGGACGCCACGTTCGACGCCGGCCAGGTCAAGGTCATCGCCGAGAACGCGAACGGTCTCCTCGAGACCGTCGCCCAGCTCGGTGACGAGCTGGCCAAGCACGACTTCGCCGACACGGCGGCCCACATGAAGCACTGCGCGAGCGTCATCCGCCCGCTCATGGAGGCTGCCCGTGTCTACGTCGACACCCTCGAGACCGAGGTCGACGACGCCGCATGGCCGCTGCCGAAGTACCGGGAGATGCTCTTCATCAAGTGAGGTACTGACCCTCGCGCCCACGTCACAGCACCAGCTCCAGCGCCCCGTCGACCGGATGGTCGGCGGGGCGTTCGGCTCCCGGCCTGCCTGATGGGCGGCCTGTGCTCCCCGGAAGGGGTTGTGAGGCACGCCGCTCCGACGTGGGCGCAGGTGTGCGGGGCCACGGACGACGTGCCGGTCCGTGAAAGAGTTTGCCCCTTCAAGCAACTGGTCACGGTTGCACACCCACGAGAGGAACACATGCGAGTAGCCGTACTTGGAGCAGGTCCCAGCGGGTTGGCGCAACTGCGCGCCTTTGAGGCGGCCCGTGTCGCGGGAGTCGAGAATCTGCCCGAAGTCGTGTGCTTCGAGAAGCAGTCCGACCTCGGCGGAATGTGGAACTACACCTGGCGTACGGGGTTGGACGAGTTCGGGGAGCCGGTGCACGCCAGCATGTACCGCTACCTCTGGTCGAACGGCCCCAAGGAGTGTCTGGAGTTCGCCGACTACTCCTTCGAGGAGCACTTCGGAAAGCCGATCCCCTCCTACCCGCCCCGCGCCGTCCTGCGCGACTACATCATGGGCCGGGTCGAGGCCAGTGACGCCCGCAGGCACATCCGCTTCAACCACGCGGTCAAGTGGGTCGAGTACTCCGAGGAGACCGAGAAGTTCTCGGTCACGGTGAAGGACCTGGTCGCCGATGAGCTGGTGACCGAGGAGTTCGACCACGTCGTCTCGGCCACGGGCCACTTCAGCACCCCCCACGCCCCGGAGTTCGAAGGACTCGACACCTTCGCCGGCCGGGTGATGCACGCCCACGACTTCCGTGAGGCGCGCGAGTTCACCGGCCGTACCGTCCTCCTCATCGGGAGCAGCTACTCGGCCGAGGACATCGCCAGCCAGTGCCACAAGTACGGGGCCGAGCGCGTCATCCTCAGCTACCGTTCCCGGCCCACCGGCTACGCCTGGCCCGAAGGCATCGACGAGGTGCCGCTGCTGCAGCGGCTCGAGGGCAGCACCGCCCACTTCGCCGACGGCACCAGTGCCGAGGTCGACGGGATCATCCTCTGCACCGGCTACCTGCACCACTTCTCCTACCTGCCCGACGACCTGCGGCTGGTGACCAACAACCGGCTCTACCCGGGTGACCTCTACAAGGGTGTGGTCTGGCAGGAGAACCCGAAGTTCCTCTACCTGGGGATGCAGGACCAGTACTTCACCTTCAACATGTTCGACGCCCAGGCATGGTTCGCGCGCGAGGTCATCCTCGGCCACGTCGACCTGCCCCCCGTGGCTGAGCGTCAGGCGGACATCGCCGAGTGGCGGGCCCGTGAGGAGGCGGGCACCTGTGCCGACGACGAGATCGACTTCCAGGCTGCCTACATCCGTGACCTGTTGTCCTACAGCGACTACCCGGAGTTCGGCGTTGAGCAGCAGGCCGATCTCCTGAAGCAGTGGAAGCAGGACAAGAAGCGCGACATCATGGGTTACCGCAACCTCGGCTACCGCTCGACGCTCACCGGGAGCATGGCGCCGCCGCTGCACGACGACTGGATCAACGTGCTCGACGACAGCGCTGAGTCGTTCCTCCTCCACAACGGAGTGACCGACCACCCCAGGGCCCGGGCGGCGCTCGATGCCCGGGAGGCGATCGTCACGACGCCGATCACCACCCGTCAGGACGAACCCGTCAGGCGCTGAGGCGCGACCACGCCGCCCCTGTGCTCCGGCCCTCCGGGGAGTACGGTGGCCCCGTCACCGCGTCACCGCGTGACCGGAGACGGGGAGCGAGCCGGGTGCTCGACGTGACGTCCACGGCAACCGACGGGCAGGAGAACCAACGTGTACTTCGACCAGCAGGAGTGCCGGGTCTGTGGCGCCCAGGTCAAGGTGCGGCCGCACGACGGCGAGCCGCCGCGCGAGGGCAAGGACCCCGACGGAACCGTCGACGTACGCGTCTGCACCGATCCGGAGTGCCCCAGCAACCGTGGCACCGACGCGGCTCCACGCCCCTGACGACATGACCGCCGGTGGGCGAGCCCCGGGCCGCGTGACCCCGCGCTTCACGCGCAGCCAGTTGCTGATCCTCATCGCTGGAGTGGGCCTGGTGGTCGGTGTGGCCGCCTGGGCGCTGGACGCCTCCGCGGTGCTGGCCACGACGGCCTACGGGGTGCTCGGCATCGTCATCGTCGTCACCGCCGTCGACATGGTGCGTGACCTGATGGCGGGCCGCTGGGGCCTCGACCTCCTGGCGGTGATCGCCATGGCGGCGACCTTGGCCGTGGAGGAGTACGTGGCGGGCTTGATCATCGCCGTCATGCTCACCGGCGGTGAGGCGCTGGAGGCGTGGGCAGCCCGCCGCGCGACCCATGAGCTCGACACGTTGCTGCGCCGGGCTCCGTCGTACGCCCGACGGGTCGACCCTCGCAGTGGTGACGTCGTCGAGGTCCCCGTGGACGAGGTGGCGGTGGGCGACGAGCTGCTCGTCCGCTCCTCGGAGATCCTGCCCGTCGACGGCGTCCTGCTCTCCGAGCGGGCGGTCATCGACGAGTCGTCGGTCACCGGCGAGCCCGTGCCCGTGACGTACGCGGCCGGCGCGACGCTGCTCTCGGGCACGACGAACGGCACCGGCACGTTCACCATGCGGGCCACCCGGACTGCCCACGACTCCCAGTACGCGAGCATCGTCCAGCTCGTCGAGGGCGCGGTCGCCTCCCGGGCTCCGATGGTGCGACTGGCCGACCGCTACGCCGTCCCCTTCACCGCCCTGTCGTTGCTGATCGCCGGGGTTGCCTGGTACGTCAGTGGTGACCCGGTGCGGTTCGCGGAGGTGCTCGTCGTCGCCACCCCGTGCCCCCTGCTCATCGCGGCGCCGGTCGCGTTCATGGGGGGCATGAGCTCTGCCGCGAAGGTGAACGTCATCGTCAAGGACGGTGGTGTCCTGGAGACGCTCGCCCGGGTGCGGTCGGTCGCGTTCGACAAGACCGGCACGCTCACCCAGGGCCGTCCCGAGGTCTCCCGGGTCATCGCGAGGAGCCGCTCCGCCGGTGACACGTTGTCCCTGGCTGCCGCTGCCGAGCAGTACTCGATGCACGTCTTCGCCTCACCCGTCGTCGAGGCGGCCCGCCGGCAGGGAGTTGCCCTGCCCCACGTGGAGTCCGCTGAGGAGCTCGCGACCAACGGGGTCCTGGCCCACCTCGTCGACGGCTCCTCGGTGCGGGTCGGCAAGCCCCGCTTCATCGAGGAGGCCGTCGGCCCGCTCGAGCGCCCTGCCCTCGAGGGTGGTGAGACGGCTGTCTACGTCTCGGTGGACGGCGAGGAGGCCGGGGTCATCGTCCTCTCCGACCCCGTGCGGGTCGAGGCCCCTCGGACGGTGCAGCGGCTGAGGGAGCTGGGGGTCGCCCAGGTCGCCCTCGTGACCGGTGACGTCGCCCCGACGGCCCGCTCCGTCGCGGACGCGGTGGGGATCGAGACGGTCCAGGCCGAGATGACTCCACAGCGCAAGGTCGAGGTGGTGCACGCCATGCAGCCTCGCCCGGTGCTGATGGTGGGCGACGGGATCAACGACGCGCCGGTCCTCGCTGCCGCCGACGTGGGGATCGCGTTGGCCGGGCGCGGGGCGAGCGCTGCCAGCGAGTCGGCCTCGGCAGTCGTCACCTCCGACGACGTCGCCCGGGTGGCCACCGTGGTGGAGCTCTCCCGAGGCACGGTCCGGGTGGCGCTCCAGTCGATCTGGCTGGGGATCTCGATCTCGATCGTCCTGATGCTGGTGGCGGCGTTCGGCTACCTGCCGGCCGTCGTGGGTGCGTTGCTCCAGGAGGTCGTCGACCTGGTGGCGATCCTGTCCGCGCTGCGAGCCCTCGGCCTGCACCGCCGACTACGGCCAAGCCCCGCCACCAGCTAGGGCGTCACGGGAGCCGCTGCACCCGCTGGCGGTGCTCGGAGACGTTGTTGCCCCTGACCTCACGTCGCTCCGTGCCGCGGACGGTGTCGATCTTGGGGTCCTGCCCGGTGACCGGCATGGCCTCGATGAGCGTCTCCCGCTCGAACGAGTGGGACTTGTCGGTGTTGCGGTAGTAGCGGAAGAGGGTCCAGTAGACGGCGACCGCACCGGCCGGACCGGCGAGCAGCAGGACCCACGGCGTGCCTGACTCCGCGTGCACCTCGACGGCGTACGCCGCCAGCAACGCGGCGTTCACCACAGCCCCAGCATTGCGATGACGATGCTCTCCAGCACGGTGCCGGTGACCAGGGCAGCGGTGACGAGGCGCCACTGCGAGACCGGCACGCTGCCCATCGTCTCGCCCGTGCGGCCGTTGACGGCGATGTAGTGCACCATCGGGGTGCCTCCCTCGTCGTGGTAGTACGAGTACAGCCAGACCGGGAGGTACATCGAGACCCACCGGGTGCCGTGGACCTCGAGGCGTTCGCCCTCCCAGCGCACGCCACGGTCGTACGTCTTCACCGACGACTGCACCTGCGAGCGGACGATCGAGAGCAGTTGGTCCTCGAGCTCGGGCACCAGCGCAGCGACGTCGGCGTCGCGACGCTCGGAGGTGTAGCCGACGAGGTAGCTGGCGTTCCACTGCACGGCGTTCTTCGTGTCGAACGGGAGGATCGTGTTGATCACGTTGTTGGTGTTGACGAAGGCGTTCATGTGGGCGCGCTCGGTCGACGACTCCAGAGTCAGGTCGTCGACGGTGAGGTCGACGTGGCGCTCGACGCGGTGGACGTCGGCGTCGTACACGGTGCGCTTGTTGTCGCCGGTGCCGCGGGTGTACTGCCGCGTCTCGACCTCCCCGACGCCGTGCACGTCGCCCGACGCGTTGCTGTCGACGACCATGTAGGGGAGGTAGACCCCCACGACGTTGCCGGGGGTGAACTCCTTGACGAAGCGTCGATGTGCGAACGTACGCCGCTTCTGAGCGAACAGCTTGATGTGCTCGACGGCTTGGTCCCTGGTCACGCTGAAGGGGAGCACCGCGTCGGGCACCGCCCCGTTGGGGACCTGCTCGTTGACAGTCAGGAGGTGACGGCACCAGTGGCACCGCGAGGAGGTGGCCTCCGCGGTGTTGACCACCACCTCGGCGCCACAGCCGGAACACTTCATGGTGAGCATGCCGTCGTCGGCGACCAGGTCGGTGGCCCCGGAGGCGATCACGGTTCCGGTGAGGTCACGCAGGGACCCCTCGCCCGCCACGAGCGGCTCGATGTGGGCCTCGGTCCACTCGTGACGGCAGAAGAGGCAGACCAGGTGGCCGGTCGAGACCCGGAGCTGGATCTCGGTGGAGCCGCACCTGGCGCAGCGGTTGACGCCGTCGTCGAGCCACGCGTTGGCGGTGTCGACCACAGGCGTACCGGCATCAGCCTCCCGCTGCTGTGCAGTGCTGGTGTCGGCGATCGGCGGTTCGGGCGCGCTCCCGTGGGCTGTCATCAGGGTCTCCAGGCAGGCTCGTCAGGACAGGTCAGCGTGGGGTCGGTCAGTCGGCGTCGGTCAGAGACCCAATGCCTTGGCCTTCGCTGCGTCGTAGTCCTCCTGGGTGATCAGGCCGGCGTCGAGCATCTCCTTGGCCCGGGTCAACGTGGCGACCGGATCCTCGGCGGGAGGTGTGGGAGCCGGGGGAGCCGCGGGAGCCGCGGGAACCGACTGGGCCCCTACCCCGGGCACCGGCTGCTGCAGGCCCCCGATGCCGGCGGAGCCAGCTGCCATGCCCATGCCGATGAGGCCACCGGGGCCGGCATTCTCACCTGCGGACTCGAAGCCGGCCGCGACCGAGGCCTGGAGGTTGGAGTTGCCGCGGGCGCCGGCGAGGGCGTCGGCGCGCTGCACGTTGCGCAGCAGCTCCCGGGTCGACTCGTCGTACTCGATGGAGACGATCGCCACCGAGACGATCTCCAGGCCACGGGCGGTGCTCCACTGGTAGTTGGTCTCCACCGCCGCGGAGAGGCTCTGGGCGAACCCCACCGAGTCCTGCTGGATCTTGGTGATGCGGTTCCCCTTGGAGGGGTCGTTGGTGTACATCGAGAACGCGGGCGCCAGGGAGCCGACGACCTCGTTGAAGAGCTGTGAGGCGGCGTCGTTGTCCAGGTCGGTGAAGTCGAAGACCCGGCCCGGCTCCAGGTAGGAGGCCGGCACGAAGGCCTTCACGAAGAGGATCGGGTCGGTGATGCGCAGGGTGTAGGTGCCGCGGGTGACCGCGCCCACCTGGGCGTTCATGTACGCGTCGTCCCAGTAGATCTCCGACTGGGTGCCGAAGCGGTTGTTGGGCAGCTCCTTGAGCGCCACGAAGTAGGCGCGCTGCTGCGAGCTCGGGCGTCCGCCGAACTTGAAACGCTCCCACGAGGTGGTGACGAGGGGGCTCACGATGCCGTTGCCGGCAAAGATCGACTCCGAGTCCTGGGCCTCGGAGCTCCACTCGTACGCCCCCGCCTGCGCGGCGAAACCGGTGATGGCTCCCTCCTGCATGAGGACCAGGCCGTAGCCCTCGGGGACGACGATCCGGCTGCCGTTGGTGATGACGCCGTCGGAGCCCTTGGTGTTGGACCCTCGCCCGGCGTTGGTGCCGCGGGGGACTGCGGCGAAGAGGGCCGCCGTCGGCGGGAGCCCGTCGGGGACGGTGTAGAAGTCCTTCCACTGGTCCGCGAGGCTGCCGCCGATGGCGCCTACTGCTGCTTGGATGAGTCCCATGGTTGCCCTTCGCCTGTGCAGCTGACCTGTGCCGCTGACCTGGTTCGCGCCACACCCTAGCCGTGGAAGACCACCGGTGAGGGCGGAACTGGACATGGCCCCCGCGCGACGAGGTTCCCGCTCGTGACGGGCCGTCGCGGGCGCCCCGACCGCCAGCTCCGCGAGTCCCAAAGGCCCGGTTGACCCGGGTCCTTGGTCCCTGTGGGGTGGAAGGCGATCGACCTAGCGTCGAATTGCGTGGCCACACCGGTGGCCGCTGAGACCGACAACGACGTAGGAGCTCGACGTGGCAACTCTGACAGTGTGGAAGTTCGACACCCCGGAAGGGGCGCAGAAGGCCGAGGACGCCCTGATCAGGCTTCAGGGCCAGGAACTCATCCAGGTGCTCGACGCTGCCACCGTGTCGTGGCCGGAGGGAAAGAAGAAGCCCAAGACGCGGCAGGCCAACGACCTCCTCGGGCCGGGACTGCTGGGCGGCATGTTCTGGGGCCTCCTCTTCGGCATCATCTTCTTCATCCCGATCATCGGTCTGGCCGTGGGCGCTGCCTCGGGGGCGCTCATCGGCGCGCTGACCGACGTCGGCATCAACGACGACTTCATCAAGGACGTGCGGGCGAAGGTCACCCCAGGCACCTCGGCCCTCTTCGTCCTGTCGGCGGGCGCCGTCCTGGACCGGGTGCACGAGGAGCTGCGCTCGCAGGGCATCCACGGTGAGCTGATCCAGACCAACCTCTCGAGCGAGGAAGAGGCGAAGCTCCGCAAGGTCGTCGAGGAGGGGGACGAGGCCTGAGCGGACAGCCCCAGCAGGCAGACGGGACCCGGCCGTACGGCCGGGTCCCGTCTGCGTGCGCGGGCGCACGCCGCCTCGCCGAGGGCTCGAGCGGCAGCGCGGGCCGTCAGTCCTCGTCCGACTCCGGGGCGACCAGCTCGACGAGGGCGAGGATCGTCTGGTTGGTCAGGTCGGCCAGGTCGTGGACCTCACGCGCGCCCGGGGTGAGCGTCGCCTCGTCCACCGGGGGGAGGTCAGTCACGACCTCGGCCGGCACCCGGTCGGAGAGGGCCGTCAGCAGCGCGGCGAGGTTCTGCTCGATCGTCTGCCGCACCTGCGGCCAGTCCGGTCCATCCGTGTCGAGGTGCTCGGTCCGGGTGCGCTCCACCGTGTGCACCAGCTCCCGGGTGATCGAGGTCAGTGACCACACGGCTGTCAGCAGCGCCTCGATGCCACCGGTCTCGTAGGAGCCGATGGTGTGGCGCAACGGGGCGGCGTCCGCGTTGAGGTCGCGGACCTGGTGGTCGATGCCCAGGAGGCGCTTCTGGACCGCACTGCGTGGGATCTCCTCGCGGCTCGTCAGCCGCTCGAAGCTTCCCGAAAGGATGAGCTGGAGGTCGCGCGTCAGCGTCGTGATGTCCTTGTTGATGCGGCTCCTGGTGCGCGTCGGCAGCACCCACCACGCGACGCACAGCGCGATCATCGCTCCGAGGAAGGTCTCGAGGATGCGTTGCTCGATCGCCACCGTCGTGAGCCGCCCGAGGTACTCGTAGATCCCGGCGAAGATCAGGGTGGTCCAGAACGTCGCGACACCGCTGGCGACGGGACGGTAGTAGACGGAGGCGAAGAGCGCCACGGCCAGCACCGGGACCACGATCTCGCCTCGGCCGCCGCCGACCGTGGCGATCGCGAAACCGGCAGCGGCCCCGACCACGGTGCCGGCGACCCGGCGTGAACCCTTCGAGAGCGTCTCCCCGTCCGTGGAGCCCAACGTCTGGTAGGCGGCGAGCACGGCCCAGAACTGGTGGGCACCGGAGATCGCGGCCCCGACTGCGAGGGACAAGGCGGTGGCCACGGCCGTCTGCACGGATCGGCGTGTCCACGGCTGGAACCTGCCCTTCGCGGCGTCTCCGCCGGCGCCAGCCACGGCCAGGTCCGCCAGGGCGGCGTCACCCTCCGGGTCGTGGGGGTCGAGCGGATCGACGGCGTGGGGGTCCGACTGCCACGCTGCCAGCAGGAGCACGGCTGAGTGGAACGCCTGGGCCGCCTTGACCAGGTTCAACGCCTCGGTCGGCCACGGACGGCTGGGCGTGTCGAGGGCAGGAGGGCCGGCGGTCCATCCCGGCTCCCTCTGCGCAAGTCGTGACGTCAGGTCCGCGCGCAAGGTCTCCAACATGCCCCCCAGGCGTCCGCGGGTCTGCAGCGAGAGCGTCGTGCCCGTGACCCCTCGCGCCGCGTTCTTGAGGTTGACCATCGCCAGCTCGGCGTCGAAGACGCGCAGGCGCAACCCCTCGGCCATCCGGATGGCCTCGGTGTCGGAGGTCTCGCGTGCGAGCTGCCCCGCCACGAAGGCTGCGGTGCGGTGCGTACGTTTCATGTCGACGGCCACGCGCTGACGGATGTCGGGGTCCCAACGCGCCCAGGAGACGGCGTCGACGAGGGTGGCGACCGACGTGGTCATCTGGTGGGTCAACGCCTCCACCCCCTGCTGGAGCATGTGGAGAGGGCGATCAGGCAGCAGCACGTAGCTGCACACGTACGACCACACCACGCCCACGAGCGCCGCAGCGGCGAAGAAGGGCACGTCGGAGAGGTCCAGGCGCAGGATGAGGGCGAAGTAGAAGGTCATGAACGTGACGCCGCCCAGGGCGCCCGCCAAGGGGCCGAACCTCCTGGCGCCGGTGCCGGCGAGGGCCACGACGACCAGGAGCGCGGCGCGCCACCACGGCTCGCCCGAGGTGAGGGCACCGAGCAGCAGGACGAGCCACACGGGGAGGATCGCGACCAGGCTGGCCAGCCGGCGCTCACGCAGGCCCGGCGCATTGGCCAGCCCCGTGCTGAGCATCGCGGCGAAGCCGCCGAATATGGCGGCGGGGACGGCCTGGTCGTCGCCCAGGGCGTCGAAGACCACGAAGAGCGTGGCGACCGTGCCTCCGGAGGCCAGCAGTGCCCGGGTCGCGGCACGCAGCCGGACGTGTCCGGGATCGACCTGGCCCGCGCGCTCGCGCAGGAGGTGGAGCCCGAGGTCGGGACGCAGGGCCTCCTTCGTCCCGTCCTGGCGGACGGCCCAGGGGGTCACGCCGGGGACCACCTCGACGCTCTCCAGGACGACCGGACTGTGCTCACGCAGCACGGACACGGGCATGTCGGTGACGATCAAGGGCTGGTAGTCCAGGTCGTCGCTCACCGCGAGCGTCGTGCTCTGGGAGCGGTAGGCGAAGGGGAGCCACCGTGAGTAGCGGCGGTAGACGTCGTCCATGTCGGCGAGTGGCTCCACGCCCGCGAGCCGAGCCATCTGGGCATTGAGGCCCAGGAACGTCGTCACCCACCTGTCGCGGGGTGAGTCGAGCACCCCGTCCCCGGCGTGGGCCGCGAAGACGTCGTGGGGGACGACCTCGGGCACCTGCCGGTCGCTCCAGCGTAGTAGGTCCTGCAGCTGGTCGGTGAACTCCAGGAACTGGTAGGTGAGCGGGGGCAGCGAGGCCTGGACCGAGGCGGGATGGCCGGTGGGGAGGCCCCAGTTGAGGGCGCCGATGGTGCCACCGACCATGCTCAACGCGTAGGGCAGTGCGAACTGGTCCCGCCCGCTCTGGAAGTAGTACGCAGCGTGGTGCAGGCGGAGGCCGTCCATGTAGGACGTGAGCGCGTCGGAGACCGCGTCCAGGTGGCTGTCGAGTCCGTCGACCTGACCGTCGTGGAAGTGGGGGGCGAGGCTCGCCACCGCGGACCCCACACCTCGCTCTGCGCTGGAGAACTGCCGGCACAGGGTGTTGAGGCTGCCGATCACGTCGTAGACCCCGAGCAGGAACGTGAGGATCAGGGAGATCAGCACCACTCCTGTCAGGGACTCGAGGATGCTGAGGAAGCGCAGAGGGTCGGTGCTGGCCGTGAGCACCGAGCCGCCCACGGTCGCGAGCTGGGCGGCGCTGAAGTAGAGCGCGTCGAAGAAGTTGAGCTCGCGATCTCCGCCGCTCGTCGAGAAGGTCGAGGGCGACATCTGCGAGTAGTAGATGAGTCCGTAGCCAAGGATCGTTCCGCAGACCCAGACCGCGACCATCACGACGACCTGGAGGCCGGTGACCTGGCGCAGCGCGGCGGGGCGCCACCTCCGCGGTAGACGCCGCGTCACCCGTCGCAGGAGCCTCCACTGGACCCGGGCCACCCTGCCGGCGAGGAATCCGGACTCGTCGAAGTTGAGGGCCGACAGGAACACGTCGGCCAAGGTCGCGGCCAGGACGCCGACCCCGAGGAGCAGCCAGAGACTGTCCACCTGCACCCTCCCTGGCGGTCGAACGGCAATGTCCCGGACATCGCGCTGCGAATAGTGTCAGGCGTTGAGTCCCCAGCGGTACCCCAGATATGCCAAGGCAATACTCGCGACAAGGACTCCGAATCCGTAGACGAATGCCGTCCCGTAATGCTTCTGGCGAATGAGTTGCACGGTTTCGTAGCTTGCCGTGCTGAATGTCGTGTAGCCACCCAGGAATCCGGTGCCCAGGACGGCGCTGGCCTCGGTCGAGGCCAGCCCACTCGCCACCAGGCCAGTCAGGAACCCTAGGACGAGCGAGCCCGACAGGTTGATCACGGCCGTCGGCCAGGAGAACAGCTGCTTCACCCGTGACCGGATGGTCCCGTCCACCACGAACCGCACGCCGGCTCCGACGCCTCCGGCGCAGATGAGCAGCAGGAAGATTCCCGGAGTCATGACGTCACCTGCTTCCGGGGGTGCACGGTCGTGGCCGCGACGATGCCCAGGAAGGTGGCGCCGGCACCCACCACCACCGTCACCAGGGCGTACAGCACCGCGACCTCGGGGCGTGAGTCGTCGAACAGGACGGCGGTGTCGGTGGCCAGGGAGCTGTACGTGGTGAGGCCGCCACAGAAACCGGTGCCCACCAGCAGCTTCAGCCTGCCCACCACCTGTGCGGGCGGCTGGGCGCGCGTCAGCCCCTCGTACAGGAAGCCCAGCAGGAAGGCCCCCAGCAGGTTGACCAGGGGGATCACCACCGGCACCCGGTCGACGTCGGGCACGACGAGGACGAATCCTTCGCGGGCGGCGACGCCGAGCACGCCGCCGAGGATCACGAGTGCGATCGACGGTGCGTGCAGGTGGTCGGGGCGCTTCGTGAGGTGACGGGGCGCATGGTCCGTGGGCCCGTGGTCCGCCGGGTCGTGGCCCGGGGGAGTGCCATGGTGTTCGGCCGGCTCTCGGGCCGGGGGATCTCCATTGCTCATGCCTGACAGTAGTTCCGCTGGGAGGTGCCTGCGCAACCCTGTCGTGAGACTGGGACCAAAGGCCCCCGGAAGAGGACCAAAAGCCTCTGGCGAATTACCCAGGAGTTTGCTGCAATTCACGCCTCTGATGTCAATCCAAGGCAATTGCTGAGGTCTCTTGCCAAGCGCGTTGACGCAGGTATCGTGAGAAAAAGTCCCGACGGCTCCCGTCGGCTTTCCCCAGGGATTCGGAAAGGCCCCTCTGTTATGGATCTCACGCCCAGAGAAATTGAGAAGCTGTACGTCTACCAAGTCGCGGATCTTGCACGCAGGCGTCGCGACCGTGGCACCAAGCTGAACGTGAGCGAGGCCCAGGCGCTCGTGACGGAAGCCATCCTGGAAGGGGCGCGCGACGGCCGTTCGGTGGCGGAGTGCATGGAGATCGGCAAGCAGGTCGTCTCGGAGGGCGACTGCATGGCCGGCGTGCGCGAGCGGATGTCGCTCCTGCAGGTGGAGGCCACCTTCCCCGACGGGAGCAAGCTCGTCTCGTGCCACGACCCAGTGTCGTCATGACCTCTCCTGCCCCCGCGACCAGGCCCGTCACCCTCGTGCTCGTCACCGGGCACGAGAGCGACCGTGCCGACTTCGGCCCGGCCACGGCGGGACTGTCCGCGGAGGTGCTGACCTGTTCGCGCCGGGTGGTGCACCACGTGGTGCGCTCGGCGCTCGCGAGCACCGACGACGTCGTCATGGTGCTGCCGATGACGTGGGGGCGTGATCCCGGCCTGGTGGCCGACTGCGCCAAGGCCCTGCAGTGGTTCGCCACGATCGAGGAGGGGGAGCCCCGTCTCGCGCTCTGCGAGAGCCTGGGGACCCCCGACCACCTCGTCGCCCACCTGCGCAAGGCCGTCAGGACCACTGCGTCGAGGCGCCCCGGTGCGGGCGTGCTCCTCACGGCGCGATCCGAGAACCCCTTCGACGATGCTGAGCTGCACCGGTTGGCCCACCTGGTCCGGACCCACGGTTCCGAGGTGCAGGTGGAGGTGGCGTGTGTGCGCCCCGGCCTCGAGACGGAGGACCTGGCACGTGCTGTCGACCGGTTCCACCGGCTCGGCGCCGACGAGGTCGTGGTGGTGCCCGCCGGTTTCGCGCGCACCTGCCCGGAGGTGGCCCAGTTCGAGCGCGTCCACTTCTACGGTCCCCTCGTGGCCGACCCAGCCCTGGGTCGGACCATCGACGACCGCATGTCTCTGGCCCGCCACCGGCTCGGCCACGGCTACGACGGAATCTCCGCCGGACTCCTGGCCGACCACGACCACGGCTACGCCCACTCGCACGAGGTGCAGGGCGACCACCACCACGGCGGTGGCGGCCACGACCACGCTCACCACGACCACGCTCACCACGACCACGCTCACCACGACCACGACCACCACGACCAAGTCCAAGTCCAGGAGCCCTTCGCCCCCGTGCCACGCCAGGACGACGGAGCAGACGGCCCGATGCACGACCAACCTCGGAGGTACGAACGATGCTAGGCAGCCCGAAGTACGACCACGGCTCGGACGAGATCGAGATCAACGCCGGCCGACCGACCGTCACCCTGCGCGTCACCAACACCGGTGACCGCGGCATCCAGGTGGGCTCCCACTTCCACTTCTTCGAAGTCAACAGGGCGCTTCTCTTCGAGCGTGAGCTCGCCTACGGAATGCACCTCGACATCCCCGCAGGCACAGGGGTGCGCATCGAACCCGGGGACACCAAGGAGGTGGTCCTCACGGCGTACGCCGGCGCTCGCCGGATCTGGGGGTTCAACAACCTGGTCAACGGAGGTCTGGACGCGACCCACACGCGCACGAAGGCGCTGAAGCGCATGAGGGAAGAGGGCTTCAGCGACGGCAAGCCGACGAGCCGCAAGGGCGGCTCGTCCGAATCGGGCAAGGCCAAGAAGGGCGGCAAGTGATGGCCATCATCTCGCGCAAGCAGTACACGGACCTCTTCGGCCCGACGGTCGGTGACAAGATCCGGCTGGCGGACACGAACCTCGTGATCGAGATCGAGAAGGACTTCAACGAGGGCAGCTACGGCGACGAGGTCGTCTACGGCGGCGGCAAGACGGCGCGCGACGGCATGGCCGCCGACCCCGAGTCGTCAGGCGCCACGGGCGGGTTGGACCTGGTCATCACCAACGTCATCGTCCTCGACCCGGTGCTGGGCGTGCTGAAGGGCGACATCGGCGTCAAGGACGGCAAGATCGTCGGTGTCGGCAAGTCGGGCAACCCTCACCTGCAGAAGAACGTGGACCCCCGTCTCGTGGTGGGTCCTGGCACCGAGCTCCTCTCCGGTGAGCACATGATCGCCACGGCCGGCGGTTTCGACAGCCACGTGCACTACATCTCACCGCAGCAGGCCTACGCGGCTCTGTCCAACGGCATCACCACGCTGTTCGGTGGCGGCACTGGCCCCACGGACGGCACCAACGGAGTGACCACGACGCCGGGTGCTTGGTACATCTCACGGCTCCTGGAGGCGGCTGAGGACATCCCGGTCAACATGGGGTTCCACGGCAAGGGCAACGGTTCGCTGCCCGGCCCGCTGATCGAGCAGGTCGAGGCGGGAGCGTCGTCGCTCAAGGTGCACGAGGACTACGGCACCACGCCCGCTGCGCTCGACTGCGCGCTCACAGTGGCCGATGAGTACGACATCCAGGTCTCCGTCCACACCGACAGCCTCAACGAGGCGGGCTACGTGGAGGACACGATGGCGGCCATCGACGGCCGGACGATCCACACGTACCACACCGAGGGAGCAGGAGGTGGTCACGCGCCCGACATCATGAAGGCGGCCGGCTACCCCAACGTGCTGCCCTCCTCGACCAACCCGACCCTGCCCTACACGGTCAACTCCGTCGACGAGCTGCTCGACATGGTGATGGTCTGCCACCACCTCTCGCACGACGTGCCGGAGGACGTCTCCTTCGCGGACTCGCGCGTGCGGGCCGAGACCATCTCGGCCGAGACCGTGCTCCACGACGTGGGGGTGCTGTCGATGATCTCGTCCGACTCCCAGGCGATGGGGCGGATCGGTGAGAACTACATCCGCGCCTTCCAGATCGCCCACCACTGCAAGGACAAGCGGGGACCCCTGCCCGAGGACGCGCCCGGCAACGACAACTTCCGGGTGCTGCGCTACCTCGCGAAGGTGACCATCAACCCCGCCATCACCCAGGGCGTCTCCGACTACGTCGGTTCGCTCGAGGACGGCAAGATGGCCGACATCGTGCTGTGGCCAGTGGGCTCCTTCGGTGCGAAGCCAAAGATGGTGATCAAGGGCGGCGTCATCAACTGGGCGCTGATGGGTGAGCCCAACGCCTCGCTGCCGACTCCGCAGCCTGTCTTCTACCGTCCGATGTTCGGGATGTTCGGCAAGGCCATGCAGAGCACCCGCATCACGTTCATGTCCCAGGCGGCGATCGAGAAGGGCGTGCCCGAGAAGCTGGGGCTGCAGAGCCAGGTCATGCCGGTGAAGCGGACTCGTTCGTTGGGCAAGGAGCACATGGTGCGCAACGAGGAGACTCCGCTGATCGACGTCGACCCGGAGACCTACAAGGTGAGCTTCGACGGCGAGCCTGCCCACATCGAGCCTGCTGAGTCGCTTCCCATGACCCAGCTGTTCTTCATGGTCTAGGGGTGTCCGTGACGAGCGCCACCAGTCTCCTGACCTGTCTCCAGCTCTCCGACTCGGCGTTCCCGAGCGGGTTCTACACCATGTCCCACGGGCTGGAGGGATTCAGTCAGGCCCGCCTGGTGGTCCGGGACGACCTCGAAGAGCTGGCGCGGGGGATGCTGCGCCACTCGGTCGGTCCCGCGGACGCCACCGCCCTGGCCCGCGCCCACGACGCGGTCCGGGTGGGGGACTGGGAACGGGTGGTCGAGGTGGACTCGTTGCTCCACGCCAGCAAGCTCAACACCGAGATGCGCAAGGCCTCGGTACGCAGTGGGCACCAGCTCACCGACGTGGCCCTCCAGGCGTTCGGCGGCCCCGAGCTCGCCAGGTGGTCGGAGATGGTGACCACCAAGGCCACGCCCGGGTGCCAGCCGGTGGCTGCGGCCGTGGTGCACGCCTCGAGGGGGGTGGGGGTGGAGGAGGCGGTCGTCTCCGACTTGTCCGCCTTCGCCGCCAGCTTCCTGGGGGCCGCGTTGCGCCTGCGCCTGACCGACCACGTGCACGCGCAGGTGCTCCTCCACCGGCTGGCTCCCGAGATCGCCGAGGTGGCCACGTCGGCGGTGGAGCGCGAGCTCGACGACATGGGCGGCTTCGTGCCGATGGCCGACGTGGTGTCGGCACAGCACGAACGTGCCCCCGCACGGCTCTTCGCCTGCTGACCTGACCGAGTGGCCTGCACCACCCCTGACAAACGACGAACGAATGAGGAAAACGATGACGGACAACGTGTTGAGGATCGGCATCGGCGGCCCGGTGGGGTCGGGCAAGACCGCCCTGACCGAGGCTCTGGTGCCGGGGCTGCTGGCGGCCGGTCGCCAGCCAGCGGTGATCACCAACGACATCTACACCCAGGAGGACGCCCAGCACGTACGACGCGAGCTCGCCGGGGTCCTGGACCCGGAGCGGGTGGTGGGCGTCGAGACCGGCGCCTGCCCGCACACGGCGGTGCGTGACGACCCGACGATGAACCTCGCTGCCGGTGCCGAGATGCTCGAGCGCTTCCCCGAGGTCGACACCCTGCTCTACGAGTCCGGCGGCGACAACCTGACCCTCACCTTCTCGCCGATCCTGGCCGACGTCTTCGTCTTCGTCCTCGACACCGCCGAGGGCGAGAAGATGCCGCGCAAACGTGGTCCCGGCATCACCGACTCCGACATCCTCGTCATCAACAAGATCGACATCGCCCAGTACGTACGCACCGACCTGGGGGTCATGGAGTCGGACGCCCACCGGGTGCGGGAAGGGCGGCCGGTCGTGCTGACCAACTCCCTCACCGGCCAGGGCGTGGCCGAGCTCCAGGAACAGATCCTGTCCCTGTGGGCCGAACGCAGCGGAGCGCTGTTGAGATGACCGGTGCACGCGTACGTCCCCGCAGCCCCACGGTCGCCCAGGTGCCGGTCGAGCCTGTGTCGGTCGAGCAGGTGCCGGTCCAGCGCAGCGTCGTGGGCTACGGCGGTCCCCGGCTCCAGCCCGGTCACTACGAACCCGACTGGGTGCCGGAGATCATCGCTCGACACCGTGGCGTGCCCGACACCCTTCCCCCGGGGAGCCCGGGCAAGATCGGCATCCTCGAGCTCGGGTTCGCCCGGCGCGGTGACGGCACGGAGCTGGTCGAGCACTACCAGAAGTCGCCCCTGCAGATCATGCGTCCGCTCTACTACGACCCGTTGCGGCCCGACATGCCCTACACCTACCTGATGTCGACCGGTGCGGGGATCATGCAGGGAGACCGGTTGCGCACCGACCTGACCTTCGGGCCGGGGTCGTCGGCCCACGTCACCACGTCGGCCTACACCAAGGTGCTCAAGATGGAGCACGACTACGCCGTGGCGCAGGTGAACCTCGACGTGCAGGACGAGGCCTACGTCGAGTATCTGCCCGACCCCCTCATCGCCTTCGCGCGGTCCCGCCTGTACCAGCGCAACCGCGTCACCATCGCCGAGTCCGCCACCCTGGTGATGGGGGAGACCTTCATGGCGGGGCGCCTGGGCAGGGGTGAGCGGCACGCGTACACGGCGCTGGCCAGCGACCTCGAGGTCCGGCGTCCCACCGGCCACATGGTCGCCCTCGACCGGGTGCGGCTCGTGCCCCAGGATGGCGACACCGGTGGCCTGGCCGTGATGGACGACCGCGACGTCCTCTCCATGCTCTACGTCCTCACCGACCGGATGAGTGCCAAGGAGCTCCAGGAGCTGTTGCACGACACCCTCGCCCCGGAGGTGGGCGACGTGTCGTTCGGCGTGAGTGCCCTGCCCGGCGAGGCAGGTGCGTGGGTGCGCATGGTCGCCGACGACGTGATGAGCGTCGCACACGCGACGACCCTGGCCTGGCGGGCGCTGCGGCTGGCGCTCACCGACGTGGAAGCACCCCTCATTCGAAAGTGCTGACCGATGGGCTGACAGGCCCATGGAAGAGGAGACGAGATGTCCGGGATGAGTGCGACGCGTGACCCCGCAGCCAGCCTTCGGGCGGTGACCTGGCGCTCCCTCGCAGAGGGGGTCGGACAGATCTTCTTCCAGGCGAACCCCTGGACGGGCCTGCTGATCCTGGCCGCCTTCCTGGTGGCGGACTGGCAGATGGCGCTGCTGGCCGCGATCGGCACGATCATCGGCACGTTGGCGGGGTGCCTGGTGGGCTTCGACGCCGACAACGTCGGCATGGGCATGCAGGGCTTCAACGGCTGCCTGGTGGGAGCCGCGGTCTACACGGCGCTCGGCGCGCAGGGGTGGGCGTACGTCCTGACCCCGGTCGGAGCCGTGCTCACCGCACCGCTGACCCTGTTCTTCGCCTGGCTCTTCGCCCGTCCGGCGCTGAAGGGGTTCAACCTGCCCTACACAACGGCCCCCTTCTGCACGGCTGCCTCGATCCTGTACGCGGCCTCCACCAGCATCCACGTGGAGTCATCCGCGAAGCACGTCGTCGACGGCACGGGCGATGCCTTCCTCACCTCGCTCCTGACCAACGTCTCGGAGGTGGTGCTCGTCAACAGCGTGTGGGCGGGTGCCCTGATCCTTCTCGGGCTCTTCATCGCCTCGTGGAAGGTCGGTCTCGCCGCGGTGATGGGAAGCGTGCTGGGCAGCCTGACGGCCCTCGCCATGGGCGAGTCGGCGAGCACCATCGAGCAGGGGCTGGCCGGGTACTCCGGGGTGCTCACGGCGATCGCGCTGGCCGTCGTCTTCCACCAGGCCAACGTGGCCTCGTGGTGCTACGCCGCGGTCGGCACCGTGGTGACGGCCGTCGTCACGCTGCTCATGAACGACGCGACGACCTTCCCGCACTACACCTGGCCCTACATCCTCACCACGTGGGTCTTCCTCCTCATCGGGTCCAAGATCGCGGCACTGCGGCGGACGTGAAGGGTGCGGTGGCGGCGGGCTGATCGCCCTGGACCCAGACCGAAGCGGATCCAGCTGAACGGCGTACGTCTCGACGGACGCCGTTCCTCCGTCCTCGAGCTCGACACGCTCTCCCTCCAGGTCGGGGAGTGCCTCCTCGTCGCGGGGGACCCCGGGCAGGGGCACACGGCGCTCGCCCTCGTCGCCACCGGGCGCATGCTCCCCACCTCGGGGAGCGTCGAGCTGCTGGACGGGGACGGGAGCGTCTCCACGTCGTCCACCCTGCTGCGCCGGGTCACCGCACTGGTCGACCTCCCCGGTGTCTCGGAGCCGGACGAGGTCGTCCCCCTGCACACGGTGGTCGCCGAGGAGCTGGCCTACGCCCATCGGCCCGCGCGCGCGGGACGGATGAACCCGTGGCTCGAGTCCCAGGGGTTGCTGGACCGGCGCAAGGAGCGCTTCGAGGACCTCTACGGAGGTGACAGGACCGAGCTGCTGACGCGCCTGGCCGCGCAACGGCTCGACGTCCGGTTCCTGGTGCTGACGCTCCCCGACCGGCACGGCGGCGATCCGCGCCGGTGGTGGGGCCTGGCCCAGGAGTTCGCGGGTCAGGGATACGGCGTGCTGGCGCAGTGCCTGCGGCCCACGGCGCGAGACCTGGGAGCCACGCTCCCCACCGCGCGGGGACCCGAGGCGCTGCGCCGCAGGCCGGTGGAGGCGCTGAGGGTGGTGGTCGACGACTACACCGGCGAGGACCAGCAGGCGGACGCATCTGACCCGCCCAGGGAGGACGAGGACGCGCCCACCACACGGTTCGAGCGTCTGACGGACGACGGGAGCTCACGCTCCCCTCACGAGGAGGCCGACCCATGATCGCGATCCGAGTGGCGGCCGCCGAGCTGCGCCGCCTCACCACGGGGACCCTCCCGAAGCTGGCGGTGCTGGCCCTGGTGGTGGTTCCCTCGCTCTACTCGGGCCTCTACCTCTTCGCCAACGACGACCCCTACGGACGGCTCGACCAGGTGCCGGCTGCCCTGGTGGTGCAGGACCTGGGGGCCACCACCGCGGGCGGGGAGGGACATCCCGCCCGCGAGGTCAACTACGGCGACGAGGTGGCCAGGCGGCTGCTCGACGGCGACGGCGGGTTCGGATGGACCAGGACGAGCCAGACCGATGCGGAGGCAGGCATCCGTTCGGGCAGGTACGACTCCGCCCTGGTCATCGGGCCGTCCTTCTCCGAGGACCTCGTCTCCGCAGGCAAGTTCGAACCTCGGCAGGCGAGCCTGACGTTGATCACCAACGACGCCAACAACTACATGGCGACCACCATCGCCGACACCATCGTGGGGAAGGTGCGCGACGCCATCGCCGAGGAGGTCGGCACCGAGGCGGCGACCACCTTCCTTCGGGGGTTCGCCTCCATCCACACCAACCTGGCGAGCGGGGTCGAGGGCGCGGAACGCCTGGTCAAGGGGGCCGACGAGTTGGTCGCCGGCACGAAGCAGGCCGTCACGGGGACCCGCGAGCTCGCGACGGGAGCGACCGAGGCGTCGAACGGCACGACGCGACTGCGCAGCGGCGCCGACGAGCTCGCCTCCGGGGCGGGACGCCTGACTGCGGGGGCCAGCGAGCTGAGCTCCGGTCTCGGCACCCTGGCGACCCGGACGCGCGACCTGCCCGACCAGACGCGCCGTCTCGCCGACGGTGCCGGTCGGGTCGCTGCGGGCAACGAGGAGGTCGCCGCAGTCGGACGCCGCGTCGCCGAGGTGACCGGCGACGTGCTGCGCCAGCTCGAGGAGGCTGACGCGGCGCTGCGTCGTCGCGTGCAGGAGCTGGTGGACGACGGAGTGCTGACACCGGCCCAGGGCCGCGACCTCATCGCCGTGCTTGACGTGGCCCGCGCTCCGGTCCAGCAGGCAGGGAGGGACGTCCGGCAGGCGTCGAACCGCCTGGACAAGCTCAGTGCCGGGTCGGGCGAGGTCGCCGCCGGCGCGCAACGGCTGGCTGACGCGACGCCCGAGCTGGTCCGCGGGATCGACAGCGCGCGGGCCGGGGCCGGCCGACTGCAGGAGGGTGCTGCCCAGCTCGACTCCGGCGCCGGACGGCTGTCGACGGGGGTCGACTCACTGGCGTCCGGCACCGCCCAGCTGGCGACGGGGGCCGATCGCCTGGCCCGGGGGAGCGTACGGCTGAGGGACGGGAGCATCCGCCTGCGAAACGGGACCGCAGAGCTCCGATCGGGTCTGCGCGAAGGGCTGGGCAAGATCCCGAACCCGGACGCCAGGACGGAACGTGCGACGGCCAGGACGATCGGCAACCCCGTACGTGTGGCCGACGACACGCTCGCCCGCGCCGGCAACTACGGGGCCGGCCTCGCCCCCTTCTTCATGTCGCTCGCCGCGTGGATCGGGGCCTACGTCCTGTTCCTCCTCGTCAAGCCGCTGTCGCCGCGGCCGACCGCTGCGGGCGCGGCCCCGTGGCAGACGACGTTCGGCGGCTGGATACCGGCCGGGCTCATCGGTGCCGTGCAGGTGCTCGTGATGTTCGGGCTGGTGAAGTTCGCGCTCGGCATCGACGTCGTGCACCCGGTCGCGACCGTGCTGCTCCTGCTGCTCGCGTCCGCGGCGTTCGTGGCGGCCATCCAGGCCCTGAACGTGTGGCTGGGCGCCGTGGGGCAGTTCCTGGGCCTGGTGCTGATGCTCGTCCAGCTGGTCACTGCGGGTGGAACGTTCCCCTGGCAGACCGTGCCGGAGCCGCTGCGGAGCTTCCACCAGGTACTGCCCATGTCGTACGCGGTCGAGGGGCTGCGCCAGACGCTGTACGGAGGGGACGGGCAGACCTTCACCATCGACGTGGCGGTGCTGGTCGGCGTGCTCCTGGTCGCGCTGGCCTTCACGACCTGGGGAGCACGTCGCCAGCGGACGTGGACCATCAAACGGCTGCAGCCCGAGCTCGTGCTGTGACGACCGCGGCCGTCACAGCACGTCGCCCGGTCAGGGAGCCCGACGCAGCTCGGGGAAGGGCACGCGCCACACCAGCGTCGTCCCGACCTCGGCCACCGACTTGATCTCCAACGCACCCCCACGCTGCTGGGCTCGGGCGCGGATGTTGGCGAGACCGCTCTCCTCCATGACGCGGGGGAGTCCGGTGCCGTCGTCGGCGATCGTGACCACCACGTCGTCCAGGGCACTGAGCTCGACCGAGCAGGTCGTGGCCCGGGCGTGACGTGCGGCGTTGGACAGGCCCTCGCTCAGCACCGCCAGGACGTCGGAGAGGAGGCCGGGGTCGATCACCGTCCTCACCGGACCCCGGAACTCGAGCCGCGGACGGAGCTTCATCGTCCGTGTCGCCCTGTCGACCAGCTCCTCGACGGCGGCGCGTGGATCGGTGTCGTCTCCCGTCGCACCGAGCCTGAAGATGATGCGCCTGATGTCGCGAATCGTGGTGTCGATCTCTGCCGAGTCACGGGCCAGCCTCCGCGCGATCTCCGCGGGATCTCGCAGCCACGAGATGGCTTCCACGTCGAGGCCCAACGCGAAGAGCCGCTGGATGACCAGGTCATGGAGGTCGCGGGCGATCCGGTCCCTGTCCTCCAGCGAGGACCACTGGTCGGCCTCGCCGAGGTGCTCGACGTCCAGGTCGGTGCCCTGGGCTCGAGACGCCAGGTGGTGGCGCCTCACCTGGTCACGCAGCCTGGCGTTCTCGATGAGCACGCCCGATGCTGCGGCCAGGGCCTGGGCGATCTCCCGGTCGAGCTCGGTGAACCCGCCCGCCCGGGTGGTCTTGCCGACCAGCTTCAGGTGCCCGATGACCTCCTCCTGGGACCGGACGTCTGCCTCGAGGACCTCCCACCCGCGCTTTTTGGGTGGTCCCCGGTGGGTGGGCCCGTCCACGAGCTCGAAGACTGCCTCGTGGGCCCCCGTGATCTCCTTGGCCACTGCCATGATGCGGGCCAGCTTGTCGTCCAGGCTGAGCCCCGACGACACGCTCGTCAGCACGGCCAGCAGCGAGAGCACGGCCTCCTGGTCGGCTCGCGGCCCGTTGGAGGAGACGGCTCTGCGGGCGAGTGATCGGAGGTCCGGCGGATCGTCGTGCAGCCAGGGGTCCTGGCGATTTCCCGAGATGTCATACATGGCCACTCCCTTGTCATCCCTCGTGCCATGGGGAAAGCCATCCCCCATTGGATGTATGCCCACCTGAGGTATGCCCCCTGTCGGTGGCGCCCACTCATGCGGCGCCGTGGACGCCCCTCAACGGTGGTTGTGCTGGTGTCCGTGGTGTCCCCCCTGGTGTCCCCCCTGATGTCCTATCGTCGCGATGATCGCCGCCTGGGTCCGAGACGTGACGCCGAGCTTTCCGAGCATCGCGGACACGTAGTTCTTGGTGGTCTTCTCGGTCAGGTGGAGCTGCGAGGCGATCTGTCGGTTCGTCAGCCCCTGGCCGACCAGCTCCAGCACCTGCCGCTCCTTCGGTGTCAGGTGCTTGGTCAGGGGATTGACGGGAGGCCCGTCACGCAGCCGCGCCAGCACGCGGGAGGTGAGTGACGGGTCGAGCGTGGACTGACCCGCTGCGACGCGGCGCACGGTGTCAACGAGGTCGGAGACCTTCACCTGCTTGAGGGCGTATCCCACCGCACCGGCCATGATGGCCGCGAAGAGGGCTTCGTCCTCGTCGTAGGAGGTCAGCATGAGGGCGGCGATCCCGGAGTCCACCGAGCGCACCTGACGGCACACCTCCACGCCGGTGCCGTCGGGGAGCCGCACGTCGAGGATGGCGACGTCGGGCCGGAGTGCAGGAATCAGCTGGGCGGCCTGCTGGGCCAGGCCCGACTCGCCGACGACGACGATGTCGCCGTCGCGCTCCAGCACGCTGCGGATGCCGTGACGGACCAGTTCATGGTCGTCGAGCAGAAAGACAGTGATCGGCTTGGCCGGGCCGGCGGCGACTTCCTGCAGTTCGGGTTCCATGTTGTCAATGTACGTTCGGGCACAGCCCGTTGATCTTCCGCGAGCCAACGAATTTTGGGGATTTCGGCCCTTGTGAGTGGTGGGACCTGTGGTGTATCTGAGTCGGCTCCGTGTCGGTCTGCCGGCCGAGGCAGAGGTTCCGAGGGGCTCCTCGCAGACGGAGCCGACGACCCCTGCCGACCCTGCGGTCGCATGCTCTCGACGGACCATGTCCGCCGCTTCGGGAAAGGTGTCCTTGGTCATCGGGACCTGAGCCGAGCAGCCCTGCCGGGAAGGGGAGGACCCGGCGCACCGTCATGGCATGAGCATGCGCCAGATCCACCACATCCCCCGTCCGTCACTGCCACGTCGTCCGGGTGACACGGTCGGCTTCCTGGAACGCAATCCCCGCACGGGGACCGCACTGACCCTCTTGCTGCTGGTGCTCATCGGAGTCGCCATCGGCACCTCCGTCGGGCTGGCAGTCCTCAACGCCGCGCAGTGGCTCGTCGGCCTCGTGGCGTCGTCCTAGCGACTCGGCACCGGCCTACGGCCGTTCCTGCGCAGCCTGCGCGTCCAGGAGCCGGCGGGCCCGCGCTCCGTCGTCCTCCTGCCCCAGCGCCCGCCGGAAGTTCTCGAGCTTCTGCTCCCCGGCGGGGAAGGGAGGCAGCAGCGGGACGTCCGGGTCGACGACCGCCTCCAGCACCACCGGGCGATCCGCCGCCAGCGCACGCTCCCACGCCGCCTCGACCTCGTGCCCGTGCTCCACGCGGATGCCGGTGAGCCCGAGCAGGTCGGCGTAGCCGGCGTACGGGAAGTCCGGCAGCGACTGGCTGACGTCGTAGCGCGGATCGCCCTCCGTCTCGCGTTGCTCCCACGTCACCTCGGCCAGGTCGCGGTTGTTGAGCACGAGCACGACGAAGCGAGGGTCGTCCCAGTCCCGCCGGCGAGAGGCGACGGTGATGAGCTCGGCTATCCCGTTCATCTGCATGCCCCCGTCTCCCACCAGCGCGACCACAGGTCGTCCGGGCTCGGCGAGCTTGGCAGCCAGGCCGTAGGGAAGGCCCGATCCCATCGAGGCCAGCGTGGAGGACAGGTGCGCCTGCACTCCGTGGGGGAGGGTGAGGTGCCGCGCGTACCAGTAGACGACCGATCCGACGTCGACGCTGACCTGGGCGTTCGCAGGGAGTTGCGGGGTGAGGGCCCGTACGACGTACTCGGGCGTGAGTGGGTGGGCGTCGGCCGCGGCGCGTTCCTCGGCGATGGCGTGCCAGCGCTCCACCTGGGCCACGACGTCGGACCGCCACGGGAGCGACGACTTGTCCTCCAGCAGGGGCAGGAGCCGGTCGAGGGTCTCGGCCGCGTCGCCCACGAGCCCGACCTCCACCGGGTAGCGATTCGCCAGGTGCCGGCCGTCGATGTCGACCTGCACACCTCGCGCCTGTCCGGGCGCCGGGTAGAACTCCGTCCACGGGTCGTTGGTGCCGATCATCAGGAGGGTGTCGCACTGGTCCATCAGCCATCCTGAGGCGGTCGTGCCGAGGTGGCCCATGACGCCGCAGCTGGTGGGCAGGGTCTCGTCCCACCACGGCTTGCCGAGGAGGCTGGTCGTCACGCCGGCACCGAGTCGTTCGGCCACGGCGCGCACCTGCCGCTGGGCGTCCTTCGCGCCCTGACCAACCAGGAGGGCCACGCGTTCACCGGCGTTGAGAACGGCGGCGGCCTCCGCGAGGTCGTCGTCGGCGGGGATGACGCGGGGCGTGCGCCACTGGGGCGCGGTCGGCACGACGCCGTGCTCGTGCGGCGGCTGGTCGGGGGCAGGCTCGACCTGGACGTCGTGGGGCAGCACGACGACGCAGGGGGAGCGGGTCGCGAGGGCCGTCCGGAAGGCGCGGTCCACCACCATGGCGGCCTGCTCCGGCGCCAGCACCGTCTGGACGTACTGTGCCGCCACGTCCTTGAAGAGGGCCGGCAGGTCGATCTCCTGCTGGTACTCCGATCCCAGTGCCGTCGTCGGTTGCTGGCCGACGATCGCCACCAGAGGGTGGTGGTCGAGCTTGGCGTCGTACAGGCCGTTGAGCAGGTGCACCGCACCCGGACCCTGCGTGCTGGTCACGACGCCGACCCCGCCGGTGTACTTGGCGTGGCCCACCGCCATCAGGGCAGCGTTCTCCTCGTGGCGGGCCTGGACGAATGCCGGGTCGCCGTCGGCCCTTCGCAGGGCGCCCATGAAGCCGTTGATGCCGTCGCCGGAGTAGCCGAAGACGCGGTGCACGCCCCATGCCCGCAGGCGTTCGACCACGAGGTCTGCCACCAGGCGCTGGGGCTGCTGGCTGGACTCTGCGCCGTCGTCCGTGACGTCGTCGGCGCTCACGCGGTGGTCTCCTGCTGCCATGGGCACTCTTCCTTCGGCTCGGGGTGGACCCCGGACCCGTACCCCGCTGCGAGCGCTCCATGCCTGGTCAGGTGGTCAGTACAGGTGGCGGTCCTCGCGGGCGCGCCACGCGTGGAAGGGCATTTCCGCCTCGGGCAGACGCAGGGACTTGACCGCGACCTCCCACTCCGCACGAGGTCGGGTGAACAGCTCGTAGAAGCGCCGGTCGTCGAAGCCGCCGCGTGCGGCGTCGTCCCGGTCGGCGGCGTAGACGATTCGGTCGACGCGCGCCCACAGGCAGGCGGCGAGGCACATCGGGCACGGCTCGCACGAGGCATAGACCGTGCAACCGGCGAGGCTGAACTCCCCGAGCGCGGTGCAGGCGGTCCGGATGGCCTGGACCTCGGCGTGGGCGGTCGGGTCGAAGTTCGAGGTCACGCGGTTCTGACCCGCGGCGATCTCCACGCCGTCGCGCACGATGACGGCGCCGAAGGGACCGCCACCGTCGGAGACGCTGTCGGTGGCCAGTTCGATGGCTCGTTGGAGCCAGCTGCTGTCGTCACTCACCCAGCCATGGTGACAGGTGGCTGGTGGACCGTTGTGCCCACAGTTCCTGACGACGGGACGGAACCCTCGACCTTGCCGGGCGGCAGGCAGGTTCTTCCGGAGCCGCTGCGCACGTGCCAGCATGTGCAGGTGGAATCACACCTGCGCCACTACCGGACCGGTGACGTCGAGCGCGTCCTCGACCTCACCGAGGACGTCGCTGCCTGGGTCTCGGGACGCGGGGACGGGCTGGTCCACGTCTTCGTCCCGCACGCCACGGCCGGCCTCGCCATCCTCGAGACCGGCGCGGGCTCCGACGACGACCTGCTCGCTGCCCTGGGTGACCTCCTGCCGGCCGACGAGCGGTGGCTCCACCGCCACGGCTCGAGGGGGCACGGGCGCTCGCACGTGATGCCGGCGCTGCTCCCGCCGTACGCCAGCGTCCCCGTCCTGGGCGGACGACTCGCGCTCGGCACCTGGCAGAGCATCTGCCTCGTCGACCTCAACGTCGACAACCCTGAGCGCGAGGTGCGGTTCTCGTTCCTCGCTGGCTGAGGGCCTTGCCCGCTGGGGTGACCAGCGGGAGAGTGGGGTGCACGAGTCCGCCCGACGCCAGGGAGCCGAGATGCCTCAGTACCTGATCCACTTCAACCAGCAGTGGGTCGGCGACCACGACGAGGCGTGGTTCGCGAGTCGTGTCGCACCCTCCGTGGCGGTCATGCGGGAGATGCAGGAGCACGGCGTCCTGGTGTATGCCGGTGGGCTGGTCGAGGAGCTGGAGGAAGCGGCCAGCGCGGACGCCCGGAGCGGTGAGGTGGTCGTCACTGACGGGCCCTTCACGCAGACCCAGGAGTGGCTGGGTGGGCTCACCATCATCGACGTGCCCGACGACGAGTCCGCCCGCAGGTGGGCCGGGAAGGTGGCCGAGGGGTGTGGCTGGCCCCAGGAGGTGCGCCGCTTCACGTCGGGGTCCATGCAGGAGCTCGTCGGCGGGGAGTCAACCGGCTCGTCCGGGTGAGCGGTGCTGGCGTGACCTTCGGGGCCACCGTAGGTTGGAGGTCCAGGCACGCAGGAGGCGACATGACTCACGAGGCGCTCGTCGAACGGGTCCGCAGGCAGCGGGAGGAGCTGCCTCAGGTGTACGGACACCTCGACCCGGACGCCGTGCCGGAGCGACTCGCGCTCGGCCCTGACGACCCCAGCGAGCTCGGCTTCGTGAAGGGTGCCGACCGGGCCTCGATCCTGGCCGACGCCGATCTGGTCGACCTGGTGGTGACCGCCACCCGTCTGGGCGACGTCGTGGCCGACGCCTACGCCCTGCTGCTGCCGGTCCACGGCATGCGCGGGTTGGTCACGATGCTGCGCACCGCCTGCCGCGAGGGGGTGGACGCCGTGCAGGACGCCCCCGCCGAGCTGCGGGCCTTCATCGCCTCGATGGAGGCGACGCCGGAGTGGATCGACATGGACCTCGTCCGGGAGGGCGCCCGGTGGGAGCGGATCGATGCCGCGCTCGTGACGCCGTTCGTCATCCGGGGCGCCTTCCTGGCGACGTTCCTCAACGCGTACGCCGCGCTGCCGATGGCGATCACCGGGACCCTGTCGGGCCGGACGTCGGCGCGCCGCGTGAAGGAGACCGCCTCGTTCTTCGCCGCGACCGTGCTGCCCGGGGGAGTGGACCGCTTCGGCCCTGGCTTCGAGGCTGCTGCGATGGTCCGGCTCATGCACTCGTCGGTGCGGCTGCACGCCCTGCGCAGCGAGCAGTGGGACGTGGGCACCTACGGGTTGCCGATCCCGCAGGTCGACCAGATGCCGGCGGGGATGATCAACATCGCGCTGATCTCCATGAAGGCGCTGCGCCAGGGACGCACCGAGTTCGACGCGCGGGAGCAGGCCAACGTCGAGCTGGCGCGGTACCGGTGCTTCCTGCTGGGCCTGCCCAACGAGCTGCTCCCCGACTCGCCCGCCCAGGTGCTGAGAGTGCTCCAGGCCCGGGCTGCGACGCTGCGGGCCAGCTTCGACGACGCGACGTGCGGAGAGCTCGTACGCTCCACCCTGGCCGCGACCCTGCACCCGGACGCCCACGGCGCCGGGGTGCTCGCCGAGACGTTCGAGCGCAGCTTCTCCACGGTGACGTTCGTGAAGGCCTTCCTCCAGGGCGACTACGACCGGGCGGCGGCGATGGGGGTCCGGGTCAGCGCCCTGGACCGGGCGCGAGCGACGACCATGCTGCCCTTCGTCATCGGACGCACGTTGGCCGCGCGCCGGCTCTCCCACGTCCCCGGTGTGGAGAAGCTGGTGGACCGCTACGTGGTGGCCACCCTCGAGCGGCGCCTCCGCGGCTACGGACACCCCGAGTACACCGCGCGGGTGTGAGACGTCCTAGCCGCGACCCTGACGGCGCGGGAGTGCGGCTCGCGCGTCGAGCCGGCGGACAGACTCGCGGATCGCGCCGTCCAGCATGAGGTCGAGGTCGCCCGCCACGCGGTAGGGGTGCTCCACCATGCCGTCCGCGACCCAGCGCAGCACCACGGCCAGCACCGCCGAGGTGTAGAAGTCGACGACCAGAACGCGATCGTGGGGGAGGACCGGTCCACCACCGTCCCGGTCCATCACGGCCTCGGTGACGGGCCGCATCTGCCCGAGCAGGAAGCGCTCGAGCCCGGCACGACCGAGCCCGTCGAGCACGGCGAACGTGGACGAGCGGTTGTCGCGCATGTAGAGCATCAGCCTGACCAGGCCGTCGGACCAGCCCACGTCGGAGGCGTCCGCGCGGACCTGGGCGGCGACCTCGGTCTCGAACACCCAGACGGCGAGGTGCCGCACGTCCGGGAAGTGGTAGTAGAACGCCTGCCGGGTCAGTCCGCAGTCACGCGTCAGCTGCGTGACCGTCACCTTGTCCAACGGCTCGGTGCGCAGCCGCGCCTTGAGCGCGGACGCCAGCGCGTCGCGTGCGCCTGCTCTCTGCTGCGCCTGGGCGCTCCCCTCAGCCATGCCTCACAGTACGGCTCGACGCCCTTGGACACATCGCCTCAGCTGTCTAGTGACGCCCGGCGGAGCAGTTCCTACCGTGGAAATCGGCGGACCGCACGTCGCGGACCGCGACGGGAGAGGAGGTCCGATGTTCTTGTTCGAATCCATTCCTTGGTACTCGTGGGCGATGTTCTTCGTCGTCCTCGGGGGCCTCATCGCGCTCAACGAGGTCACGCGTCGTTGGAAGTGGGCCGGTCTTGGCTTCTTCGTGGCGTTGCCAATCTTCCTGACCCTGTTCGTGTGGCCGAACACGGCCGGCGAGGGGTCGTCCACCGGCACCTGGTTCCACTGGGTGAAGGTCTACTCGGCACTCGCCGGGTGCTTGGGCTTCATGCTCATCCGGTACGTCCCGCGGTTGGCGAAGAACCGCTGGATGCTGATGTTCCCCGCGGCCATCCTGGCGATCAACATCGCCGAGGCGGTCATCCGTGACTTCCAGGTGGCGGGACTGCAGGGCATGCACGACGGCGTCTTCATGGTCGGCGGGTCGTGGAACTACATGAACGGCATCGCCGGGATCCTCAACCTGCTCACGATCTGCGGATGGGCCGGAATCATCGTGTCGCGCGACCGCTCGAAGGACATGATCTGGCCCGACATGATGTGGTTCTGGATCATCGCCTACGACCTGTGGAACTTCGCCTACGTCTACAACTGCGTCGGTGACCACGCCTTCTACGCCGGTGCGGCCCTGCTCATCTCCTGCACCATCCCCGCCTTCTTCATCAAGAAGGGCGCCTGGCTGCAGCACCGCGCCCACACGCTGGCCCTGTGGATGATGTTCACGATGGCGTTCCCGACCTTCGTGACCTCCTCGCAGTTCGCCGTCGAGTCGTCGCACAACCCGACCGCGCTCTTCGTCGTGTCGGCCCTGTCGCTCGCGGCCAACGTCGCCGTCGCGGCCTACCAGGTGTTCGTCATCGTCACGCGGCACCGCAACCCGCTGCGCGACGAGCTCTACACCGAGCTCCGCCCGTACCGCGAGGTGCGCGCCGAGAACCTCCCCGAGGAGTCGCCCCTCGGTCAGCCGGGGGTCCGGGAGACGGGGCAGGCGCTCCCCGCCTGAGACCGCCTGCCCGGCTCGTAGCCGGGGCACGGTGGACAACGCGCCGTGGTTGAGCCTTGAGGCTCGGCCACGGCGTTGCTGCACGGGGGCACCGACCCGCTGACCCGCTCGTGCCCATGCCCCTCCCCGACAGGGTCAAAGGTCTCTGGTCGAGGACCGGTTGGCCCCCTAGCGTCGAGGCACACCTGTTTCGCGCCCCTGACGTGGGCGTGGATCGAAGCCGGACCGATCGAGTCGCAAACCAGCGTGGAGGCCACACCGTGTGCACTGCAACGAACTACACCGCCAAGGACCACTACTTCGGTCGCAACCTGGATCTCGAGTTCTCGTACCACGAAACGGTCACCATCACTCCGCGCAACTACCCGTTCCCCTTCCGGAGGGTGAACGACCTCGTGGCCCACCACGCCGTCATCGGGATGACGACGGTGGCCGACGGCTACCCGCTCTACTACGACGCGACCAACGAGAAGGGGCTGAGCATGGCGGGGCTCAACTTCCCCGAGAACGCCGACTACAAGCCCGAGACGCCCGGGAAGGACAACGTCACGCCGTTCGAGTTCATCCCCTGGATCCTCGGTCAGTTCGAGACCGTGTCCCAGGCTCGCGCGGCCCTGGAGGCGATGGTGCTCGTCGACATCCCCTTCAGCGCCGAGTTCCCGCTCTCGCCGCTGCACTGGATCATCTCCGACCGGGACGAGTCGATCACCGTCGAGTCGGTCAAGGACGGGCTGCGGATCTACGACAACCCGGTAGGACTGCTGACCAACAACCCCCCCTTCGACATCCAGCTGTTCAACCTCAACAACTACGCGAGCATGTCGACCGCCCAGCCCGAGAACCACTTCTCGAAGAAGCTGGACTTCGACACCTACAGCCGCGGGCTCGGAGCCGTCGGGCTGCCGGGCGACCTCTCCTCGATGTCCCGCTTCGTGAAGGCCACGTTCACGGCCATGAACTCGACGTCGGGCGACTCCGAGTCCGAGGCGATCAGCCAGTTCTTCCACATCCTCGGCTCCGTCGCGCAGCAGCGGGGCTGCGTCGAGGTGGGGGACAAGTACGAGATCACCATCTACTCGTCGTGCTGCAACACCGACAAGGGCATCTACTACTACACGACGTACGAGAACAGCCAGATCACGGCGGTCGACATGCACAAGGTCGACCTCGACGGCGACACCCTCTCCACCTATCCGCTGGTCACCGGGCAGCAGATCCTGGCGCAGAACTAGTCATGGAGGGGGTGCCGCTCAGCTGGGCCGCGGTCCCGCGGGCGCGGCCCGTGAGGTGCTGGACCAGCGCACCAGGCCCGAGCCGTCGCCCCGCACGAATCGTCTGAGATGGACGAGACCACGGCTCCCCACCGGTCGGTGGGCACGCTCGGGCTGACCTTCGTCGCGGTCGGGGGCGTGGTCGGATCCGGACTGTTGTTCGCCCCGCTCCTGGCGGCACAGCAGGCCGGGCCTGCGGCCATCCTCGCGTGGCCGATCGCGGGGCTGATGCTGATCAGCGTCGCACTGGTGTACGCCGAGCTCGCCGCGATGCTGCCAGTGGTCGGCGGCCTCGGGCTGCTGCCGACGTACAGCCACGGGCGAGGGGTGGGCATCGCGATCGGCTGGGTGGCGTGGGTCGGCTACGTGACGGCCGCGCCGATCGAGACCCAGGCCATGTTGGAGTACGCCAGCAACGAGCCGGCCTTCGACTGGCTCTTCGTCGCGGAGGCCTCGTCCAACGGGAAGAGTGCCCTGAGCCTGCCGGGAATCGTGGCAGCCACCGTGCTGCTGGCGGTGTTCACCGGGCTCAACGCCTACGGAGTGGCTCTGTTCACCCGGATCAACACCGCGCTCACGTGGGTGAAGCTGCTCGTTCCCGTGGTCATCGCGGTCGCGTTGCTCACCCAGTTCTCCACCGCGGCGATCCGCGAGACCGGCTTTGCTCCTGGCGGAGCCGCCGGGGTGATGAGTGCCATCACCACGGGGGGTGTCGTCTTCGCCTTCCTGGGGTTCCGGCACGCCTTGGACCTCGCCGGCGAGGCGCATCGCCCTCAGGTGACGATCCCGGTTGCCCTGGTCGGAGGAATCCTCATCTGCACGGTGCTCTTCACGCTTCTCCAGGTGGGATTCGTCGGGGCCGTCAACCCGGACGACCTCGGAGATGGCTGGGCGGGCCTCGACAAGGGCGGCGTGAACGGACCGCTCGCCGGGCTCCTCGCTGGCCTGGGCATGGCAGCGCTGGCGAACCTGGTGGTGGCCGACGCGGTGCTCGGGCCCTTCGGCGCAGGCCTGGTCTCCACCGCCTCCACCGGTCGGCTCGCGGTGGCCGTGGCCCAGAACGGTCTCTTCCCGCGTGCGGTGTCGGCCTTCACCCGGCGCGGCGTCCCGATGCGGGCGATGACGCTGAACCTCGTGGTCGGTGTGGTGCTGCTCGTCGTGTTCCGTGACGGGTGGTCGGAGCTCCTCTCGTACAACTCCGGGGCCATCGTGCTGTCCATGTGCCTCGGACCGGTCAGCGTGCTCGCGCTGCGCCGCCAGGTCCCGGACCGGCGACGGCCGTTCCGGCTGCACGTGGTGTCGGTCCTGGCCCGGATCGCCTTCGTCGTGATCTCCCTGATCATCTACTGGACAGGGTGGGAGACGATGATCAAGCTGACCATCCCGATCGCCGTCGGTGTCGCCGTGCTCGTGTGGCGCATCGTGCGTCAACCCCAACTCCGCGGTTCCCTGGAGCTGGGGTCGCTCGCCTGGCTGGGCCCCTACTACGCCGGCCTGCTGGTGCTGACCTTCCTCGGAAGGTTCGGAGGTGGCCGCGACGTGCTGCCCAACGGGGTCGACATGGTCGTGGTGGCCGGCTTTGCGTTGGTGCTGCTCGAGTGGGGCGTACGCTCCGCCCTGCCCGCCAGCCGGGCCGCCGCACTGGTCGCGGAAGTGCCCGAGTACCGGGCGGAGGGTGGCCGATGAGGATCCAGGTCACCATTCAACGGCCGTGCCACAGGCCTGCGCCTCAGCCGTCGTGCGAGGACGTACCGCTCTCCAGGATCGAGACGATCGAGTAGAGCGTGAAGCAGACGGCGCCCAGCCCGACCAGCACGTGCGCGGCGACGAAGACGTTGGAGTCGGTGATCGCGGCCTGGAAGACGAACGCTGCGAGGAAGAGGCAGCTGAGGGCGGTCACGATCGGGACCAGCGGCACGCGGTTGGCGAGGCTGAACGTGCGCCGCCACACCAGCGCGAGCAGACCGACCTTGCTCAGGATGCTGAAGCAGACCAGCCCCAGGCCGATCATCACGAACCCCGGGGTGCGGTAGTACGGCTCGTCGTCGAGGACCAGCAGCACGATCCCCCAGACCATGGCGGCCGCGCCCATCACGATCACCAGCCAGGGCCACAGGACGCGGTCCCGGGGGCCGTAGGAGTTCTGGACCTGGCGCAGGATGCTCCACACCAGTCCGATCAGGCTCGTGCAGATCATCGCGAGGCCGATGACCACGTGGCCCACCGTGAACCTGCTCGGTGAGGTGGTCATCAGCAGGTTGGCGACACCGAAGGCCCAGGCGGTCGCGGCGAGGAGCACAGGGATCGCCCCGAGCACGGTCACGGCCACTCCGGAGAAAGCCGTCGAGGGTGCGGTCCGCTCACCGGCTGGTTGCGCGGAGTTGGCCGGGATCAGTGAGAACTTGGTGGAGGCAGTGGCGACGGTCGCCACGCAGCCGCTGATCAGGCCCAGGCCGAGGACGACGTGCCCGGCGACGTAGTCCGGGTCCTGGCCGCTGCCCGAGGCTCCGGCGAACAGGCTCACGCCGTACGCCGACGTGACGACCGCGGACAGGTAGCCGAGCGCGGGATACAGCACCTTGTCGACGGCGTTGAAGCGACCGATCAGCTGCCTGATGATCGTGGCGGCCGTGCAGAACAGGCACAGACAGATCGCGGCGAGGAACGTGACCACCCGGCCTGCCACGAAGTTCCCGGGGGCATCGGCTGCGTTCCAGACGTAGACGCCGAAGCCGATGCAGACCGCCATCATGGCCAGGGGGATGGCCCGGAACACGACACTGACCCAGTAGTTCATGACTCCACCAGCCTCGGTTGCGGTTCGAACGGGAGCATCTGCTCCTGGCCCTTGTGGAGCACCAGGCACGTGGACTCGGGAATCTCCCGCCAGGCACCCTTCAGGTCGCTCAACGGCTCCGAGACCACCACCTTGGCGTCCTCGGAGAGTCGCCGCAGCATCTGGTTGCCGGGGTACTGCTGCTGCAGGGTCGCGATGTCAGCGCTGTGGAACAGCGTGCGGGATCGCCCCTGGCTGCTGTAGCGGAAGGCGTAGAACGTCTCTCCATCGGTCATCCCGACCGTCATCTGCAGGGGGAAGTCGACGCCGTGGCGACGACCGGTCTCCTCGATCAGCCCCACGGCCCGGCTCACGGCGCCCACTGGATCCTCCTCGAGTCCGAGGGTCAACGCCAGGTGGAAGAACATCTCCGTGTCGCTCGAGCCCTCGATGCCGGCGAACAGGACGGGATCCACCGCCATCGCCAGGTCGTACTTGAGGGTGAGGAAGCCATCAATGGATCCGTTGTGCATGAAGAGCCAGCGCCCATGCCGAAACGGGTGGCAGTTGGTCTGCTGCACCGCTGAGCCGCTGGAGGCGCGGACGTGGGCGAGCACGCAGGGCGACCTGATGTGCGCCGAGATCTCCTCGAGGTTGCGGTCGTTCCACGCGGGCTCGGTGCTGCGGATGACGCCCGGCGTCGGGAGGTCCGTGTACCACCCGAGCCCGAAGCCGTCGCCGTTCGTCGTCTCGGCGCCCATGGTGGAGCTCAGGCTCTGCACGATCAGCGAGTGCTCGGGCCGGTAGAGCAGGTCGTGGACGAGCACCGGCGAACCGGTGTAGGCGAGCCATCTGCACATCGCGGCCTCCTTCTCCGGGGGAGTGGCGATGGAGCGAGTGGTCCCCTCTTGGGACGATAGCCCTACCGACTGCCGGGTGGCGAGGCCCTGACCGCAGCCCCCGGCACGTCCGACCAGGGCTGCAACTGCTCGGCTGGGGTACTTGTCGAATGTGTGCTTCTCGATCGGTGCTGACCTGACCACTGGCGTGGCGCTGCTCCCCGTCGCTGTTGTCAGCCTGCGCGAGGTGCGCACGCTCCGCGAGCTGCCGTTCGCGTCGTTGCCGTTGTTCTTCGCCCTCCACCAGCTGACCGAGGCCCTCGTCTGGCGCGAAGCATCTGACTACGTCTCCGCGGCCGTCCAGCAGGCCGCCGCGCTGGCGTACGTCCTCTTCGCGTTCCCGATCCTCCCGATCCTGGTGCCGCTGGCGGTGCTGCTCCTCGAACCCAGGGCGAGACGCTTGCGGGTGGCGCCCTTCGTGGTGCTCGGTGCAGTGGTCGCGGGGTACCTGGGGTGGGCGGTGCTCAGGGGCCCGATCGAGATCCGCCAGGAGCCGCACGCCCTGGTGTACGACGTCGGACTGACGTACGGGGTCATGTGGGCCGTGCTGTACGTCGTGGCGGTGATCGGTCCGGCGGTGATGTCCGGCTACCCCTCCATCGTCGCCTTCGGGCTCCTCAACCTCGTCGGGCTCTCGGTCGTCGCCATCGTCTACGTCCAGGCATTCGCGTCGCTGTGGTGCGTGTACGCAGCGTTGAGCTCCGCGCTGGTCGTCGTGCACATGGTGCTGCGTCGCCGGCTCACCGACCTCCATCGCTACGAGCGGGCGCTGTCGCCTGCCTGAGGGTGGGGGAGCAGGGCCCACAGGCGGAGACCCGCGCCGCCGACGCGTCTCCTCCGCGGTCAGCAGGCCGTGCTCGTGACCGCGTCCGGGCCGGGCCGGACCGTCCCGCCCCTGGTCGCGCGCAGCAGCGCCACCCGGAACGACCGAGCGTCCTGGAACCGGTCGCCGCGCTCCTTGGCGAGCGCCCGGGCAAGGACCGAGTCGAGGGCGGCGACGCCCGTGTCCACGCGCGCGGGTTCCTCGTGGACGTGTTGGTAGGCGACCGAGACGGGGTCATCCCCGACGAAGGGAGGTCTCCCGCTCAGCAGGTGATGGAGCAGGCAGCCTGCGGAGTACAGGTCGCTGCGTGCGTCAGCCGCGTACCCGCGCAGCTGTTCGGGCGCCAGGTAGGACGGCGTGCCGAGGAGCTCCCCGGGCAGGGTGAGGGTCGCTGCAGGGTCGTGGCTGCTCCGGGCGACGCCGAAGTCCACGACCTTGACCGCACCCTGGGCCGTCACCATCACGTTGGCGGGTTTGATGTCGCGATGGACGATGCCCGCCCGGTGGCTCGCCTCGAGGGCGGACAGGACCCCCAGCTGGTAGTCGAGTGCCTCGGCGAGCGTGGGCAGGCCACGCTCGAGGACGTCGCGCAGGGAGCGGCCGGTGATGAGCTCCATGACGAGGAAGGGGCGTCGCAGCGGTACTCCCGACGCGTCTGTCGAGTGCTCGTACCCGGCGTCGTGGACGACGACGATCTCGGGGTGCCGCAGACCGGTCACCGCCTGCGCCTCCCGCCGGAACCTCGCGTGGAACCGAGGGTCGGTCGCCAGATTCTCGTGCAGCACCTTGATCGCGACGGATCGGCCGGTTCGCAGGTCGCGACCCCGGTGGACCACCGCGGTGGCGCCGCAGCCGATGACCTCGCCGACCTCGTAACGCTCGAGCAGGACACGACGCGTGCCCAGCGGGCCTTCGACGGAGCCCGTGCGAGTGGTCCCTGGGGCGACGTTGTCCTCGGGCCGACGGCGTCCGGCCGTGGACCTGTTCATCGCCGCGGCTCCCAGCGGAAGAGCCGACCGGCCAGCGCGACGGCGAGCGCGACCCAGGCCAGGGTCGGCGCCAGCAGGGACAGCGACTCGGCGAGGCCGACGTTGCCGTCCCAGGCGTTGATCACCAGCTCCGCCGCCGAGCCGCCGGGCAGGAGTCGCTTGAGGTGGGTGAGCTCCTCGGTGCCGCTGATCCCGACCCAGCTGGCCACCGCGATCACCGCGAGACTGACCGGGAGAGTGGTGACCTGGGCGTGCTCGGGAGAGTTCGTGAACCCGGCAGTCGCCAGGGCCAGGGCCACCATCATGGCCGTGGTCGCCAGGACCGCCAGCACCACGAGCCCGATCGCGTCAGGACGGGCGGAGACCTCCCCGAACACCACGAGGATCACGGTGACCTGGACGAGCGCAACGACGACGACAGGGAGGAGCAGCCCGGCGAGGATGCTCCGGTCGCTGGCCGCCGTCGAGCGCAGCCGCTTGAGGAAGAGGTCTCTACGGCGGGCGGCCAGGGTGGTCACCGCCGTGGTGTAGAGCCCGAAGGCAAGCACGGTGAACATCACGATGGCGGCGACGTAGCCGGCGCTGCCGAGATCGGCGAAGGTCTCGTGCTGCCGGACGAAGTAGGCGCCGATGGCGACAGGGATGATCAGGCCGGTCACCAGGACCAGGCGGTTCCGGAACATCTGCAACAGCTCACTGCGAGCGATCTCGAGCATGGTGGCGAATCCCTTCGGTGTTGTGTGGTGGTGGGGTGCGGGTGGGTCGCGTCAGTTGCTGTCGAGGGCGCGGAAGACGTCGTCGATGCGCGTCGGGCCCGCCGTGAGGTCCAGCAGCGGCACCCCCGAGTCGTGTGCCCAACCCAGCAAGCGGTGGAGGTCGTGCTGCAGGCTGAAGGTTTCGACGTGGAAGCCTCCATTGAGCGCGCCGATGATCGGCGGCTCGGGAGCACCGGGCGGGAGCGAGAAGGTGATCACCGCGGGCAGTGTCCGGGTGAGCTCTGCGACAGTGCCTTCCTGCCGCAGCGTGCCTTCGTGCATGAGCCCGATCCGGTCGGCGCGCTGCTGCGCCTCCTCCAGGTAGTGCGTGGTGAGCACGACCGTGGTACCGGTGTCGCGCAGCCGGTCCACGGCCGCCCACAGCGAGTCGCGGGACTGGATGTCCAGACCGGTGGTCGGCTCGTCGAGGATCACCAGGTCTGGGCCGCCGTAGACGGCAGTGGCGAAGTCGAGGCGGCGCTTCTCTCCGCCGGAGAGCTGGGCGACCCGGGTGGACGCTTTCTGAGTCAGTCCGGCGACGGCGAGGACCCTGCCGATGTCGTCTCGCCGTCCGCTGAGCGCCCCGACCAGGCCCACCGATTCCCGCACCGTGAGGTCGGGGGAGAAGCCGCTCTCCTGCAGCATGATGCCCATCCGCGGGCGAACTGCGTTGCGGTCCTGAGGGCTCGAGCCGAAGATCCGTACCGAGCCGGAGGCGGGAGGCCGGTGGCCCTCCACTACCTCCAGCGTGGAGGTCTTGCCTGCCCCGTTCGTCCCGAGCAGCGCGTAGAGCTCCCCGCGGTGCACCTGGAAGGACAGGTCGCGCACGGCCGTGAAGTCGCCGTAGGTGACTCTCAGGTCCTCGACGTCGATGACAAGGGAGGTGGTCATGGGTGTTCCTCTCGTGGCAGGGGATGCCTCCGCCCGTCCCGGGTCGAAAGGCCGGACGACGGACAGGTCGTCGGTCCGTCGCCGTGCCATCAGCCTCGCCCGACCGCCGTCGTCCCCGCGTCGGTGACTTTCACCGATGTACCTACCGTTGTGTCCCGGCGCGGCGGCTGGGGCGCTTGCGGAGCCGCTGCGCATGGGCGACACTCACCGTTCCTCTCCGCTCCAGACAGGGGGGTCGCCATGGACCTCGTGGGTCGGGTCGCCGAGCGGGCGGCCATCGATGAGTTGGTCGCGCGGGCACGCTCCGGACACAGCGGGGTTCTCGTGGTGCGCGGTGAGGCCGGCATCGGCAAGACTCTGCTGATGGACCACGCGGGCGCGACTGCGTCCTCCTCGGGTTTCGTGCTGGCTTCCTCGACGGGGGTGGAGGCCGAGCGGCAGTTCGCCTTCGCTGGACTGCACCAGCTGTGCGGTCCATTGCTCGGACGACTCGGCGCCCTGCCCGAGCCGCAGCAGACGGCCCTGGGCGTGGCGTTCGGCCGCCACTCCGGGCCCGCCCCCGACCGCTTCCTCGTGGGACTGGCCACCCTCAACCTGTTGGCCGAGGTGGGGGAAGAAGCACCGCTGCTGTGCGTCGTCGACGACGCGCAATGGTTGGACGAGGCGTCGGCACAGGTGCTGGCCTTCGTGGCGCGACGGGTGTCGGCGGAGCGGATGGCTCTCCTCTTCGCGCTTCGTGACTCCGGCCCGGGCGACGACCATGCCTTCACCGGGCTGCCGGAGCTGCGCCTCGAAGGACTCAGCGACGTCGAGTCCGAGACGCTCCTCGACAGGGTTGTCGCCACGCCTCTGGACGACGCGGTGCGCGCGCGCATCGCCGCCGAGGCGCGCGGCAACCCCTTGGCCCTGCTCGAGCTGCCACGGGGAGCATCGCCGGCACGCCTGGCCGGAGGGTTCGGGAGGCCGGACGAGCTCAGCGTGCCCCGCCGGATCGAGGAAGGCTTCCGCCGCCGCAGCGCAAGCCTCCCGATCGAGACCCGGTTGTTGCTGCTCGTTGCCGCGGCCGAACCCACCGGCGACTCCGGCGTGCTGTGGCGCGCGGCCTCCCGCCTCGGCATTCCGCGTGAGGCGGCGGCACCGGCTGAGGCCAGCGGACTCGTCGAGATGGGCACGCGGGTGCGCTTCCGACACCCGTTGGTCCGGTCGGCGATCTACCAGGCGGGCACCGCCCCGGACCGTCGTCGCGCCCACGGTGCCCTGGCGTCGGCCACCGACTCCCTCCACGACCCGGATCGACGAGCGTGGCACCGGGCGCAAGCCGTCCTGGGAACCGACGAGGAGACCGCTGCTGAACTGGAACGCTCGGCTGACCGGGCCCGGGTCCGGGGCGGCGTGGCGGCTGCGGCCGCGTTCCTGCAACGTGCTGCCGAACTGACCCCCGAGCCCTCCGTCAGGACGAGACGGGCGCTGGCGGCTGCCCACCTCAAGTACGACGCAGGTGCCCCCGAGAGTGCCCTGGCACTGCTGGATGTCGCAGAGGCCGGGCCCCTCGACGCGCTGCAGGCAGCCCGCGTCACCCTGTTGAGGGCGCAGGTGGCCTTCCACACCACCCGGGGCGGCGAGGTGCCGGGTCTGCTGGTGGAGGCAGCCCAGAGCCTGTCGAGCCTCGACCCGCGTCTGTCGCGCGAGACATACCTGAACGCCCTGGACGCGGCGCTGGTGAGCGGCGGCTCCGACCGGGGACTGCTCGAGGTCGCGGAGGCGGCACGACTCGCCCCCGCACCCCCGGGGCCTCCGCAGCCCTCGGACCTTCTGCTGGACGGGCTCGTGACGACCCTGACGTGCGGGTCCGCGGAGGGGACCCCCGAACTGCGACATGCCCTGAGTGCGTTCCGCGACGCACTCACGGACCCTGAGCAAGCCGAGGCCGGCGAGCGATGGCTGCGACTGGCCTGCCGCAACGCGCTGGCCGCCTTCGACGACGAGCTGCTCCACATCCTGGCCACCCACAACGTCCATGTGGCTCGCGACGCTGGTGCGCTGGCGAAGCTGCCCGACGCGTTGCGCTTCCTGAGCCTCACACTCGTGCTGACCGGCGAGCTGGACGAGGCCGGAGGGCTCGCCACCGAGGCGTCGGCGTTGACCCAGGCCACCGGCGGGGTGCAGGTGGAGCACGCCCACCTCATCCTCAGCGCCTGGCGAGGGGACCAGACGAAGACCACTGAGCTCAGGGACGTCATTGCGCAGGATGCAGCCCATCCGGACGGAGGTACGGAGGAGTCTCTCGCGCAGTACTCCCTGGCCGTGCTCCACAACGGACTCGGCAACTACGCAGCCGCTCACGAGGCAGCGGCGCGGGCGTGTGAGTCGCCCGAAGTGTCGCTCAGCAACCTGGCACACGTCGAACTCATTGAAGCCGCCGCCCGCGCAGGCCAGATGGAGCGTGCCGCGGAGGCGGCCGCTCAGGTCTGCTCCCGGGCCAGGGCCAGCGGCTCACCCTGGGCTCTCGGGATCGCGGCGCGTTCAGACGGACTGGTCAGCGCCGGAGCCGCGGCGGACGAGCATTTCTCGGAGGCGATCGCACAGCTGGGCCGCAGCCGGATGGGCGGCCTTCTCGCCCGCACCCACCTCGTCTACGGGGAGTGGCTGCGCCGCGAAGGTCGGCGCCGCGATGCCCGAGACCAACTCCGCACGGCCCACCAGCTCCTCGGCGACATGGGTGCGGGAGCGTTCGCGGCCCGCGCGGCTCGTGAGCTCCGCGCCACGGGCGAGCACCCACGCGCTCGGACCGCCCAGCCGGTCGACGAACTCACAGCTCAGGAACGTCACGTCGCCCGGCTGGTGGCCTCCGGAGCCACCTCCCGCGAGGTGGCCGCCCAACTGTTCCTGAGCCCGCGCACGATCGAGGCCCACTTGCGCAACATCTTTCGCAAGCTCGAGATCACCTCACGTCGGCAGCTCAGGGAGCTGCCGCTCTCCTGACCGACAGACCTAGGCAGTTCTCCCTGACGCGAACGAGCGGCCGGCGGCACGAGCATGGAGCCATCCGCAGAGAGCATCGAGACCAGGAGGAACCACCGCCATGGCCCACGACATCAAGGTCACCAGGAACCCCGACCGCAACCGCTACGAGGCCACCTTCGACGGGGAGAGCACGGTCGCTGGCTTCGTCGACTACCAGGAGACTCACGAGCTGATCGTCCTGACCCACACCGAGGTCGACCCGACCTTCGAGGGCCGCGGAGTCGCGAACAGCCTGGCTCGCGCGGCGCTCGACGACGTACGTCAGCGGGGCCTCAAGGCGCTCGTCACGTGCCCCTTCATCATCCGCTGGCTCCGTGGTCACCCTGAGTACCGCGAGCTGCTCCACAACGCGACGCCGACCGCAGGAGGTCGTTGACCGTGGCGCGCAGGACCTACACCGGCCCGTTGGTCGATGTCTCCTTCGACCGGGACGTGTGTCGGCACGCCGCCGAGTGTGTACGCGGGATGCCCCTCGTGTTCGACCCCAGCGCACGACCCTGGATCGACCCCGGACGGGCTGACAGCGCGGGGACCGTCCGCACCCTCTCGGAGGTGATCGCGCGCTGCCCGACCGGCGCGCTGCGCCTGGTGGAGCACGTGGGCGGGTGACGTGGTGGTGGGTGCGCTCAACGCAACAGGCCCTTGACCTGCGGAGACGCAGGTCAAGGGCCCGTTGCTGTGGTGAGGCTCAGATGTCGTAGTAGAGCTCGAACTCGTGCGGGTGCGGGCGCAGCTGCACGGGCGCGATCTCCTGGGTGCGCTTGTAGTCGACCCACGTCTCGATCAGGTCGGGCGTGAAGACGTTGCCCACCGTCAGGTAGTCGTGGTCGTCCTCGAGGGCGTCGAGGACGGCACCGAGCGAGGTCGGCACCTGGTCGATCTCGGCCATCTCGTCCGGCGGCAGCTCGTAGATGTCCTTGTCGATCGGGTCGGCCGGCTCGATCTTGTTCTTGATGCCGTCGATGCCGGCGAGCATCAGGGCGGAGAACGCGAGGTAGGGGTTCGCGGACGGGTCCGGGAAGCGGGTCTCGACGCGCTTCGCCTTCGGGTTCGTGCCCGTCAGCGGGATGCGGATCGACGCCGAGCGGTTGCGCGACGAGTAGACCAGCGAGATCGGGGCCTCGAAGCCCGGCACCAGACGGTGGAACGAGTTCACCGTCGGGTTGGTGAAGGCCAGCAGCGACGGGGCGTGCTTGAGGATGCCGCCGATGTAGTGGCGGGCCATCTCCGAGAGGCCGCCGTAGCCGGTCTCGTCGTAGAAGAGCGGCTCGTTGCCGTTCCACAGCGACTGGTGCACGTGCATGCCCGAGCCGTTGTCGCCGAAGATCGGCTTCGGCATGAAGGTGACCGACTTGCCGGCCTCCCACGCGGTGTTCTTGATGATGTACTTGAACTTCATCACGTCGTCCGCGGCCTTGAGCAGCGTGTCGAAGCGATAGTTGATCTCCGCCTGGCCGGCGGTGCCGACCTCGTGGTGGGCGCGCTCGACCTGCAGGCCGGAGGCCTCGAGGTTCTTCACCATGGTGTCGCGCAGGTCGGTGTAGTGGTCGTAGGGCGCGACCGGGAAGTACCCACCCTTGAGGCGGGTCTTGTAGCCGAGGTTGTCGCCCTCCTTGCCAGAGTTCCACCAGCCCTCGACGGAGTCGATGTGGTAGTACGACTCGTTGACGCCGGTCGAGTAGCGGACCTGGTCGAAGATGTAGAACTCGGCCTCGGGGGCGAAGTACGCGGTGTCGGCGATGCCGGTGGAGGCGAGGTAGGCCAGCGCCTTCTTCGCGATGTTGCGCGGGTCGCGGCTGTACTGCTCACCGGTGATCGGGTCGTGGATGAACATGTTCACGACCAGGGTCTTGGCTGCCCGGAACGGGTCGATGAAGGCCGTCGTCGGGTCCGGGAACAGGTTCATGTCGGACTCGTTGATGGCCTGGAAGCCACGGATCGACGACCCGTCGAAGCCCAGCCCGTCCTTGAAGACGGACTCGTCGAACGACGACGCCGGCACCGTGAAGTGCTGCATGATGCCGGGAAGGTCGCAGAAGCGGACGTCAACCATCTCGACGCCCTCGTCCTTGATGTACTTGAGCAGCTCATCGCTATTCGCGAACATTCATCCTCCTAGGCCATCCACTCGGGTGGTGACCGCCAGATCTGGGGAGTGGCGCTCGGTGCGACGGTGCACCGAGGTGCCCCGCAACCTATGCAGGGGCAGTTTCTTGACCGTATCCCGATTGTTTCAGCGACGTCACACGTGCCCGGTCTACGGCGCGTACGCCCGCCCTCGGTAGCCTTGACCGGTGCAGACCGCTTCCTGGACCCGCCGCATCCTCGCCCTCGTCGTCGACTGGTTCGCGAGCATCGGCGTGGTGATGCTCTTCCTCGGCTGGCAGGGATGGTTGGACAACCCGTCGTCAGGTCTCTACACGCTGGGCGTCTTCGTCCTCGAGTCCGCCTTCGGGATCGCGCTGGCCGGAGGCTCGTTCGGCCAGCTGGTCACCCGCCTGCGGGTGGTCCGGTTCGACGGCACGCCGCGCCCCATCGGCCTCCTGCAGGCCCTGCTGCGCCAGGTGCTCATCGCCCTCGTCATCCCTCCGCTGGTCTTCCGTCCTGACGGACGCGGCCTGCACGACCTCGCCGTCGGCTCTGCAGTGGTGCGACTCGAGGACCTGGCTTCGCCCTCCGAGTAGGCTCGCAGGGACGGTTCTCCCTTGCGAAAGGCTCCTCCCGTGCGCCGAACCACGACCCTGCGCCGCGCCGGTGCAGCCCTCGCCCTCCCGCTCGCGCTCAGCCTCGCCGCCTGCGGTGGCGACGACGACGCGAAGTCTGGCGCTGGCGAGGACTCCTCGTCGGTCGACAGCTCTGCCGCGCCCGACGCCAAGGACAGTGCCACTCCCGGTGAGTCGACGGGGCCTGACGGTGACTCCTCGGACGCGTCGTCGCCCGGCAGCCCCGTCGTCGCCGGAGCGAAGCCCGGCGACGACATCACGGCGAAGCAGTTCGGCAAGCTGCTCGCTGCGGCCTTCGAGAGGGCCACGACCGCCGAGGTCGAGATGACCAGCAAGGCCAAGGACTCCACGACCACGTTCTCCGGCGACATCGACTTCACCGGTGAGGAGCCGGAGCTCGCTCTCACGATGGTGGGTGGAGCCATGCCCTCGGGCCAGAAGGGCGACCTGCGCCTCGTCGACGGTGCGCTCTACCTGAAGACCGGGATGAGTGGCGACAAGTTCATCAAGATCCCTGCGTCCGACGTGGCCGGCGCAGGCCTGGACCTCAGCGCGCTGGATCCCTCGAAGACGGTCGACATGTTCGCCCAGGCCGCTACGAGCGTGAAGTACGTCGGTGAGGAGGAGGTCGACGGTGACGCGCTCCAGCACTACGCGCTCCAGCTCGACCCGTCGAAGATGAACCTCAACAAGGCCGTCCTGTCGCAGTACCCCAAGAGCATCGACTACGACGTCTGGTTCGACGCCGACGGACGGGTGCGCACGATCGACATGACGATCGGCAAGCTCGGCAGCACCTCCGTCACGTACGAGGACTGGGGCGACCCGGTCAGCATCAGCGCCCCGCCGGCCGACGACGTCATCGAGCGTCCCGACATGCCGGACTCGCCCGAGCAGGGCTGAGCACCCGGACAAAGGACGAGAGCCCGGGCCAGATGGCCCGGGCTCTCGTCGTACGTTGGGGTGTCGCTCAGCGACCGCGCATCTGGCCGCGCATGCCCTTCATGCTCGTCGGCACCGGGCCCTTGGGCATCGGGATGTTGGAGCGGTTGGCGTCCAGGGCCCGCAGGCGGTTGAGGATGTCGGTCATCTCGGCCGGCTTCACCTGGCGGCCGAGCTTCTGCACGTGGCGCAGCAGCTTGTCGAGGGGGACCTGACCCTCCTCCTTGCCGCAGACGACCTCGTGGATCGGGGTGTCGGCCAGGACGCGCTCGTGCTTGCGGCGCTCGTTGGTCATCAGGACCCGCAGGCGGGCCGGGCTGGACCCTTCACCGACCAGGACGATGCCGGGGGGCCCGACCACGCGGTGCACGACGTCCTGCTGCTTGGTGAAGCCGATGGCGGGGTCGACCTTCCACTTGCCTCGCAGCATGCCCAGTGCGGCGGCGGCGGCGCCGACCTGGCCGTCCATCTGGGCGTACGCGGCCTTCTGGGCGCGGCGGCCGAAGACGACCATCGCCAGCAGCAGACCCAGGAGCAGGCCGGTGACCGCGGCGAGGACCCACGTCAGGGGTCCGTCACCGGGAAGGGCGGCGACGCCGAAGAAGCCGACCAGGGCGCCGAGGAGTCCAGCGCCGAGGACCCACAGGCCCAGACGGGGGTCGGACTGCTTCGCCATCCGGTACGAACGCACCAGCTGCTGGCGACGGCTGAGGTCGGTGGTGACGGGGGTAGACATGTGGTGCCTTTGCTGATTCGACGGCCGGGGCCGGGTGGTGGATCGAAGGGTGACCGCTCAGGCAGTCGTGGACGCCCGGGCGTCCATGGCCTGACGGTACAGGCGCCCTGCGCGGTAGGACGAGCGCACGAGCGGACCGGACAGCACGCCGGAGAAGCCGATCTCCTCGGCCTCTGCCTGGAGCTCGACGAACTCCTCCGGCTTGACCCAGCGCTCGACGGGGTGGTGTCGCACCGACGGGCGCAGGTACTGGGTGATGGTGACCAGCTCACAACCGGCGTCGTGCAGGTCGTGCAGGGCCTGCGTCACCTCCTCGCGGGTCTCGCCCATGCCGAGGATGAGGTTCGACTTCGTCACCAGGCCGAAGTCACGGGCCTGGGTGATGACGTCGAGGGACCGTTCGTAGCGGAAGGCCGGTCGGATCCGCTTGAAGATGCGGGGCACGGTCTCCACGTTGTGGGCGAGGACCTCGGGTCGCGACTCGAAGACCTCCTGGAGCAGCTCGGGCTTGCCGTTGAAGTCGGGGATGAGGTTCTCGACGCCGGTGCCCGGGTTCAGCTCGTGGATGGCGCGGACCGTCTCTGCGTACAGCCAGGCGCCGCCGTCCGGCAGGTCGTCGCGAGCGACGCCGGTGATGGTCGCGTACCGCAGCTCCATCTTCTGCACCGACTCGGCCACGCGGCGGGGCTCGTCGCGGTCCAGGGCGGTGGGCTTGCCGGTGTCGATCTGGCAGAAGTCGCAGCGGCGCGTGCACTGGTCACCGCCGATGAGGAACGTGGCCTCGCGGTCCTCCCAGCACTCGAAGATGTTGGGGCAGCCCGCCTCCTGGCACACGGTGTGCAGGCCCTCGGCCTTCACCAGACCCTGGAGCGCGGTGTACTCCGGCCCCATCCTCGCGCGCGTCTTGATCCACTCCGGCTTCCGCTCGATCGGGGTCTCGGCGTTGCGGACCTCGAGGCGGAGGAGCTTGCGGCCATCAGGCAGGGGAGACGTCACGTGACGAAGTTTACGCCGGACGTCGACCCGGCCCAATCACGGGACGCCGGGGTGGATGCCCCGGCGCGCCGGACCCGCCGGGCACTCAGCTGCCGGGAGTGACGAGCTCGATGCGCGGCGTACGCCCGGGCTCGGGGCGCGGCTCGTAGTCGGGGGTCGCCTCGTAGGGCTGCCAGGCCAGGTAGTCGCCCACGTGCCGGCGCACCAGCGGCAGCACCTCGGCGACGGGCACGTCACGCCCGAGCTCCTTGCTGAGGGAGGTGACGCCCGCGTCGGCGATGCCGCACGGGACGAACCGGCCGTACCAGGACATGTCGACGTCGCAGTTCAAGGAGAAGCCGTGCATGGTCACGCCGCGGCTGACACGGATCCCGATCGCGGCGATCTTGCGCTCCGGCCCTCGAGCGTCGGCCTGCAACCACACTCCGCTGCGTCCGGGGACCCGCGCCGTGCGCACGCCGAGGTCGGCGCAGACGTGGATCAACGCCTCCTCGACCCGGCGGACGTAGTCGACGACCTTGACGTGGTCGGGCAGCGTCACGATCGGGTAGCCGACGAGCTGACCCGGGCCGTGGAAGGTGATCTTGCCGCCGCGGTCGACGTCGATCACGTCGGCGCCGCCCGGGTCGGCGGGGCGCTCGTGGGCGTCGGTGCGCTTGCCGGCCGTGAAGACCGGGGGGTGCTCGAGGAGCAGGACGGTCGGGGGCTGCGATCCCGCCACGACGCCGGCGTGCACCTCGCGCTGCAGGTCCCAGGCTTCGAGGTAGGGCACGGCCGCCTCGCCGAATCCGGCATCTCGGAACTCCAGCGTCATGGGAGTCAATGTAACCCTGTGGATGACGGCCGGCGTCCACGCCCCGATCCCGGCAGGGTGGGGCCATGTCACTCACGCGTACGGCACTGACGGGGCTCGTGGCGGCAGTCCTGTGCGTCGTCGGGAGCGTCGTGATCTGGTTGTCGGGGTCGCGGGGTGCTCCACCCTCGGCTCCCGAGCAGGAGAAGGCCCAGGAGCCGGTGGAGGTGCTGCGGGCCTGGGACGAGGCCCGCGCACGTGCTTGGCAGACCGGTGACGTACCGGGCCTGCGCGCCCTCTACGTCACGGGGTCACCGGTCGGGCGCCGGGACGTGGCGATGCTCCAGGCGTACGTCGAGCGAGGACTGGTCGTGGAGGGCCTGACCACCCAGCTCCTCGAGGTGCGCGAGGTGCACGTGGGGTTCGACCGACTCGTGCTCGACGTCACCGACCGGGTGCACGCCGGCACGGTCGTCGGCGACGACGTACGCCGGGTGCTGCCTCGTGATGCGCCCTCGCTGCGCCGCGTCACGCTCCGGTGGGGCGAGGGGGAGTGGCGTGTGGCCAGGGTCGTCCACCGCGCGGGTCGGGGCGAGACGTGAGGCCCCCGCGTGGCTCAGCGGTGCAGTCCTGCGGCAAGGACCTCGGCCACGGTCGGGTCGGAGAAGTCGAAGCCCGCGGTCTCGAGGGCGGCGGGGACGGCGCGGATCGACCCCAGCACCTCGGGGGCCATGGCGCCTGCCGCCGGCTTCAGCGCGAAGTCTGGCACGCGCAGGCGGGCCCGTCGGCCCACGGCGGTAGCCAGCTCAGCGGTGAACTCGGCGTTGGTCGGTGTCTGGGGGGCGCAGAGGTTGAAGGCGCCCGCCAGGTCGCGCGACTCCGCGAGGAAGGCGGTGGCGGCGGTCCAGTCCCGCAGCGAGATCACGGGGAAGTACTGCTGACCCGAGCCGAGGCCTGCGCCGAGACCGACCTTGAACAGCGGAGCCAGGACGCTCAGCGGCGCTGCCTCGCGGTCGAGCACCGGCGCGGTCCGCAGGATGCAGACGCGTGCACCGGCCTCGACGGCCGGAGCCGTGGCCTCCTGCCACTCACGCGTCACGCGGGTCAGGAGTGCGTCGCCGAGGCTCTCGGACTGCTCGGTGACCGGGGAGTCGCCGTGGTCGCCGTACCAGGAGATGCCGTTGCCGGCCAGGAAGGCGGGCGGGCGCTCGCACCGGCTGATCGCCTCGGCCAGCACCGAGGTGGTGGTGACGCGGCTCTCGCGCAGCGCGCGGGCCCACGAGGAGGAGTGGGGATTGCCCATCGTGGGGGCGCCGGCGAGGTTGACCACCACGTGCACGCCCTGGAGGACGCTCGGGTCCAGCCGGCCGTCGTAGGGGTCCCACCGGATCTCGTCACGTCCGGGGGCACGACGCACGAGGGCACTCACCTGATGTCCGTGCCCGCGCAGCAGGCGGAGGAGGTGAGTGCCCAGGAAGCCGGAGGACCCGGCGATCACGATGCGCATGGGGCCAGCCTGTCAGGTGACTGGTCGGCCGGCCCCATGCGTCGTGGGTGGATCAGATGTCGAACTGACCCGCCTCGAGGCGCTGCTTGACGTCGCTCAGGAAGCGAGCCGCGTCGGCACCGTCGACCAGGCGGTGGTCGTAGGTCAGCGCGAGGTAGACCATCTGGCGCACGGCGATGGTCTCGCCGAGCTTCGGGTCGGTGATGACGACCGGGCGCTTCACGACCGAGCCGGTGCCGAGGATGGCCACCTGCGGCTGGTTGAGGATCGGGGTGTCGAAGAGGGCGCCACGGCTGCCGGTGTTGGTCAGCGTGAAGGTGCCGCCGGAGAGCTCGTCGGGACCGATCTTGTTGTTGCGGGTGCGGTCGGCGACGTCGGCGATCTTGCGTGCCAGGCCAGCGACGGAGAGGTCGCCCGCGTCCTTGATGACCGGCGTGAGCAGGCCCTTCTCGGAGTCGACGGCGATCGCCAGGTTCTCCTTGTCGAAGTAGGTCACCTCGCCCTTGTCGATGTCGATCTGGGCGTTGAGCACCGGGTGCGCCTTGAGCGAGTCGATCGCAGCCTTGGCGAAGAACGGCATGAACGAGAGCTTCACGCCCTCGCGGGCGAGGAAGTCGGCCTTGATCGCGTCGCGCTGGCGGGCGATGTCGGTGACGTCGACCTCCACCACGGTGGTGAGCTGGGCCGCGGTCTGCAGCGACTCGACCATGCGCTGGGCAATCACCTTGCGCAGGCGGGTGAGCGGCTCGGTACGTCCGCGCAGCGGCGACACGGCCGGGGCGCTGGGCGCTGAAGGAGCGGAAGCAGCCGGAGCAGCTTCGGCCGCGGGAGCAGCCGGTGCCTTCGCCGCAGCAGCGGCGTCGAGCACGTCCTGCTTGCGGATGCGCCCGCCCACACCGGTGCCGGTGAGGGTGGTGAGGTCGACGCCGTTGTCGGCGGCGAGCTTGCGCACCAGCGGGGTCACGTAGGCGCTCTGGTCGTCCTCACGCGAGGGCTTGGCCTCGGCGGGAGCAGCGGCCTGGGCCGGAGCCGCGGGCTTCTCCTCGGCCTTGGCCGGAGCCGCAGGCTTCTCCTCGGCAGCAGGTGCGGCCGGCTTCTCCTCGGCGGGGGCGGGCTTCTCCTCAGCCGCAGGCTGGGCGGGAGCAGCGGGCTTGGCCGGCTCGGCGGGGGCAGCAGCGGGCGAGCCGGAGCCGACCAGCGCCAGCTCGGCGCCGACCTCGACGGTCTCGTCCTCGGCGACCTTGATCTCGAGCAGGGTGCCGGCGACGGGCGAGGGGATCTCGGTGTCGACCTTGTCGGTGGAGACCTCGAGCAGGGGCTCGTCGACGGCGACGGTGTCACCGACCTGCTTCAGCCAGCGGGTGACGGTCCCCTCGGTGACCGACTCGCCCAGGGCGGGAAGCGTCACGGAGGTGGCGTCGCCGGCGTCGGCGGCGGGTGCCTCGGCGGCGGGTGCCTCGGCGGCGGGGGCCTCCTCGGCGGGGGCCTCCTCGGCGGGGGCCTCCTCGGCGGGGGCCTCAGCGGCGGGAGCCTCCTGAGCGGGAGCCTCCTCAGCGGGAGCCTCGGCGGACGCACCACCCTCGCCCTCCTCGCCGATGACGGCGAGGACAGCCCCGACCTCCACGGTGTCGTCCTCGTTGGCCCGGATCTCGAGCAGGGTGCCGGCGATCGGCGAGGGGATCTCGGTGTCGACCTTGTCGGTGGACACCTCGAGCAGGGGCTCGTCGACGGCGACGGTGTCACCGACCTGCTTCAGCCAGCGGGTGACGGTTCCTTCGGTGACGGATTCGCCGAGTGCGGGGAGGGTGACTTCGGAGGCCATGGGTGTCCTGTCGTCTCGTGAGGGTGTGGGTCGGGGTCAGGAGAGGGTGTGCGGGTCGCCCACGGACACCAGGTGTGCCTGGTGGGGCGACGTGCTGTCGACGGGAGTCTGCACGGCAGGAACGAGGTCCCGGCTGCGGGTCTCCCAGAGATGGAGCTGCTGGGCGACGCCGATCGGCACGCCCGCCCGTCGGGCGACCGTGTGCTGGCCGCGGGACGAGGAGATCGAGTGGAAGCGGACGCTGGCGCGTTCCGCCCGGTGGTCACGACGCGGGAGGAGGTCGACGCCGCCGATGGCGTCACGACAGGGACCACCGTCGGATCTGGTCCGGAGAACCAGGACGTCGTGTTCGGCGACCACTGTGGTCAATCCCTCGCTAGGTCGATCGTGAATTCTCCGCTCATCTTCTCACTTCGATCCGGACTATGCAGCACCTGGTGGCCACCCACCCGTCACACTGTCTCCCATGGGTTTGTTCGATCGGTTCCGCGGCGGCAGCTCCGCACGCATGCGTCGGCCCGGGGGTGACGCCGCACGCACGGGGTCCACGACGGTCCGCTCCGCCTCCAGCGCCGACGTCAGGCACCTCAACGAGTGGGTCGTGGCACGCCGTGGGGTCGAGGGGTTCGTCGAGCCGCGTACGGCCGTCAACGACGTGACCCTGCTGCTCGTGGCCCACGACGGGGAGTGGACGCGACGACGCGTGCCGTCGGTGAAGTGGGCCCACGACTTCTGCAACCACCACCGCGTCCCCTCGTACGACGCCGCGGTCGTGGGCGTGCCGCAGCGGATGCGGGAGTGGAACCGGCGCCGCAAGGCCGGCGAGGTCTGAGCCAGGGCCCGGGGCATCGCCCGGGCCGCAGGCTCGATCGCTCGGGCCAGGGGCCAGGTGGGTCAGCCCTCGGCGAGCGTCCGGGCGAACTCGACCAGGGTCTGCACCGAGACGCCGGTGCCGCCGGAGGTCCAGTCGCCGAACGGTCCGCCCGAGTTGAACGACGGGCCGGCGATGTCGAGGTGGGCCCACGGCACGTCGCCGGTGAACTCCCGCAGGAAGGCTGCCGCGTACAGGCCGCCGCCCCAGCGCACCCAGTCGTGCTGGGCGAGGTCGGCGACCTTGCTGCTGCGGATGCGCTCGTCCATCTCCTCGGGGATCGGCATCGGCCAGTGCGCCTCGCCGGCGCGCTCACCGGCGGCCACGACGGTGGCGACCGTCTCGTCGTCACCGAGCACGCCGGTGACCTTGTCGCCCAGGGCGAGCATCATGTGCCCGGTGAGGGTCGCGACGTCGAGCAGCACGTCCGGCTCCTCCTCCACGGCGAGCACGAGCGCGTCGGCGAGCACCAGCCGACCCTCCGCGTCGGTGTTGAGGACCTCGACGGTGGTGCCGCCACGGATGGTCAGCACGTCGCCGGGGCGCGTCGCGGAGCCCGAAACCATGTTCTCGGCCAACGGCGCCCACGCTGTCACCTTCACGCCGAGCCCCAGGCGGGCGATGGCCAGGAGCGCCTGCACGACGGCTGCCGCTCCGGCCATGTCGGACTTCATCGTGCCCATCGACCCGGCCGGCTTGATGGTGAGGCCACCCGAGTCGAAGGTGATGCCCTTGCCGACCAGGGCCAGGTGGGTCGTCGCGCCCTCGGGGGCGTAGGTGAGCTTGACCAGGCGCGGGGGAGCGGCGGACGCCGCGCCGACGCCCAGGATGCCGCCACACTCCATCTCGGCGAGCTTCTCCTCGTCGAAGACCTCGAGGGTGACCTTCGGGGCGCCCCGGCCCTTGGTGGCGGCAGCGTGCGAAGCGGTCGCCGCCTGCACGAAACGCTCGGGGGTGAGCTCGCCGGGGGGCTCGTTGACCCAGTCACGGGTCGTCAGCACGGCGTCGGCCACGACCTGGGCGGCCTCGAAGGCGGCCTTCGCGGCGTCGGTGCGGGCGATCGGTGAGAGCACCCCGACCTCGCTGGGGCGGGTGTCCTTGGTGGACTTCTTGTAGGTGGTGAACGTGTAGCCGCCGAGCACGAACCCGGTCAGCGACGCGACCACGAGCTGCTCGTCGGTGGCGGGCAGCGCCAGGGCGACGGAGCTGGCGTTGGGGATGTTGCGGGCCGCCACTCCGGCGGCGCGGCGTACGGCCACCGGGGTGACCTCGGCGCCGAGCCCGACCAGGACGAGCAGCGGGGCGGTGATGGTGCCGGCGGACGGCACCTTGACGACCTCGCCGGCCTTGCCGCTGACTCCCATGGCCTCCAGCAGCGGGCGCAGCTTGCGTCCGTACTCGGTCGCCACGTCCTCGGCGCCCGGGGCGAGCGTGGCGCCCTGAGGGGAGGAGAGGACGCCCACCACCACGGCGTCGGTGCGGGTCTTGGCGGGGCTGGCGGTGCGCAGGGTGTACGTCGTCGTCACCCCGACACAATAGCCACGCTCGCGGCGCGACTCACCGCAGCGCGGTGGCGAGTGCCGCGCGGATCCGCTGCGTTAGGGTCGGCCCATGTCCAGCGACGACGGTCTGAAGCAGTCCCCGCTGCACGAGCGCCACGTGGCCCTCGGTGCGAAGTTCTCGGAGTTCGGCGGCTGGTCGATGCCCCTGGAGTACCCCACCGGGATCGTCAAGGAGCACACGGCCGTGCGCGAGGCCGTCGGGGTCTTCGACGTCTCCCACTTGGGCAAGGTCCTCCTCAGCGGACCGGGAGCAGCCGACTTCGTCAACGCCACCCTGAGCAATGACCTGGCACGCATCCAGCCCGGCCAGGCGCAGTACACGCTCTGCTGCGACGACGTCACCGGCGGCATCGTCGACGACCTGATCGCCTACTTCAGCGACGACGAGCACGTGCTGCTCGTGCCCAACGCGGCCAACACGGCCGAGGTCGTACGCCGTCTCTCCGCCGAGCTGCCCGAGGGCGTCAAGCTCACTGACCACCACGACGACTACGCGGTCCTGGCTGTCCAGGGGCCGAAGTCCGACGAGGTGCTCGCCGCCGTCGGCCTCCCGGCGGGCCACGGCTACATGTCGTTCGTCGAGGCGGAGTGGGGTGCTGACGCCGGCATCGCGGCTGAGCCCGCGGACGCCTTGGTCGTCGTGTGCCGCACCGGTTACACCGGGGAGCGCGGCTACGAGCTGATCGTGCGCAACGACCAGGCGCTGGCCCTGTGGGACGCCCTGCTCGAGGCGGGCGTCGAGCACGGCTTGGTGCCCTGTGGACTGGGCGCGCGCGACACCCTGCGCACCGAGATGGGCTACCCGCTCCACGGGCAGGACATCACGATCGAGACGACGCCGCTCGAGGGCGGCATCGGGTGGGCGGTCGGCTGGTCGAAGGAGAGGTTCTGGGGCAAGAACGTCCTCACGGAGCAGAAGGCGGAGGGCGCTCCCCGCGTGCTGCGCGGCCTGCTCGCCACGGGACGCGGCATCCCGCGCCCCGGCATGTCGGTGACCCTCACCGAGCACGTGCCGCTGGGTGACGTGACCTCGGGGACCTTCAGCCCGACCCTGCGCAAGGGCATCGGCCTGGCGCTGCTGCCCACGTCGATCGAGGTCGGCGCCGAGGTCGGCGTCGACGTCCGAGGGCGCCGCGAGATCTTCACGGTGGTCAAGCCGCCGTTCGTCGACACGTCTGTCCGGGAGGGCTGAAGCATGGCTGACAACGCGTGGTACTGGACGTTCGAGGACGCCTCCGGCACACCGGTGGAGGTGTCGGCCGACTTCGCCGGGAGCACCTTCGTCGACCAGGCGGAGGCCGAGGCGTGGGTTGGGGAGGTCTTCGCCGACCTGGCTGCCGAGGGCGTCGACTCGGTCACGCTCTTCGAGGGAGACCGCAAGGTCTACGGACCGATGTCCCTGCACGCCTGAGCCCGATGACCACGTCTGACCCGCGGGTCCGCCCTGCCGTCGAGGCGGACCTTCCCGCCATCCTGTCCCTGGTGCACGCCCTCGCCGACTACGAGCGCGAGCCGGATGCCGTCGAGGCGACGGAGGACGACTTCCGCCGGGTGCTCTTCGACGACCCGTCGCCCACGACGTACTGCCACGTGGCCGAGGTCGGTGGTGAGGTCGTCGGCCTCGCCGTCTGGTTCCTCAGCTTCTCCACGTGGACCGGCAAGAACGGCATCTGGCTCGAGGACCTCTTCGTCCTGCCTGAGCACCGCGGCACCGGTCTGGGCAAGGCGCTGCTCCAACGGCTCGCCCAGGTCTGCGTGGAGCGCGGGTTCTCGCGCCTGGAGTGGTGGGTCCTGGACTGGAACGCCCCCTCGATCGCCTTCTACGAGTCGCTCGGCGCCGTCGCCCAGGACGAGTGGACGACCTACCGCGTCGACGGTGACGCCCTGCAGACCCTCGGCGGTTGACGTGCACTCCTTCTCGCAGGTCGACGTCTTCTCGCCCGACCCGTGGGGCGGCAACCCGGTCGCGGTCGTGCACGGGGCCGACGACCTCGACGACGCGCAGATGGCCGCGTTCGCCCGGTGGACCAACCTGAGCGAGACCACCTTCCTGCTCGCCCCGCGCGCCCCGGGCGCCGACTACCGCCTCCGGATCTTCACGATCGAGGGCGAGCTGCCCTTCGCCGGCCACCCCACGCTCGGCTCCGCGCACGCCTGGCTCGAGGCCGGGGGAGTGCCCTCGGGTGACGACGTGATGCAGGAGTGCGGCGTCGGGCTGGTGACCGTACGTCGCCGCGACGTGCTGGCGTTCGCCGCGCCGCCGCTCCTGCGCAGCGGCGAGGTCGAGGCGGACGTCAAGGAGCGCGTACTGACCGCCCTCCGGGTGGGCGCCCGCGAGGTCGAGGACCTGCAGTGGATCGACAACGGCCCCGGCTGGATCGGGGTGCTGATGCGCGACGCCGACGCCGTGCTCGGGGTGCGTCCCGACGTGGCAGCCCTGGAGGGGCTCGCGGTCGGGCTCGCCGGACTCCACGCCCCGGGTGGGGAGTGTGCGGTGGAGGTGCGCGCCCTCTTCGGGACGACCGAGGACCCGGTCACCGGCTCCCTCAACGCCGGCTTGGCCCAGTGGCTCGTGGGGGCCGGGGTGCTGCCGCAGACGTACGTCGCCCGTCAGGGCACCGTGCTCGGGCGCACCGGACGGGTCCACGTCGAGCGCCGCGACGGTGAGTACTGGGTCGGTGGCGCCACCCGCACGTCGGTGCGCGGCACCGTCGCGTTCGCCGACTGAGAAGGCGCCCGGGAGCAGCCCCGGACGTGCGTCAGCCGATAGGGTGACGCGCATGCGCGCCTACCTCGACCTGCTGCAACGCATCCTCGACGAGGGCACGGACAAGTCGGACCGCACCGGCACCGGCACGCGGTCGATCTTCGGGCACCAGATGCGGTTCGACCTCTCCGAGGGCTTCCCGCTGGTGACGACGAAGAAGGTGCACACGCGCAGCGTCTTCGGTGAGCTGCTGTGGTTCCTGCGCGGTGACACCAACGTGAAGTGGCTCCAGGAGCGTGGCATCTCGATCTGGGACGAGTGGGCCGACGAGAACGGTGACCTCGGGCCGGTCTACGGCTACCAGTGGCGCTCCTGGCCCACCCCTGACGGACGACACGTCGACCAGGTCGCCAAGCTCATCGAGGGCATCCGCACCAACCCCGACTCGCGGCGCCACATCGTCTCGGCGTGGAACGTGGCCGACGTCGACGACATGGCGCTCCCGCCCTGCCACACGCTCTTCCAGTTCTACGTGCAGCCGGCCGACGACGGTGGCCCCGCCAAGCTGTCCTGCCAGCTCTACCAGCGCTCCGCCGACGTCTTCCTCGGGGTGCCCTTCAACATCGCCTCCTACGCGTTGCTCACCCACATGGTCGCCCAGGTGACCGGTCTGCGGGTGGGGGACTTCGTGCACACCTTCGGCGACGCCCACCTCTACTCCAACCACGTCGAGCAGGCCCGTCTGCAGCTCACCCGTGAGCCGCGGGCCCTGCCTGCGCTCCAGCTCAACCCGGCCGTCACCGAGATCGACGCGTTCGACCTCGAGGACATCGACGTCGTGGGCTACGACCCGCACCCGCTGATCAAGGCGCCGATCGCCGTATGACCGGCTCGTCGGACGCGGCGACCCCGCACGTCACCCTGATCGCTGCGTACGCGCACGGTCGCGTGATCGGCGACGGCCCGGACATCCCGTGGCACAGCCGCGAGGACTTCGGGCACTTCAAGGCCACGACGCTGGGCCACACGCTGGTGATGGGCCGGGTCACGCACGAGTCGATCGGGCGCCCGCTCCCCGGGCGCCGGACCATCGTGATGACCCGGGACCGCGACTGGCGCGACGAGGGCGTCACGGTGGCCCACTCGCTGGAGGAGGCCCTCGACCTGGCGGGCGACGACGAGGTCTTCGTGGCCGGCGGCGCCCAGGTCTACGAGGCCGCGCTGCCCGTCGCCGACCAGCAGATCCTCACCGAGGTCGACATCGACGTCTCCGGCGACGCCTTCTACCCGGAGTTCGACCCCGCCGAGTGGACCGAGGTGCGGCGCATCTCCCGTCCCGACCTCGACCCGCCGTTGTCCTGGGTGTGGTGGACGCGGCGATGACGTTGCCCTTCGAGGTCGTCATCGACCCGCTGGCTGCCGACCCGCCCTTCGAGCAGGTGCGCCGCCAGGTGGCCGGTGCCGTGGTCACGGGTGCGCTCGTCCCCGGCGACAAGCTCCCGCCCGTGCGCACGCTCGCAGCCGCCCTGGGGCTCGCGGTCAACACGGTCGCCAGGGCCTACAAGGAGCTCGAGGCGGCGGGTGTCGTCGCCACCCGCGGACGGGCGGGGACCGTGGTCCTGGGGTACGGCACGGAGCAGGCGGCGCGAGCGGCGGCCGCGGCGTACGTCGCCCAGGCGCGCCACCTCGGGCTCACCGACGCCGAGGTGCTGGAGCACGTACGCCGGGCGCTGGGCTGACCGCTGGGCTGACGGCCGCTGGGCCGAGGCCTGAACCGACCCGGCAGACTGGAGCCGTGGCTCCCCAGATCGTCGTCTCGGCCGTCGCGCTCGTGCGCGACGGCGCCGTCCTCACCGTCCGCAAGCAGGGCACCAGTCGCTTCATGCTCGTCGGCGGCAAGCCGGAGCCCGGCGAGAGCGCCCTCGACTGCGCAGTGCGGGAGACCGCCGAGGAGGTCTCGCTGGCGATCACCGACCTCGAGCTCCTCGGTGAGTTCACCTCCGAGGCGGCCAACGAGCCCGGGCACCAGCTGCACTCCACCGTCTACGCCGCTGAGCTGCCGGGGGATCCCGTGCTGGCTGGCGAGATCGCCGAGCTGCGCTGGACCGCCCTCGACGGCACCTACGACGACCTCGCCCCGATGCTCGAGTTCAACGTGATGCCGTTGCTGCGCGAGCGCCACCGAGTGGACGGCTGAGCCGTCCCGCTCGACTCAGGTCCCGCAGAACGTCTGGAAGGTGGCCGCGAACTCCGCCGGCGCCGGCTGGGTGAAGCGCTCCTCGCCCGGGATCGGGTCGTAGGGCTGGCGTACGGCCGCGAGCAGGGCCTCGAACGGTGCGAGGTCGCCCGCCGACGCGGCAGTCAGGGCCTCCTCGACGAGGTGGTTGCGCGGGATGTGCACGGGGTTGACCCGGTCCATGGCTGAGGCGTCGGGGGAGTGGGCCAGCCACTTCTCCAGCCATGCGTCGAGGCGCTCCAGCTCGAGGGTGGCGCCACGAACAGGCTCGCGGTCGCCGCGGGCCGCCGATGCGAGGTCGCGGAAGAACGTCGTGAAGTCGACGCCGCTGGCCTCCAGGTAGCCGTGGAGCTCGGTGACGAGGTCGACGAGCCCTTCGGTCTCCGGGGCGAGACCCAGCTTGGCGGCCATCGTCGCCATCCAGGCGTCGTTGAAGCGGGCTGGGAAGGTGTTGAGCACGGCGGTCGCGGCCTCGACCGCCTCCGCCTCCTCGTCGGTGATGATGGGCAGCAGCGCCTCGGCGAAGCGGGCGAGGTTCCACTGGGTCACCGTCGGCTGGTTGCCGTAGGCGTAGCGCCCGCCGGTGTCGATGGAGCTGAAGACGGCGCCGGGGCTGTAGGCGTCCAGGAAGGCGCAGGGACCGTAGTCGATGGTCTCGCCGGCGATCGACACGTTGTCGGTGTTCATCACCCCGTGCACGAAGCCGACGGTGAGCCACTGGGCCACCAGGCGGGCCTGGTCGGCCACGACGTGGTCGAAGAGCGCCAGGGGCGGGTTGTCGGCCTGCAGGTCCTCGGGGTGGTGGCGCTCGAGGGCGTAGCGGGCGAGCTTGACGAGCACCCGCATCTGGTTGCTCGCACGGGCGTACTGGAAGGTGCCGACGCGCAGGTGGCTGGCGGCCACGCGCACGAGCACGGCGCCCGGCAGCGCGCCCTCCTCGCGCAGCACCGACTCGCCCGTGGTCACCACGGCCAGGGAGCGGGTGGTGGGGATCCCCATCGCGTGCATCGACTCGCTGACGAGGAACTCGCGCAGCATCGGCCCGAGGGCGGCGAAGCCGTCGCCCCCGCGGGCGTACGTGGTCGGGCCCGACCCCTTGAGGGCGAGGTCGCGCAGCCCCTCGGGGGTCTCGATCTCTCCGAGCAGCAGGGCGCGGCCGTCACCCAGACGGGGCGAGTAGCCGCCGAACTGGTGCCCGGCGTAGGCCTGCGCCACGGGGCGCGCGTCGTCGGGAAGCCCCTGCCCGACGAGGAAGCGGGTGCCCTCGGGCGTACGCAGCCAGTCGACGTCGAGCCCGAGCTCGGCCGCGAGGGGCTCGTTGAGCACGGCGAGGCGCGGCTCGGCGAAGGGATGTGCCTGCGTGGGCGTCGCCAGCTCGGGGAGGGCGTCGACGAAGTGGTGCTGGAGGGAGAGCGTCACCGTCCAAGCCTAGGCGGGAGGCCTGAGAGTGCCAACGGCCGTGGCTGTGCTCAGGCCGGCGTGGCCCCTCCCGGCTCGGCGTGGCAAGGTGAGAGCCATGGAACTGCGCATCTTCACCGAACCCCAGCAGGGCGCCACCTACGACGACCTCCGGGTGGTCGCCCAGGAGGCCGAACGGCTCGGATTCGGGGCGTTCTTCCGCTCCGACCACTACCTGACCATGGGCGGCGACGGGCTCCCCGGTCCGACCGACGCCTGGACCACGCTGGCCGGACTCGCACGTGACACCAGCACCATCCGGCTCGGGACGCTGATGACCTCGGCGACCTTCCGGCACCCCGGCGTGCTGGCCATCCAGGTCGCGCAGGTCGACCAGATGAGCGGTGGGCGCGTCGAGCTGGGGCTCGGAGCCGGCTGGTTCGAGGCCGAGCACACGGCGTACGGCATCCCGTTCCCCGACACCCGTGAGCGGTTCGACCGCTACGCCGAGCAGCTCGAGATCGTCACGGGCCTGTGGGGCACGTCGACCGGTGCGAGCTACTCGTTCGCGGGGGAGCACTACACGCTCACCGACTCGCCGGCCCTGCCCAAGCCGACCCAGGCGAAGCCGCCCGTGCTGATCGGCGGCCGCGGCAAGCGCCGTACGCCGGCACTGGCCGCGCGCTTCGCCGACGAGTTCAACCTCCCCTTCGTCGACGAGGAGGAGACCAAGGAGCAGTTCGACCGGGTCGCCCGTGCCTGCGAGGCGATCGACCGCGACCCCTCGACGATGACCTGGTCCAACGCCCTGGTCCTCTGCGTCGGCGAGGACGAGGCGGAGCTCGCCCGTCGAGCGGCCTCGATCGGTCGTGAGGTCGACGAGCTGCGGGTCAACGGCCTGGCCGGAACCCCCGACGAGGTCGTCGCGAAGATCGAGCGCTTCGCCGCCCTCGGCAGCGAGCGCCTCTACCTCCAGGTGCTCGACCTCGCCGACCTGGACCACCTCGCCCTGGTCGCCGAACGCGTCATGCCGCAGGTGCGGTGAGCCCGGCCCCGGGGGTCGACCTGCCCACACGCGTTCACCTGTCGCGGACTCGCGTCCGCGCCGGGATAACCTTGCACCCATGAGCTCCGCACCGATTGCCCCCTTCGGACGTCTGCTGACCGCCATGGCCACCGCGTTCAAGGACGACGGCTCGGTGGATCTCGACGGGACGGCGAAGATCGCCGCCCACCTCGTCGAGCACGGCAACGAGGGCGTCGTGGTCTCCGGCACCACCGGCGAGTCGCCGACCACGACGGTGGAGGAGGACGCGGAGATCCTGCGCGCGGTGAAGGACGCGGTCGGCGACCGTGCCACCGTGATCGCGGGCGTGGGCACCAACGCCACGCAGCACTCGGTCGAGCTCGCGCGCAACGCCGCGAAGATCGGTGTCGACGGCATCCTGCTGGTCGCGCCGTACTACAACAAGCCGTCGCAGCGTGGCGTGCTCCACCACTTCACCACCGTCACCGACGCCACCGACCTGCCCGTCATGCTCTACGACGTGCCGGGGCGCACCGGCATCACCATCTCGATGGAGACCTACGAGCGGGCCTTCGAGTCCGACAAGGTCATCTCCGTCAAGGACGCCGCCGGCGACATGGTCCGCGCCTCCCGTCTCTCCGACATGGGCTACGCCGTCTACTCCGGCGACGACGTCGCCACGCTGAGCTTCCTGGCCCACGGCGGGTGCGGACTCGTCTCGGTCGCCGGCCACGTCGCCGGGCGCCAGCTGGCGACCATGATCGACACCTTCCTGGACGGCGACCACGCCGGCGCCCTCGACATCTTCCGAGGCCTGACGCCGGCCTTCGACGCCGTCATGGGCGTTGCCAACTACGGCGCCACCACCGCGAAGGGCGCCCTGCAGCTCGCAGGCGTCCTCGACAACCGCAACGTCCGGGGCCCGCTCGTGGCGCTGGACGACGACGAATACGAAGCCCTGCGCGAAGGACTCACCGCCGCAGGCCTGATCTGAGGAACTGCATGTCGCATCCCCACCCTGAACTCGACGCTGCCCCGCCACTCGCCAAGGGAGCCCTGCGCGTCATCGCCCTCGGCGGCCTCGGCGAGGTCGGCCGCAACATGACCGTCTTCGAGTACGACGGGCGCCTGCTCATCGTCGACTGCGGCGTGCTCTTCCCCGAGGAGCACCACCCCGGCGTCGACCTGATCCTGCCGGACTTCGACGCCATCCGGGACCGCCTCGACGACGTCGAGGCGCTGGTCCTCACCCACGGCCACGAGGACCACATCGGGGCCACGCCCTACCTCCTGCGTGAGCGCCAGGACATCCCACTGGTCGGCTCCGAGCTGACGCTGGCGCTGCTCGGCGCGAAGCTGCGCGAGCACCGGCTCAAGGAGACCGTGCACCACGTGGTGCGCGAGGGCGAGCGCATCGCCTTCGGCCCCTTCGACCTCGAGTTCGTCGCCGTCAACCACTCCATCCCGGACGCGCTGGCCGTGGCCATCCGCACCGGCGCCGGCATGGTCCTGCACACCGGCGACTTCAAGATGGACCAGCTGCCGCTGGACGGCCGGATCACCGACCTGCGCGCCTTCGCCCGCCTGGGCGAGGAGGGCGTGGACCTCTTCCTCACCGACTCCACCAACGCCGAGGTCCCGGGCTTCACCACGCACGAGAAGAACATCGGTCCGGTCCTGGACCGGGCGTTCTACAAGTCCAAGCAGCGCATCATCGTGGCCTGCTTCGCCTCGCACGTGCACCGGGTCCAGCAGGCGCTCGACGCGGCCGTGGCCCACAACCGCAAGGTCGCCTACGTCGGTCGCTCGATGGTCCGCAACATGCAGATCGCCAAGGACCTCGGCTACCTCACGGTCCCGCCGGACGTCCTGGTCGACGCCAAGGAGCTGGCCAAGCTCCCGCCCGAGCGCCAGGTCCTGATCTCGACCGGTTCGCAGGGTGAGCCGCTCTCCGCGCTGAGCCGCATTGCCCAGCGCAGCCACTCGTTCGTGCATCTCGAGGAGGGCGACACCGTCATCCTCGCCTCGTCGATGATCCCGGGCAACGAGAACGCGATCTACCGGGTCATCAACGGACTCTCGAAGCTCGGCGCCAACGTGGTCCACAAGGGCAACGCCCTGGTGCACGTCTCCGGGCACGCGAGCGCCGGTGAGCTGCTCTACTGCTACAACATCGTCAAGCCGCGCAACGTGATGCCGGTGCACGGCGAGATCCGCCACATGCTGGCCAACGCCGACCTGGCCCGCGACACCGGCGTGCCCGACGACCACATCGTGATCGCGGAGGACGGCGTCGTCGTCGACCTCGAGGACGGTCGCGCCCGCATCGTCGGCAAGGTCGACTGCGGATACGTCTTCGTCGACGGCACCACGATCGGCGGTGACCTGACCGAGAGCTCCCTCAAGGACCGGCGCATCCTCGCCGAGGAGGGCTTCATCTCGATCATCACGGTGGTCGACTCGGTGACCGGCAAGGTCTCCAGCGGCCCGGAGATGCACGCCCGCGGCTTCGCCGAGGACGACTCGACGTTCGACTCCGTGAAGCCCCAGATCGTCCGGGCGATCGAGACCGCCATGTCCGAGGGCGTCGACGACACCTACCAGCTGCAGCAGGTCGTACGCCGTGTGGTCGGCCGCTGGGTCAACAAGGCCCACCGCCGCCGTCCCATGATCGTGCCCGTCGTCATCGAGGCCTGAGCCGCCTGCACGAACGCCGGCCCCGGACACCCAGGTGTCCGGGGCCGGCGTCGTCGTTGCGGGGTTGACCCGTTCGGCAGCGACAGGGCTGGTCGGCAGCCTCAGCCCGCGCGGTGGGCGACGAGGTCGGCGGGAGCCTCCACGTGCTCGAGACTCACGACGTGGTCCATCTCGTCCAGTCCGATGGTCCCGTGGGTGATCCACACGACCGTACGTCCGGCATCGGCGAGCAGCTCGTCGGAGACTGCGCGCGCCGTCTCCGAGTCGAGGTGGGCCGTCGGCTCGTCCAGCACCAGCACCGGCTGGTCGGCCAGCAGTGCGCGGGCCATCGCGAGCCGTGCGCGCTCGCCGCCCGACACGTGGGCGTGACCCTCGCCGACCATGGTCCCTGCGCCGTGCGGCAACGAGGCCACCCACGGGCCCAGGTGGGCGCGCGACAAGGCGTCCAGCACGGCCGCGTCGTCGGCCCCGGGCTTCGCCAGGCGTACGTTCTCGAGCACGGTCGAGGCGAAGACGTACGGGTCGTCGTCGACGAGGCCGACGCGCTCGCGGATCGTGTCCGGGTGCAGGGCGCGCGCGTCCGTGCCGTCCCAGGTGAGGCGTCCGGCGCTCGGGTCGAGGAAGCGCAGCAGGCCGGCGGCGACGGTGGACTTGCCGCATCCGCTGGGACCGACGAGGCCGACCCTGGCGCCGGCGGGCAGCGACAGGTCGAGGTCGGTCACCGCGGGGGTGTCACCCCAGCCCAGCGACACGTGCTCGAGCTGACCGGACGGGTGGGCCGACAGGGGAGTGGTGGACGCGTCCTCGGCGACCGTGACGGCGGGGCTCATGCTCGTCAGGGCGTCGAGGCGCTCACGGGCTGCGCGGGTGCGCACCGCCACCGGGGCGGCGTCGACCAGCGGTCCGAAGACGTCGACCAGAGCCAGGGGCAGCATCACCAGCAACGCCGTCATGGCGGGCGAGATGGCGCCCTCGGCCAGCGGCGCGGCCATCACCCGCGCCATCAGCACCAGCCCCAGGCCGCAGGCCAGGATGACCAGGGCGTGTCCGGCTGCGCTGGCACGGGTCGAGCGGGTCGCGGCACGCCCGAGACGGTTCGAGGCGGCGTCGACGTCGTCGAGGACGCGGCCGTCGGCCTGCCACAGGACCCACTGGCGCAGGCTGTGCAGGTAGGTCTCGACCTGGGTCGAGACGGCGGCACGGGCCGAGACGAAGTCGGACTCGGCGGAGCGGACACCGGCCCACGTGACCAGGTGCGCCGCCAGCCCGACGAGGCAGAGTCCGGCGATGACGGCCGCGCCGAGGGGGTGGAGCAGGACGGTGAACAGCAGCGCGACACCGGCGACGAGCAAGGCCGTGGCGCGGGGCTGACGCACCCGCAGCTGCTCGTCGACCAGGGCGTCGACGTCGTCGACGACGCTGGTGAGGAGGTCGCCGCGGCGCACCCCGAGCCGGCCGGGCACCAGCGGCACCAGGGCGTCGTACACCTGGGCACGACGCTCGGCCAGCATGCGGAAGGCGGCGTCGTGGGAGACCAGGCGCTCGACGTAGCGCAGCACCGGCCGGGCCAGGCCGAAGGTGCGGACGCCGACGATCGCGACGATGAGGTACATCACCGGCGGGTGTTCGGAGGCGCGGGTGATCAGCCATGCGGCGGTCGCGGTCAGGGCGACACCGGAGGTGACCGAGAGGGCGCCCAGCAGGGTCCCGGTGCGCACGCCCCAGCGAGCTGGCTCGTCGTCCAGCTCGACAACCGGCACCGGGCGTGCGGCCTGCGAGGCCGCGGTTGCGAGATCGGTCAGGTCGGTGTCGGCGGGGGCCGGGTGGCGGGCCGGCGGGATCACCGCGACCACCCGGTCGGCGCTCGCGACCACCGTGTCGCGGTGGGCGACGACGACCACGAGGGCGTCCTGGGCGAGGCGGCGCAGCGTGTCGAGCAGGATCGCCTCCGACTCGCTGTCGAGGTGGGCGCTCGGCTCGTCGAGGAGGACGACCGGACGGGCGGCCAGGACGACGCGGGCCAGGCCCAGGCGGGCTCGCTGGCCGGCGGACAGCCCGGCTCCGTCCTCACCCAGCGGGGTGTCGAGGCCCTGGGGCAGGGCAGCGACGACCGTGTGCAGGTCGACCGCCTCGAGCGCCTGCCAGAGCTGCTCCGGGCCGGCGTCGGGTCGTCCGAGCCGCAGGTTCTCGGCGATGGATCCGGCGGTCAGCCACGGCCGCTGCGGGGCCGTGGCGACCGTGGCACGCCTGGCGGCGAGGCGGTCGGCGGTGAGCGGGGTCCCGTCGACGGTGACGACGCCGGTGGTCGGGGTGAGCTCGCCGAGCAGGAGCGCCAGGAGGGTCGACTTGCCGCCACCCGAGGGCCCGGTCACCGCGACAAGGCCGCGCTGACCGAGGTCGACGGTGAGCGGCGCCAACGCAGGGTCCTGGCGACCGGGGTAGACGAAGCTGAGTCCCTCGACGCGCAGACCCTGGCCGAGGGCGAGCGGGGTGGCCGTGTCGTCGGGCGTGGTCGCGCCGTCGTCGAGCAGTGCCGACGCGGCCTCGAAGGTGGCCGTGCCCTCGGCCGCGGCGTGGAACTCCGCACCCACCCGGCGCCACGGCCAGTAGGCCTCGGGGGCCAGCAGGAGCACGATCAGGGCGGTCTCGAAGTCGAGGCCGCCAGCGGCCAGGCGCAGGCCCACGACGACGGCGACGAGGGCGACCGAGATGGTCGCGATGAACTCCAGCGCGGCCGAGGAGACGAAGGCGATCTTGAGGGTTTCCAGCGTCGCGCGGCGATAGCGGTCGGTGACGGCACGGATGGTGCGCGACTGGGCGGTGGCCCGGCGGTGCGCGACCAGGGTGGGCAGACCGCGTACGACGTCGAGGAAGTGGCCCGAGAGCGTCGCCATCTCGCGCCACTGCCGCTCGGCGCGGTCCTTGGTGTTGAGCCCGATCAGGATCGCGAAGATCGGCACGAGCGGAAGGGTCAGCACGACGATCAGGCCCGAGAACCAGTCGAGCCAGAAGATGGTGGCCACCGTGGCGGCCGGCAGCACGGCAGCCAGGACGAGTGAAGGCAGGTACCGGGTGAGGTACGGCTCGACCGAGGCCATTCCGCGGGTGGCCAGGGCGGTCATCTCGCCCGTGCGCTGCTGCGACAGCTCGACGGCCTGGAGGCGGGAGGCCGAGGCCAGCAGGCGCCGGCGCAGGGTCGTCGAGACGATCGCCGAGGCGCGGGCCCCCGTGACGTCCACGACGTACGTCGCGAGCGCACGCGCCACGACGACGGCCCCCAGCCACAGGGCGGGGGAGTGCCAGCCGTCGCCGGTCGGCTCGGTGACGAGCCGGACGATCAGCACACCGACCGCCCAGGCCTGGGCGACGGCCAGCAGACCCTGCGCCGTCCCGGCCACCAGACCGACCACCAAGGGGCGGCGGGCTGGCAGGAGGTGCGGGACGAGCGCAGGGTCGAAGGGCTTCATCTCAGGTCACTTCTCCAAGGTCTCGGCAGGGGCGAGGCTCGTGAAGTCCTCGGGGTCGGGGATGTGCGCCACGGTGATGCGCTTGCGGAAGATCCAGTAGGTCCACGCCTGGTACATCAGCACGATCGGCGTGAAGATCACCGCCACCCACGTCATCACCTTCAGCGTGTAGGCCGTGGCCGCCGCGTTGGTGGTGGTGAGCGAGAAGGCAGCGTCCGTCGTCGACGGCATCACGTCGGGGAAGAGGGCCAGGAAGAGGCCCCCGACTGCCAGCGCGATCGTGGTGAAGGTGCCGATGAAGGCCCAGCCCTCGCGGCCCCTCAGGTTGGCGACGAGACCAGCGACCAGGGCCAGCGCGGCCAGCACGAAGGCGACGGCGGAGGCGAGGCTCCCGGTCTTCATCTGGATCCAGACCATGAAGACGACTGCCAGGACCGCGGCCAGCACGCCCAGCTTGGCGGCCATGTCACGGGCCCGGTGACGGATCTCGCCGTCGGTCTTCAGGGCGACGAAGATCGCGCCATGGGTGGCGAAGAGGCTGGCCGTCACCAGTCCACCCAGCAGGCCCAGGGGGTTGAGCAGGGTGAAGAGGGTTCCGGTGAACTCCTTCTCGGCGTCGATCGGCACGCCGGCCACGATGTTGGCGAAGGCCACGCCCCACAGCACCGCAGGTGTCCAGGAGCCGAGGATGAGCGCCCAGTCCCACCGCTTGCGCCACCTGTCGTCGTCACGCTTGTGCCGGTACTCGAAGGCGAGGTTGCGGACGATCAGCGCGACCAGGATGAGGAGCAGTGGCAGGTAGAAGCCGCTGAAGAGCGTGGCGTACCACTCGGGGAAGGCGGCGAAGGTGGCACCGCCCGCGACCAGCACCCACACCTCGTTGCCGTCCCAGACCGGGCCGACGGTGTTGTACATGACACGGCGTTCCTTCTCGTTCCTCGCCAGCTTCGGCAGCAGCATGCCGACACCGAAGTCGAAGCCCTCGAGCGTGAAGTAGCCGATCCAGAGGATCGCGATGAGCGCGAACCAGACTGTGGTGAGTTCCATGGTTCTTCTCCTCTCAGTACGCGAACGCCATGGGGCGGTCGTCGTCGTTGCCGCCCAGGGGGACGTCCGGTGGTTCGGCGAAGGGCTCCGCGCCGATCTTGACGTACTTCACGAGGAGCGCGACCTCCACGACCGCGAGCACCGCGTAGAGCAGGGTGAGCACGATCAGCGAGGTGGCGGCCTCGAAGACGCTCACGCCCGGCGAGACGGCGTTCTCGGTGGTCATCAGCCCGTAGACGGCCCAGGGCTGGCGGCCCATCTCGGTGAAGATCCAGCCGAACGAGTTGGCCGCGACGGCCGTGATGGGCAACGAGAGGCCGAGGATCGCGGGCCAGCGGCGACCCACCGGCGTACGACCCTTGCGCGTGGCCCAGAGCAGGATGGCCGCACCCATGGCGACCCAGATGCCCAGACCCATCATGAAGCGGAACGACCAGTAGGTGATCGGGATGACCGGGACGTAGCCGGTCGAGCTGTAGTAGGCGGCGCCCGGGTCCTGGCCGTACTCCTCGATGTAGCGCTCGCGCAGGGGGTTGATGCCCTCCACCGTGCCGTTGAAGGAGCCGGTGGCGAGGAACGAGGTGAGCCCGTGGATCTCGATCAGGCCGAGTGCCTCGGAGCCGTCCAGGCTGCCCACCGTGAGCACCGAGAAGGGTGCGGTCGTCGTGGTCTCGTACAGACCCTCCGCGGCTGCCATCTTCATGGGCTGGACGTCGGTCATGATCTTGCCCTGGATGTCACCCGAGACCGCGACGCCCATGCCGCCGACGAGGGCGGCGACGGCGCCGATGCGGATCGCCTTGTGGTAGAGCGACTTGTCGTGCTCGTGGCGCTTCGAGACGTAGAGGTAGGCGGCCACGCCGACCATGAAGGCACCGGCGGTCATGTACGCCGCGAGCACGACGTGCGGGAACGTGACCAGCTGGACCTTGTTGAACATCACCGCGGCGAAGTCGACCAGCTCGGCGCGACCCGTCTCGGGGTTGTACGTGTGACCGACCGGGTGCTGCATCCAGCTGTTGGCGGCGAGGATGAACCAGGCCGACGCGAGCGTGCCGAGGTGGACGAGCCACATGCAGGCGGCGTGCAGGGCGCGGGGGAGCTTGTCCCAGCCGAAGATCCACAGGCCGAGGAAGGTCGACTCGAGGAAGAAGGCGAGCAGTCCCTCCACCGCCAGGGGAGCGCCGAAGACGTCACCGACGAAGCGGGAGTAGTCCGACCAGTTCATGCCGAACTGGAACTCCTGCACGATGCCGGTCACGAGACCGAGGGCGAAGTTGATCAGGAAGAGCTTCCCGAAGAACTTGACCAGGCGCAGGTACTCCTCCTTGCGCGTGCGCACCCAGATCGTCTCCATGACCGCGATGAGCATGGTCAGGCCGATGGTGAGCGGCACGAACAGGAAGTGGTAGACGGTGATGATGCCGAACTGCCATCTGGCGATGTCCAGGACTTCCACGGTTCCTCCAGCGTGAGTGTGGGTCGGGTGGCCGGCCGGAACCTCGGTCCGTCCACCCGTCTACTACGAGTAGTAGTACGAATTACTACCGAGCGTAGTACGGGTTGACACGTAGGTACACTTGGGGGGTGACCACGAAGAGAGAAGCCCCATCCGAAGGCCGACGACTCACTTCGCGCAGCACTGGCAAGGCATCGCTGGGCGACCTCGAACGTGCGGTGATGGACGTGTTGTGGGACCTCGAGGAGGGCCACGAGGTGACCGTTCGTCAGGTCCACGCCACTCTGTCGCAGGGGCGCGACGTCGCCTACACGACCGTGATGACCGTGATGGACCGCCTCGCCCGCAAGGGGATGACCATCCAGCACAAGGACGGTCGTGCCTACCGGTACGCGGCGCGCACCACGCGGGCGGCGATGACCGCCGACCTGATGCGTGGCACTCTCTCCGACCTCGGCTCCGGCGACCGCGAGCCGGCGCTGGTCGCCTTCGTGGAGGAGGCCTCCGCCGAGGACCTGGCCGCGCTGCGTCGGGCGCTCGCCGCCCTGGACGCCGACTGAACGCCGGTCGATGACTCCTTTTGTCCTGGGAGTGATCGCCGTCCTCCTGGCTGGTCCCGTCCCTGCCCTTCTCGCGCGCTGGAAGTGGCTGCACCACACCCCCTTTGCCTCGATGGTGCTGTGGCAGGCCGTCGCGCTCGCCGCCGTGCTCTCCGCGGTCGGAGCGGGGTTGTCGCTGATCACCGACTCCACGTGGAACAAGGACCACGCGCCCTGGGGGTCGACCGCTGCCGTGCTGGCCGGACTGCTGACCGTCTCGGTGGTCATTCGCCTGCTGATCTCGGGCCACCGCGTGGGCACGTCCCTGCGGGCGACCCGTCGACGCCACCGCGAGCAGCTCGACCTGGTCGCGGACCGTCTGGGCAGCCACGGGCGGGTACGCGTGCTGGACCACGACGTTCCGGTGGCGTACTGCGTCCCGGGCGTGGGCAACCCCCGCGTCGTCGTCTCGGGCGCTGCGTTGCAGCGGCTGGAGAAACGTCAGCTCGACGCCGTCTTCGCCCACGAGAAGGCGCACCTCAAGGCTCGCCACGACCTCGTGCTCGAGGCGTTCACGGTGCTGCACCGGGCGTTCCCGGCCTGGGTCTCCTCGAGCGCTGCGCTGCGCGAGGTCCGGCTCCTGGTGGAGATTCTGGCTGACCGCGCCGCCCTCAGGGTGGGGAGTCCGAAGGACCTCGCCCACGCGCTCCTGGCGATGGCCAGCGGACGCGCGCCGGAGGGGGCCATGGGCGTGGGCACCGTGGACCTCGTCGAGCGGGTCCGGGTGCTGGGCGACCTCAAGCCGCGACCGTTGCAGGTGTTCTGCCTGCTGGCCGTCTCCTGGGCCCTGCTGGTGGCCCCGACCGCGCTGGTCGTGGCGCCCTGGCTCAACGAGCTGTAGGAGCCACGCAGGTGCACGACGCAGGTGGCCATGACGCAGGGAACCCCGCCGACGCGCACGTCGGCGGGGTTCCGCTGTTTTCCTTGGGGGCTGTCCTTGGCCGGTGGTCTCCCGGACCGGCTCAGGAGCGGGTCAGGCGATCACCTCTTCCGCACCGTGAACTTCACGGTGACCCGGCTCGCCTTGACCGCCTTCGAGCCTTGGTAGGCAGCGACCAGGGTGTACGTGCCGGGCTTGAAGTTGCGGCGCACGGTGATGACGACCTTGCCGTTGCGCAGCGTCCCCTGGCCGACCTTCGCGCCCTTGACGCGGAGGACGACCTTGCCGGAGACGTTCTTCACGGCGGACGACTTCACGTTCACCGTCACCTTGAAGTCCTGACGCGGCCGCTGCGACTTCGGCTTCACCGTCGCCCGGGTCGTGGACCCGGCCTTGGCCTTCGCCTTGACCGTCACCCTCACCTCGTCCGTGCCCGGGGCGAACTGCCCGGACCCGAGGTAGGAGGCGGTGAAGGTGTGGTTGCCCACCGGCAGGTTCTTCGGCACGTCGAACGTGACCTTGCCGTCGCGCAGCGCCTTGTTGCCGATCACCTCTCCGTCCTCGTCGGTGAGCTCGACGCGGCCCGTGGGGGCCGTGCCGGACGTACCGTCGCGCGAGACCTCGACCGTGATCTTCGAGGCCTTGCCCTCGACGACCGGCGAGGGGGAGTGGGTGGCCTCCACGTCGGTCGCCACCAGGCAGCTGCTGATCTCGACGTTGTCGACGTACCAGCCGTCGAGGCCGCCACAGCCGTCACGCCCGATGTCGAAGCGGAGCTTGATGAGGTCGCCCGCCTTCGCCCCGGCCGCGGCCAGGTCGACGATGGAGGTTCCCCAGGTGCCGGTCAGCTCGCCGCCGTCGGTGCCGGTGAAGCCCGGTTCCCCGGCCAACGGGCTGGTGTTGGTGGCCTCGGAGGTCAGCGTCGTGGGCGCGTTGAAGAGGTAGGCCTCACGCGGGATGGGGGCGAAGTCGCGACCGTTGACGCTGATCTTGACGTTGCCGCCGTCGTATCCCGACTCGGTCGCCACGTAGTGGTCGAACGAGAGCTTCGGGAATCGGTGACCCGCTCCGGGCAGCTCGATCGTGGTGCTCGTGATCGAGTCGCGGCTGGAGAAGTCGTTCTCACCTGCCTGGCAGTCGCCCCGGTCGGGAGCCGGACCGTAGGCCACCTTGGTGGCGTTCGTGCCCGGCGCGTCCGAGACCGACTCCCACGGTGCTCCGAAGCCATCTTCGTAGACGACCTCCTGCGAGGTCGCCCAGCCAGCCAGGCCGTCCTCGAAGTCCTCGCTCCAGATGGTCTTCGTGCTCAGCCCGTCGCCGCACAGTGACGGGGTGTTCGGGTCGAACATCGGCTGGAAGTTGCACTGCTCCGGCGGCGTACGCAGCTCGGTTGCTGCGGTCGCGGCAGCGACCTGCGCACAGTCGCCCGCCGTGACCTGCCCGGCTGCGACCGGGGAGGCGTCGGGCGTCGTCGTCAACTTGGTGACGGTGGTCCCGACCAGGTCGGCGCACGAGGCCTCGAGGGCGTCGGCGTGGTCGACGAAGTCGGAGACCGGCGTGAGGTACTCCGACTGGGCCCGCCAGTGGATGGCCGCGGCCTTGTCGATGCCGATGCCGGAGACGGCGACCTCGTTGTAGGTGCCACCGTCGGTGAGCAGCGTGAAGGTGCGGTTGGGCACGCCCGAGTTGCTGTGCACACCACCGGCGTCGGAGGTGTCGCAGTGGTACTCGGCGTCGGTCACCTTGCCCGGGTCTCCGTAGCAGGTGGGGTTCCACATGTCGCGGATCGCGCCGCCGAAGGCGCTGGAGTCCTCGCCGACGAGCCAGCGCAGGCTCTCCTCCTTGGGCGTCGTGCCGGCGTCCTTGATCGTGACCGTCACCGGCTCGGTGGCGGACTTGATCTTGGTGCCGTCCTCCTGGCGCACCATCGCTCCGTAGATGTCGGCGTCACCGGACATCTGCAGCGGCAGCCGGCCGGCCGCGTTGTCGCCGACGACGATGCCGGTGGCTCCGGCGGCCTCGGCGTTGGCGGCCTTGGTGGCGAAGGTGCAGCCGCCGCGGTCGGCGTAGGCGAAGTTGCCGCTCACGGCACCCGCGTTGGTGAACGGGGAGCATGCGTCGGTGGTCGTGTAGTCGGCGCCCTCGTCGGGGTCGACGGCCACGACGACGGTCGCGGTCACTCCGCCCGGGCTGAAGACGGGACCGAATGCTGCCGGGGCGGCGTCGGCGCAGGGACCGGCGATCGATGCGGGGGCATCGATGGTCATGGTGATGTCGCCACGCGTGGAGGTGGAGCACTGGTCGACCGTGCGCGGCGTGGTGATGTCACCCTCGTCCTCGTCCAGGCGGCCGTTGACCAGGTCGAGGGTCTCGCCCCAGATGTCGGAGTAGGACTCGTTGAGCGCACCCGACTGCCACTGGTAGATCAGGCCGGACGTGTACTCGGTGTAGGCGTGCCCCCACTCGTGTGCGACCACGTCGTCGGAGGAGACGCCGTTGCAGTAGTTGGTGGTGACGCCGTTCCAGTTGGCGTTGGGGCACTGGATCGCGGGGTCGTTGTTGACGATGTTCATCGGCTCGCCCTCCCCGTCGTAGGAGTCGCGGCCGAACGCGTTGCGGAAGAGCCAGTAGGCCTCGCCCGAGCTCTTCACCATCGAGTCCTGGTCGGGGTTGACGGTGGCTGCCGGGTCGGGGAGCAGGGGGTCGCCCTCCTGCCACACGAGGGTGAGGTTGCGCTGCGCGTCGGCCTCGTACAGGCGACGGTCGAGGGCCTCGTGGACCATGGAGTAGCGGTTGAGCAGCTTGCCGTGGGTGGCGTCGACGAAGACGACGTCGCGCACGTTGCGCTCGTTGCTGACCTCCACCGTGTAGGCCAAGGTAGCCTTGCCCTCGACGCCACGGGTGGCGCCGATGCGGTAGACGACGAGGTCGGTGGCGACGGCCTTGATGCCCGTGGTGTCGGCCGCGCCGTTCTCGCCCGGCGGCTCCTCGCGCACGGTCGCGACCGCACGCTCGGCCGCGGCCTCCGCGCTGAGCCGGGGGTTGACCGAGAGGTCGAGCCCGGGAGCTGCGTAGCCGTTGACGGAGACGAGGTCACCCTGGGAGTCGACGTGGGCCCGGAGCATGGCGCCGAAGACCGGCACGCCCTTGTAGGACTGCTCGAAGTCCACGGTCCACCCGGTCTTCGACGACTGGACGCCGGCCTGGGTGAGCTCACCGGCCCGGGCGCCGAACGCGGCGGCGTGCTGGGTGACGTACGCGGTGGCCTTGGCAGCGGCACCGCTCTCGCCCTTGGCGGAGCGGCCGGGCAGGAGGTCGCCGGAGCCCTTGACGCGAATGAAGCCGACGCGGCCGGTGGCCGGCTCGGCGGAGACCGTGGTGGTGCCCTCGGCCTGTGACTTCATCGACTGCACACCCGGGGGTGTGGGTGTACTGGGTCGGGCTTGTGCAGCGGCCAGGGGAGCGGCTGAGAGGCCCGCTCCGATCACCACCAGCGCAAGCCCCTGGGAGAGGAGCTTCACGTCGTCTTCCTTCCGAATCCAACTGTGCCGTCGCCACCCGAGAATGTGTGGTTGCCGTCACCCTAGGGAGACAATTGCCGGGCCGTAAAGGGCAAGCGTGAAGATCCTTCTCCGTGCGGTGCCCGGTGGGGAGTGAGCGCGGGCGACACGCACCTGTGGTTCATGTGACTGGTGAGACGGATCAACTAGGGTCGCAGCATGGCGACCCGTACGTCTTCCCCGCCGCGGTCGCGGAGTTCGAGCTCTTCCAGCAAGGGTTCGAACACCCGATCACGGAGTACTGGCTCGAGCGGAGCCGGCAAGAGTGCCTCACGTCCTGCCCCCAAAGCGGCAGGACGTGGTTCGTCACGCCCGTCGCAGGCGGCGCGACGACCGGCTCCTCGTGCGGTCCGCAACGGCCCCGGCCCGGTGAGCCGGACCTTCGCAGCCCTCGGGCGCGCGCTGGTCGCCACCTGGATGGGCCTGGCCCACGGCGCGGGAGCGGTGGCTCGCAGCGTCGGCCACGGTGCCCGTGACCTCGATCCGGCGCTGCGGCGTGACGGCGTCGGACTCTTCATGCTCGGCCTGGCCCTCGTGGTCGCCGGAGCCGTGTGGTGGCAGCCGCCGGGCGGCGCCATGGACCTGGTCCGCTCCGCGACCGCCGGCACCGTCGGCAAGGTCGCGTGGGCGGTGCCCCTCGCCTTCACCTACCTGGGGTGGCGCACGCTGCGCGACCCCGAGCGCAACGGTCCCGTGGGCCGTCAGATCATCGGTTGGACGGCCGTGCTGCTGGGCGTCCTCGGGCTCGTGCACATCGCCAACGGCAACCCCCAGCCCAGCCTGGGTGACGCCAGCGAGCTGCAGGGGGCCGGCGGAGCGATCGGGTTCGTCGTCTCCAGCCTGCTGCTCGACCTGCTGCGCACCCCCTTCGTCGTGGTGCCGATCCTGGTGCTGGTCACCGTCTTCGGCGTGCTGGTCATCACCGCCACCCCGATCTACCAGATCCCTGTCCGGCTCGCCGAGCTGCGCGACCGCCTGCTCGGGCGCCACTACGACGAGGGGGACGACGAGGAGGGCCCGCGCCGTCGCGGCCGTCGCCTCGACGACGAGATCGACCCCGAGGCCGGGGACCCGGCGTACGACACCCCCCTCGTCGAGGACCGCGAGATCACCAAGCGCCGTCGCCGGCCCGACCCGATCGACGTCGCCCTGGAGCACGACGCCGAGTCGACCGACGCCGGAGTCGGCATCTTCTCCCCGCCCGCCGTCGACGAACCGAGCCCCGGCGCCGTCGTCGAGCCCCCGCCGCACACCCCGCTCCCGCCCCGCGTCGAGCAGCTCGCCCTGTCGGGCGACATCACCTACACCCTGCCGGGCAGCAACGTGCTCCAGCCGGGGTCGCCGCACAAGGCGCGTACGAAGGCCTCCGACGACGTCGTCGGCCGTCTGACGCAGGTGCTCGACGAGTTCGGCATCGACGCCCACGTCACCGGCTACACCCGTGGTCCGACCGTGACCCGCTACGAGGTCGAGCTCGGCCCGGGCGTCAAGGTCGAGAAGATCACCAACATCCAGCGCAACATCGCGTACGCGGTGGCCTCCGCCGACGTGCGGATCCTCAGCCCGATCCCCGGCAAGTCCGCGGTCGGTGTCGAGATCCCCAACGCCGACAAGGAGATCGTCTCGTTGGGCGACGTGCTGCGCTCCGACGTGGCCCGCAACAACCACCACCCGATGGTGGCCGGCCTCGGCAAGGACGTCGAGGGTGGCTTCGTGGTGGCCAACCTGGCCAAGATGCCCCACCTGCTGGTCGCCGGTGCCACCGGCTCCGGAAAGTCGTCCTTCATCAACTCGATGATCACCTCGATCATGATGCGGGCGACGCCGGACGAGGTCCGGATGATCATGGTCGACCCGAAGCGCGTGGAGCTCAACTCCTACGAGGGCATCCCGCACCTCATCACGCCGATCATCACGAACCCCAAGAAGGCTGCCGAGGCACTGCAGTGGGTCGTGCGCGAGATGGACATGCGCTACGACGACCTGGCCAACTTCGGCTTCCGCCACCTGGACGACTTCAACAAGGCCGTCCGCGCAGGCAAGGTGGAGGTCCCGCCGGGCAGCGAGCGCGTGCTCACCCCCTACCCCTACCTGCTGGTGATCGTCGACGAGCTCGCCGACCTGATGATGGTCGCGCCGCGCGACGTCGAGGACGCGATCGTGCGCATCACCCAGCTGGCGCGTGCGGCGGGCATCCACCTGGTGCTGGCCACCCAGCGCCCCTCGGTGGACGTCGTGACCGGCCTGATCAAGGCCAACGTGCCGTCGCGTCTCGCCTTCGCCACCTCCAGCCTCGGCGACAGCCGCGTCATCCTCGACCAGCCTGGCGCCGAGAAGCTCGTCGGCCAGGGTGACGGCCTCTTCCTGCCGATGGGTGCCTCCAAGCCGATCCGCGTGCAGGGCGCCTGGGTGACCGAGGCGGAGATCCAGGAGGTCGTCGCGGCGTGCAAGAACCAGCTCGAGCCGACCTACGTCGAGGAGGTCACCGCACCCGCGGCCTCCAAGCGCGAGCTCGACGACGACATCGGTGACGACCTCGACCTCGTGGTCCAGGCCGTCGAGCTCGTCGTCTCCACCCAGTTCGGCTCGACGTCGATGCTCCAGCGCAAGCTGCGCGTCGGCTTCGCCAAGGCCGGGCGCCTCATGGACATCCTGGAGAGTCGTGGCGTGGTCGGTCCCAGCGAGGGATCGAAGGCACGCGACGTCCTGGTCAAGCCCGACGAGATCGACTCAGTGATCGCGACGCTCGAGGGGGAGCGATGAACACAGCGACGAACACAGCGACGAACATCAACGAGCAGTTCCACGACGACGAGGGCCGTACCGATGAGGGACGCGCGACCGACCAGGCGGGGCTGACGTTGGCCGGCGAGATCGTGGAGGTCCGGCGCAACGCCGCCGTCGCGGCTGTCGTCGGCATGCTCGCCTCCGGTGTGGCGATCGCCTGGTTCGGTCGGGCGATCAGCACCGGTGCCGTCGGCGACTGGGTCCTGGTGGTGCTCATGGGCGCCCTCGCTGCGTTCTGGCTCGCCACCTGCGTGGACGCGCGCACCCCTCTGCTCGTCGCCGACGACCAGGGCGTACGCCTGCGTCTCGGCCGCGCCTGGGTCGGCCTGCCGTGGTCGGCCGTCGAGCGGGTCGAGCACCGTCCGCGTCGTGGCCTGACGCGCGACGGCGTGCTCAACGTCGTCCCGCGCAACCCCGACCGGCTGCTGGCCGAGGTCGGCTCACCCGCCGCCCGTCACGCCGGTGTCGCCCGGCGTCTCTACGGCGGCCCCTTCGCCCTTCCGCTGGGTCTCGGCACCCGAGTCGTGGGCGGCGGCGAGGACCTCACGGTTGGCCTCGACCGGCTCGCGCACCGAGGCGCCGAGGTCGTGGTCGTGGGTGAGATGCCCCCGGTCGCAGACGTGGCCCCAGACGTGGCCCCAGACGTGGCCGCCGACATGCCCGCAGACGCGGCCACCGACGCGGCCACCGACGTGGCCGAGGACGGGGCCACCCCGGGTGCTCCGGCCCGTGACGAGGCACCGCGCGTCCTCGCGGCTGACGCACTCCAGGTCGAGCAGGTCGAGACTGACGCGGTCGACCTGCACCCCCGTGACGACGCCGAGGCCCCTGCAGGCGTCGTCCGCACCCGTACCAGCGCGCTGCTCGCCAGGGCCCGTGCGAGCGTCTCCGCCCTCGCCGCACGACGCCCCTCGGAGTCCGACGACGAGTCGGTCGCCACGGTCGACGCCCTCCCGGCCGACGAGACGGACGCGGTCGACCTCGAGGTCGAGCCGAGTGAGACGCCTGCCCCTGTGCGCTCGATCATCGCCCCCTCCCGCAGCGAGGCGCTGAGCAGTGCGGCCCACCGCCCGGACGAGACCCAGGTGCTGGACAGCGCCGAGCTCGAGCTCTTCGAGGAGGACCAGGCATGGGGCGAGCGAGTCAGCCCGATCGCCCGCGAGGGTCAGCCGGTCGCTCCCGTCGTGGTCGACGACTTCGTGGTCGAGCCGGCCCAGGACCCGGTCGTCGGACCCGAGCTGCGTGCGGCTCGCACCCGGCTGGGGCTGAGCACCGACCAGCTCGCCGAGCGCACCCGCATCCGTCCCCACGTGATCGAGGCCATCGAGGTCGATGACTTCGTCCCGTGCGGCGGCGACTTCTACGCCCGCGGCCACCTGCGCACCCTGGCCCGGGTGCTGGGCGTCGACGTGACGCCCCTGCTCGTCTCCTACGACGAGCGGTACGCCAACGCCCCCATCGACCCGCGCCGGGTCTTCGAGGCCGAGCTGGCCACGGGCTCCCACGGCTCGATCCGGGGCACCAGGGGCGGTCCCAACTGGTCGATCCTGGTCGCTGTGGTGATGGCCCTGGTCCTCGTCTGGTCGGTCGCCCGCCTGGTCATGGACGCGCCGCAGGACACGGCCGACACCCCGGTCCTCAACGGCTCGGGCGGCCCCGGCGGCATCGGCAACGCCCTCGCCGATCCGGTCAAGGTCACGGTGCTCGCGCCCACGAGCGGCGCCGAGGTGGTCGTCCGCGACGCCGGCGGCACCATCGTCTTCCAGGGCAACCTCGCCATCGGCCAGAGCACCGAGGTCAAGGCCAGCCCGCCGGTGCGCGTGCAGGCCAGCGACGGCTCGGTCACTGTGACGGTCGCCGGCACCGAGCGTGGTGCCGTCGGCCAGCCGGGGGAGCCCGCCCAGGGGACGTACGCCGACTAGTCACCCGCCGCCGAACCGCTGCGGGGCGGCTGCGAGACGCGTGCCCGTCCGGTCCCGGACGTGTCGTACACCCCAGGTGGGGATGCGGCCGTTCGGAGGCCGGGCGGGCATACTCGTCTCCCGATGGACACGCGTACTCCCCCCCAGCAGAACGGGCCGATCAGCGTCGCAGTGGTGACGCTCGGATGTGCTCGCAACGAGGTCGACTCCGAAGAGCTGGCCGGGCGTCTCGAGGCCGACGGCTTCCGCCTCGTCGAGGACCCCGAGGACGCCGACACCGTCGTGGTCAACACGTGCGGCTTCGTCGAGTCCGCGAAGAAGGACTCGGTCGACACGCTGCTCCAGGCCAGTGACCTCAAGGAGCACGGGCGTACGCAGGCCGTCGTCGCCGTCGGGTGCATGGCCGAGCGCTACGGCAAGGAGCTCGCCGACTCGTTGCCCGAGGCCGACGCCGTGCTGGGCTTCGACGACTATCCCGACATCGCCGCACGCCTGCGCTCGATCATCGGCGGCGAGAAGCACGAGCCGCACGTCCCGTCCGACCGCCGGGCGCTGCTGCCCATCTCGCCGGTCGACCGCGACGCCAGCACCATCAGCGTCCCCGGCCACGGTGCAGCTCCGGAGATCCAGGCCCCTGACCTCAACGCCTCGGAGTCGCCCGCCAGCGGCCCCCGCGCCATGCGCCGGCGTCTCGACGGCGGCCCCATGGCTCCGCTCAAGCTCGCGAGCGGGTGCGACCGCCGCTGCTCCTTCTGCGCCATCCCCAGCTTCCGTGGCTCCTTCGTCTCGCGCCGTCCCAGCGACGTGCTGCACGAGGCGCAGTGGCTCGCGACCCAGGGGGTCAAGGAGCTCTTCCTCGTCAGCGAGAACTCCACCTCGTACGGCAAGGACCTGGGCGACCTGCGCCTGCTCGAGACCCTGCTGCCCGAGCTCACCGCCATCGACGGCATCGAGTGGGTGCGTGTCTCCTACATGCAGCCCGCCGAGACCCGGCCCGGGCTGGTGCAGGCCGTGGCGCACACCCCCGGCGTCGTGCCCTACTTCGATCTCTCCTTCCAGCACGCCAGCGCCTCGGTGCTGCGGCGGATGCGTCGCTTCGGCGACCCGCAGAGCTTCCTGACCCTGCTCGACCAGGTGCGCGCCGAGGCGCCGTCGGCCGGCATCCGCTCCAACGTCATCGTCGGCTTCCCGGGTGAGACCGAGGAGGACCTGGAGACGCTCTGCGACTTCCTGGAGGCCGCCCGCCTCGACGTGACCGGTGTCTTCGGCTACTCCGACGAGGACGGCACGGAGGCCGCCACGTACGACGGCAAACTGGACCCCGACGAGGTCGCCGCCCGCGTCGCCCACGTCAACGCGCTGGTCGAGGAGCTGACCACGCAGCGTGCCGAGGAGCGGATCGGAGAGCGGGTCCAGGTGCTCGTGGAGAGTCTGGAGGACGGACTCGTCGAGGGTCGTGCCCAGCACCAGGGCCCGGAGGTCGACGGCACCACCCAGCTCGTGGGTGCCGCGGCCGACGTCCGCATCGGTGACCTGGTGTGGGCCGAAGTCGTGGAGAGCCAGGGCGTCGACCTGGTGGCGCAGGCGCAGAACGGAGAGAGTCGATGACCGAGGTGGTCACCAAGCCGAGCAACTGGAACGTGCCCAACGCACTGACCACGCTCCGCATCCTGCTCGTCCCGGTCTTCGGCTGGGCCCTGCTGCACGACGGCGGTGACTCCACGACGTGGCGGTGGATCGCCTTCGCCATCTTCGCGGTCGCGATGATCACCGACAAGATCGACGGCGACCTGGCCCGCAAGTACAACCTCGTCACCGACTTCGGCAAGATCGCCGACCCGATCGCCGACAAGGCGATCACGGGCATGGCCCTCATCGGCCTCTCGATCACCGGCGACGTGTGGTGGTGGGTGACCATCATCGTGCTGCTGCGCGAGTGGAGCGTCACGCTCCTGCGCCTCTCGGTGCTGAAGAAGGTCGTGATGCCCGCGGCCCAGTCCGGCAAGATCAAGACCGCGCTGCAGGCGCTCGCGCTCGGTCTCCTGCTCATGCCGCTCCCGCACGGCGACGCCCACGGTGGAGCCTTCGACAACCTCGGCATCGTCGGTGAGGGTGTCTTCTACCTCGGTCAGGCGGCGCTCGCCGGCGCCGTGGTGATGACGCTGTGGTCGGGCTACGAGTTCTACCGTGAGGTCTGGCGCCAGCGCGCCGCCCTGAAGTCCTGATCCTGAGGAGCCCTCGTGGACGCGTCACCGCACGCCGCTGATCCGGTCACCGGGCTCGTCGCTGAGCTCCGTCGGGCCGGCGCCACGCTTGCGGCCGCCGAGTCCCTGACCGGGGGCCAGGTCTGCGCCGCCGTGACTGCCGTGCCCGGTGCGTCGCAGGTGTTCCTGGGCGGCGTGGTCGCCTATGCCTCCCGGGTGAAGGTCGACGTGCTCGGCGTCCCCGCCGACGTCGTCGAGCGGCACGGGGTGGTCTCGTCGCAGTGCGCCGTGGCGATGGCCGCCGGCGTACGCGACCTGCTCGGCGCGACGCACGGCGTCGCCACCACCGGGGTCGCTGGCCCGGACGAGCAGGAGGGCAAGAAGGTCGGTACGGTGCACGTCGCCGTGGCCTCGCCGGACGCCGTGGTCTCCCAGGCGCTGTCGTTGGAGGGCAGCCGCGCGGAGATCCAACGCGCGAGCGTCGACGCGGCCGTACGGCTCCTGGCCGGAATCCTCCGCAGGGAAGAACCAGCCGTCGGGTAGCGTTGCCCCCACGTCGAACCACTGCTTGACCGAGGAGGACGCATGGTGCTGTTTCGCCGGACGCTGGGCGAGGTGTTGCGCGCCACCCGGATGGAGCGTGGTCTGACGTTGCGTGAGGTGTCGGCCGAGGCCCGTGTCTCCCTGGGATACATCTCGGAGATCGAGCGTGGTCAGAAGGAGGCCTCCTCGGAGCTCCTCGCCTCACTGTGCGCGGCCCTCGACGTGCCGCTCTCCTACGTCCTGCGTGAGGCCAGCGCCGTGGTCGCCCGCGAAGAGGGGCTGGACCGCGTGGCCACCCTCGACACCGCTCGTCCGGCCGCCGAGGTCGTGGCCTCCGCTGCCTGAGTCACTCCTCGGGGCGGTGCCGCCCGAGGGGTCGACGCTGGGGTTGTCCTCAGAGCTGCCTCCTCAGGGCTGCCGTCCTCAGGGCTGGCAGTGGGAGCACCAGTACGTGGTGCGCTCCTGCCCGTCCTTGCCCACCGCGCCGACCGAGACGGATCGCCCGCAGCGTCGGCACTCCCGCTGCCGGTAGACCCACGTCCGCCGAGCCGGTCGCAGGTCGCCGGTGGTGGACTGCGACGCTCGCTCCTTGTTGAGCATGAGGAGCTGGTGCGCCCGGCGTACGAGGCGGGGGAGCCCTTCGACCTCACCCACCGGCGTGAAGGGCGAGCGGCCCGTCAGGAAGCTGAGCTCGCACGCGTACATGTTGCCGACGCCAGCCATCAGGGTCTGGTCCTGCAGGGCCTGGACCAACGGCGTCCCCGGGTCGGAGAGCAGGCGGCGCAGCGCTTCGTCCTCGTCCCAGTCGGGCCCCAGCAGGTCCGGGCCGAGGTGGGCGAGCCGTGCCGCCTCCTGGTCCCGTGGCAGCAGCTCCACGATGCCGAGGGAGAAGCCGACCGCCGTGGTGGTGCCGGTCTCCAGCACCACCCGAGCGGTGTGGGCAGGTCGCTGCCACGCCTCCCCGGGGCGGTAGGTGCGCCAGGTGCCCTCCATCTTGAGGTGGGTGTGCAACGTCCAGGGCTGGTCGTGGTCGAGCCGCAGCAGGAGGTGCTTGCCCCGCGAGCGGCTGCTGACCACACGGGCGCCGTTGAGGTCGACGGTGGCCAGCTCGGGCACGCGGAAGTCGCTGCGCACGACCACCTGGCCGGCGAGCGCGCGTTCGAGCGCCCGGGCCGCCCGCCAGACGGTGTCGCCCTCAGGCACGGATCCGCAGTCCTCGGGGGGTGGCGACGAAGCCCGCCTCGTGCATCGCGAGGCGCAGCACCGTGTCACCGGCGCCGAGCAACGGCTCGCCGTCGACCTTCTCGACGGTGAGCTGCCCCAGGCTCCCGCGACGCACGGAGTCGGCGAGGGCGGCGGCCGCGGGCAACAGGTCGTGCTCCTCCTCGCCCCACGTGAGCAGCGTCTTGCCGCCGCGCTCGACGTAGAGGACCAGGCGCCCGTCGACCAGGACCACGACAGCGCCTGCCTTGCGCCCCGGGCGGTGGCCGCCGCCGGAGTCGGGCCACGGCAGGGCCGCGCCGTACGGGTTCGCCGGGTCCGTGGCGGCCAGCGCCAGTGCCACCGGATCGGCGGCCCGTTCCTCAGGGCTGTCGGCGAACGTGCGCAGGCGGTCGATGGAGCCGGAGGTGCCGAACTGTGCCGCGCCGAGTCCTTCCACGAAGTAGCCCCGACGGCAGCGACCGTTCTCCTCCAGCGCCCCGAGCACGCGGTAGACCGCGGCGAACCCTCCGGGCACCCGTTCGGAGACCACGGCGCCGCGGGTCACCACGCCGTGGCGCTCGAGGAGCAGCCCGGCGCGGGCGTGCGCCACACGGGTGGGGTCGCTCTCCCGCTGGGGGAGCAACGACCAGCGTCCCGCGGTCTCCGGCGGACCGGTGCGCGACGGCATCCGGGCGGCCCGAGGGGGCTTGCGCCGGGAGCGGTGGGCGGTGGAGCCACCGCGCAGGAGACCTCGCAGCGGCACCACCGTGTCGCCCGAGACGTGGCCGCTCCACACCAGGCTCCAGAGCGCGTTGCTCAGTGCTCGGTCGTCCGTGCTCCTGACCAGGTCGGAGAGCTGACGGAAGAACCAGGCGCCGCCGGGGGCCAGCGCTTCGAGCACGGCGAGGGACAGTGGATCCAGCTCGGTCTCGTCCGGCGGTGGCAGGGTGAGGTGGGCCTGGTCGGCGGGATGCAGGCTGATCCAGCCGTCGGTGCCCGGCAGCGCGCCGTGGCCGGCCCACAGCACTTCGCCCGACGCGGTGAGCTCGTCGAGGAACGACGGCTCGTAGTCGCGGACACGGGCCGGCAGCACCAGGGACTCCAGGGCGCTCGCCGGGACCGGGCACCCGGCCAGCTGCTCCACCGCGGTGAGCACGCCGTCGATGCCCCACAGGCCGACGCGGTTCGCGCTGCCGGTCACCTTCTGCCAGACCGGCAGGAAGCGGGCGAGCGCCTCCGGCGCGACGGGTTCCACCTCCTGACGCAGGGCGGCCAGGGAGCGGCGGCGGATGCGGCGCAGGACCTCGACGTCGACCCACTCCTGGCCCTCACCGTCGGGTCGGAACTCTCCCTCGACGACGCGACCCCGGGCGACGAGCCGGGCGAGGTTCTGGCGTACGACGGCCACGCCCAGCCCGAAGCGGGTGGCAGGCTCGGACGGCGTGAACGGGCCGTGCGTGCGCGCGTAGCGGGCCAGGAGGTCACCGAGGGGATCCTCGGCCGGCTCGGTGAAGACGGCGGGCACCCCGGCCGGCACCGGGACCCCCAGACCGTCGCGCAGTCGGGCGACCTCTTCGACGGTGCACCACATCTCCACGCCGGCGATGCGCACCTGCGCGACCCGTCGGGCCCCGGCGAGCGACTCCAACCAGCCGAGGGCGGAAGAGGGCTCGGTGCTGCGCTGGGCCACCTCCTCGGTGGTGAGCGGCCCCAGGAGGCGCAGCATGTCGGCGAGGGCTTCGGCGCTCTTTGCCTGCCGGCCGGGCGCCAGCCACTGCACCTCGCGTTCGACCTCCTCGATCACCGTGGGGTCGAGGAGCTCGCGCAGCTCGCTGCGGCCCAGGAGCTGGGCCAGCAACGCCGGGTCGAGGGAGAGGGCGGCGGCCCGGCGCTCGGCGAGCGGGGAGTCGCCCTCGTACAGGAACTGGGCGACGTAGCCGAAGAGCAGCGATCCGGCGAAGGGGGAGGGATGCTGGGTCTCGACGTCAGTGACGGTGATCTCGCGGCGCTGGACCGCGCGCAGCACCGAGACCAGGGCGGGAAGGTCGTAGACGTCCTGGAGGCACTCGCGCACCGCCTCCAGCACGATCGGGAACGAGGGGTACTGCGCCGCGACCTCGAGCAGCTGCGCGCTGCGCTGACGCTGCTGCCAGAGGGGGGAGCGTCGGCCGGGGTCGCGCCGGGGCAGCAGGAGGGCTCGGGCGGCGCACTCCCGGAACCGGCTGGCGAAGAGCGCGGACCCGCCGACCTCGGTGGTGACGACGGCCTCGATCTCCTCGGGGTCGAAGACCACGAGTGAGGCGTCCGGGGGATCGGCGTCGGTGTCGGGGACCCGGATGACGATGCCGTCGTCGCTGGCCATGGCCTGGGTCTCGACGCCGTAGCGCTCGCGCAGCCGCGCGTTGATGGCCAGGGCCCAGGGCGCGTGCACGGAGGTGCCGTAGGGGGAGTGCAGGACGAGGCGCCAGTCGCCGAGCTCGTCGCGGCACCGCTCGACGAGGACGTGGGCGTCGTTGGGGACGACGCCGGTGGCCTCGCGCTGCTCCTCCAGGTAGCGCACCAGGTTGTCGGCGGCGTACGAGTCGAGTCCGTCGGCGCGCACGTGGGCGCGGGCAGCCTCGGGCGAGAGAGTCCCCAGGCGGCGGACCAGCTCGCCGATCGCCTCACCCATCTCGGCCGGGCGGCCCAGGGTGTCGCCCTTCCAGAAGGGCAGGCGGCCCGGGATGCCCGGGGCTGGCGAGACCAGCACCCGGTCGTGGGTGATCTCCTCGATCCGCCAGCTGGTGGCGCCGAGCGCGAAGACGTCGCCGACCCGCGACTCGTAGACCATCTCCTCGTCGAGCTCGCCCACCCGGCGCCCGGACCCCTCGCCGACCAGGTGGACGCCGAAGAGACCGCGGTCGGGGATGGTGCCGCCGCTCGTCACCGCGAGCCGCTGCGCGCCCGGGCGTGCGGTCAGGGTGTCGGCCACGCGGTCCCACACGAGTCGTGGACGGAGCTCGGCGAACTCCTCACTGGGGTAGCGCCCGCTCAGCAGGTCGAGGGTCGCCTCGTACGCGCTGCGGGGCAGCCCGGCGTACGGCGCCGCGCGCTGCACGAGCGTGTAGAAGTCATCGACCGCCCACTCGTCCATGGCGACGGCGGCGACCACCTGCTGGGCGAGCACGTCGAGGGGGTTGGACGGGATGCGCAACGCCTCGATCTGGCCCGAACGCATCCGGCTCACCGCGACGGCGGTCTGGGCGAGGTCGCCACGGTGCTTCGGCATCAGGACGCCGCGGCTCACCTCGCCCACCTGGTGTCCGGCGCGGCCGACGCGTTGCAGGGCGCTGGCCACGCTCGGCGGGGACTCGATCTGGATGACGAGGTCGACCGCACCCATGTCGATGCCGAGCTCGAGGCTGCTCGTCGCCACGACGCAGGGCAGGCGTCCGTTCTTGAGGTCGTCCTCGATGAGGGCGCGCTGCTCCTTGGACACCGAGCCGTGGTGGGCCTTGGCGATCACGACCTCGCCGGCGCCGCGAGTCGCTCCTGAGCCACCCATGAGGCTGGCAGGTCGGTGGTCCTCCTCCAGGTCGCCGCCGGCACGTGTGGTGGCGATCTCGTTGAGGCGTGCGGTGAGCCGCTCGGCGAGGCGACGGGAGTTGGCGAAGACGATGGTGGAGCGGTGCTGCTCGACCAGGTCGACCACGTGCTCCTCGACGTGGGGCCACAGCGAGGGGGTGGAGGTGGCGTCCGGGTCCGTCGGGTCGGCGGCACCCGCCACCTCCCCGGGAGCGGTCATGTCCTCGACCGGCACCACGACGCGCAGGTCCCACTCCTTGTGGCTGGGCGGCGCCACGACCTCGACCGGCGCCGCCCCGCCCAGGAACCGGGCGACCTCGTCGATCGGGCGTACGGTCGCGCTGAGCCCGATCCGCTGGGCGGGGCGGGGGAGCAGGGCGTCGAGACGCTCCAGACTGATCGCCAGGTGTGCGCCGCGCTTGGTGCCGGCCACGGCGTGCACTTCGTCGAGGATGACGGTGTCGACGCCCCGCAGGGCCTCGCGGGCCTGGCTGGTGAGCATCAGGAAGAGCGACTCGGGTGTGGTGATCAGGATGTCGGGCGGCTTGGTCGCCTGCCGTCGACGCTCGGCCGGGTCGGTGTCGCCCGACCGCAGGCCGACGCGTACGTCACGCACCGACACCCCGAGCCGGTCGGCCGTGTGGCGGATCCCGGCGAGCGGTGCGCGCAGGTTGCGCTCGACGTCGACGGCCAGGGCCTTGAGCGGGGAGACGTACAGGACCCGGCAGGCAGGAGCATCGTCGGCGGGCGGCTGGGTGAGCACGCGGTCGAGGGCGGAGAGGAAGGCGCTCAGCGTCTTGCCCGAGCCGGTGGGCGCCACCACCAGCGCGTGCTGGCCGCGGGAGATCGCCTCCCAGGCGCCCTCCTGGGCGGGGGTGGGCGCGGCGAACGCTGCCTCGAACCACTCGCGGGTCGGGGCGCTGAAGGCGTCGATCGCGGCCACGGCGTCATCTTGTCACCGGGTGCCGACAGTCACACATGGCCCGGAGCGCAATCCACGTGGTCACGAGCGGCCGGACAGTGGTTGCATGGTGCTCATGGCACACGAACGTCCCTCCACCGAGCCCCCGGTCATCGACCCCGAGACCAAGGACTGGACGTGGGTGCTCGAGCGCCGCTGCGACGAGTGCGGCGTGGAGCCCGGCGAGCTGGAGGTCCCTGCGCTCGCCGGACTCATCCACGACTCCACCGTCGAGCTCGGCGAGGCTCTGCGGGCGCCCGCCGCGGCAGAGCGACCCGCGCCGAGGACCTGGTCGGTCCTGGAGTACGCCTGCCACGTGCGCGACGTCCACCGGGTGATGGCGGGGCGGCTGAGCCTCCTCCTCGAGCAGGACGACCCCGTCTTCGAGAACTGGGACCAGGACGAGACCGCCGCGTCCGAGCGGTACTGGCAGCAGGACCCCGCGGTCGTCGACGTGGAGCTGGTGGAGGCCGCCGGCCACGCGGCGGGGCTGTGGGCCAGCGTGCCGCCCGAGGCGTACGACCGCCCGGGTCGCCGCAGCAACGGCAGCGTCTTCACGGTGCGGACGCTGGGGCAGTACCACCTGCACGACGTCCTGCACCACGTGCACGACGTCGGTCGTCCCGTCCCCTCCCCGCGATGAGGAGCAACGGATGAGGCACACGGAGTTCTGGGCGCGGATGGACGAGGCCCTGGGTGAGGGGTATTCCCGCAGCTGGGCCGAGCTGTTCGTGATCGCGGACCTCGGCTCGCGGACCGCCACGGAGGCCCTGGCGGCGGGTGTCCCGCCGAAGGAGGTCTGGCGCGCGGTGTGGTCGGTGCTCGAGCTGCCCGAGCGCCTGCGGTGAGCCGCCCCGAGACCCTCCCGGACACCGGCGCGACGCTCGACGTCGCCGGCGTGCAGCGCAGGACCGTGGGGAGCCTGGTCGCTGTCCAGGCGACCGGTGCCCTGGGCATCACCATCGGCATCGCGACGTCGTCGTTGCTGGCGCGGGACCTGTCCGGCTCAGAGGCCATGGCCGGGCTGTCCCAGACGTTCCAGGTGCTCGGGACCGCGGCTGCGGCCTTCCTCCTCGCCCGCGTGATGTCGCGTCGTGGGCGCCGGGTCGGTCTGGTCACCGGCTACCTGGCGGCTGCCTGCGGTGCGCTCCTCGCGGTCGTCGCCGGGACCGTGGGCTCGATCGCCCTGCTGCTCGTGGCCATGGTCCTGCTCGGCTCGGCGTCCGCCTCCAACAACGCGGCCCGGTACGCCGCCACCGACCTGGCCGCTCCCGCGCACAAGGCCCGAGCCCTGTCCGTCGTCGTCTGGGCCACGACCATCGGCGCCGTCGTCGGCCCCAACCTCACCGGCCCCGCGGCCGGGCTGGCCGACGTCCTGTCGGTGCCGGAGCTCACCGGACCGTTCGTGCTCGGCGCGGTCGGCACCGCCGCCGCAGGGCTCCTGGCGGCTGTGCTGCTCCGTCCGGACCCGCTGCTGACCGCACGGCGGCTCGCCGGCGACGGGCACGAGCTGTCGGGTGGGGTGCCGACGCCGCCCTCCCTGCGTGAGGTCTGGACCGCGTTGCGGAGCCATCCGCTGCTGGTCGCGGCCACGCTCGGCCTCGCCGGCGCGCACGCCACGATGGTGGCCGTCATGGTCATGACGCCGTTGCACATGGAGCACGGTGGTGCCGAGCTGCGCGTCATCGGGTTCGTCATCTCGATCCACGTCCTGGGCATGTTCGCCTTCGCGCCGCTCTCCGGCTGGGCCGCGGACCGGTGGGGACGAGCCCGCCTGCTCGTGGTGGGTGCGGGCGTCCTGCTGACGGCACTGCTGCTCAGCGGGATCTCTCCGCAGGGCAGCTCGTGGCAGATCTTCGCCGGCCTGTTCCTCCTCGGGCTGGGGTGGTCGATCTCCACGATCGCCGCCTCCACGCTGCTCGCCGAGCACGCACCCCTCGAGGTCCGTGCCGACGTGCAGGGAGCCGCTGACATGACCATGTCGCTGGCCGCCGCGGTGGGGAGCGCCCTGGCGGGCGTGATCGTGGGGCAGTGGGGCTACGGAGCGCTCAACGCCTACGCAGCCGTGCTCGCGCTGGCCGTCCTGGGGGCCGGGGTCGCGGCGCTGCGTCACGCCTCGACCCACGCTGCACGACACGCCGCACCGCACTGAGTGTTGTCGAACAGGTGTTCGGGTAGGGTCGTGCTCACAGGTACGACGCAGGGCGAGGTTGTCCACAGCTCGACAGGCTGATCAGGCTTTTTGTCGGTGGCTCGCTCTAGCGTCGAAGAAGTACCTGCACCACCGACGACGAGAATGGAACTGCAATGGCTGCTGCATCGAAGAAGGCGCCCGTGACCCGCGGGGGCGACAAGGGGTCGGCACTCGATGCCGCGCTCGCCAACATCGAGAAGTCCTTCGGCAAGGGCTCCGTCATGCGGCTCGGAGACGAGACCCGCGCTCCGCTGGAGGTCATCCCCACCGGCGCCATCGCCCTCGACATCGCCCTCGGCCTCGGTGGTCTCCCGCGCGGTCGAGTCGTCGAGATCTACGGCCCTGAGTCCTCGGGTAAGACGACGGTCGCGCTCCACGCGGTCGCCAGCGCCCAGGCTGCCGGCGGCATCGTGGCCTTCATCGACGCCGAGCACGCGCTCGACCCGGACTACGCGAAGAACCTCGGCGTCGACACCGACGCCCTGCTGGTCTCGCAGCCCGACTCCGGTGAGCAGGCCCTCGAGATCGCCGACATGCTGATCCGCTCCGGTGCCCTGGACCTCATCGTCATCGACTCCGTGGCCGCTCTGGTGCCCCGTGCCGAGATCGAGGGCGAGATGGGCGACAGCCACGTCGGCCTCCAGGCCCGTCTGATGAGCCAGGCGCTCCGCAAGATGACCGGTGCCCTCAACAACTCCGGCACCACCGCCATCTTCATCAACCAGCTGCGCGAGAAGATCGGCGTGATGTTCGGCTCGCCGGAGACCACGACCGGTGGTCGCGCGCTGAAGTTCTACTCCTCGGTCCGCCTCGACGTCCGCCGCATCGAGACGCTGAAGGACGGCCAGGAGATGGTCGGCAACCGCACCCGCGTCAAGGTCGTGAAGAACAAGGTCGCGCCGCCGTTCAAGCAGGCCGAGTTCGACATCATGTACGGCAAGGGCATCAGCCGCGAGGGTGGCCTCATCGACGTGGGCGTGGAGGAAGGCATCATCCGCAAGGCCGGTGCCTGGTACACCTACGAGGGCGACCAGCTCGGCCAGGGCAAGGAGAACTCGCGCTCCTTCCTGCGGGACAACCCCGACCTGGCCAACGAGATCGAGAAGAAGATCCTCGAGAAGCTGGGCGTCGGCCCGCAGGTCAACGTTCCTGCGGACGACCTGTCCGACGAGCCCATCGGGGTCGATGACTTCTGAGTCGCACGACATCGACCCGTGGGTCGGTGACGTGCATGCGGGTGTGGCCGCCTGGACCGGGGAGATCCCCGTCGACCCGGTCCAGGCCGGTCCTCCTGCCGATGCCGAAGAGGTGGCGCGCAAGATCCTGCTCGACCAGCTGACCGGTCAGGCACGCAGTCGCAAACAGCTGGCCGACAAGCTGGCGCAGCGAAACGTCCCTGAGGAGATCGCCACCCGGCTGCTCGACCGGTTCGAGGAGGTCGGTCTGGTCGACGACGAGGCGTTCGCCCGGATGTGGATCGCTTCGCGCCAGCCGGGCAAGGGCCTGGCCGGACGAGCTCTGGCCCAGGAGCTGCGTCGCAAGGGCGTCGACGACGAGATCGTCAAGGAGACGATCGCCGAGATCGACCCCGACGACGAACGCGCGGCGGCAGAGGCGCTCGTGGCGAAGAAGATGCGTTCGTTGCGGTCCGTCGACCACCAGACCGCCACGCGTCGACTGGTGTCGATGCTGGCTCGCAAGGGCTACTCCAGCGGGCTCGCCTACGCCGTGGTCCGTGACGCACTGGGGGAGCGCGACGAGGAGTACGACGGTCAGCCATGATGGACGCATGGGTGACGACTTGACGTTCGACACGACAGCTCTCGCACTGCCCCCCGGGCCGGTGGACCTGACCGCGCTCCCGACCGACGGCACGCCGGGCTTCACAGGCGACAAGGCCGCGGGCGAGGCGGCGCTGGCCTCGATCGGCCAGGAGCTGGCGGACCTGCAGGAGCGGTTGTGGGCCGGGCGTGAGCACGATGCCTCCCGACGCGTCCTGCTGATCCTCCAGGGCATGGACACCAGCGGCAAGGGAGGGGTGATCCGCAAGTCCCTCGGGCTCGTCGATCCCCAAGGGCTGAAGATCAAGGCTTTCAAAGCACCCACTCCCGAGGAGCTGGAGCACGACTTCCTCTGGCGCATCCGTCAGGCGCTGCCCGACGCTGGTTACATCGGGGTCTTCGACCGCAGCCACTACGAGGACGTGCTGATCCACCGGGTGCGGGGCTACTCGTCCCCCGAGGAGATCGAGCGCCGCTACGACCAGATCGTCGACTTCGAGCAGGAGCTCGTCGCGGACGGCGTCACGGTCGTCAAGTGCATGCTGCACGTGGGGGCCGACGAGCAGAAGAAGCGTCTGCTCAAGCGTCTCGACAACCCCGAGAAGCACTGGAAGTTCAACCCGGGCGACGTGGACGAGCGGGCCCTGTGGCCGCAGTACCAGCGGGCGTACGAGATTGCCCTGGAGCGCACCCACCACCCCGACGCCGGCTGGTTCGTGATCCCCGCCGACCACAAGTGGTACCGCAACCTCGCCGTGGCCGCGCTGTTGCACGACACGCTCGCGCGGATGGACCTGCGCTGGCCGGTGGCGGACTTCGACGTGGCCGCTGAGCGCGCGCGTCTCGAAGCGTTGGTGATCGAGTGATCCCTCGTGTGGGGGTCTCCAGGTACGTCACCCCGCTACGTGAAGGCGGCAGCCTGCCCGGCATCGTCGAGGCCGACGACCTCGGGACCTACGTCTGCAAGTTCTCCGGTGCCGGCCAAGGCGTACGCGTCCTCGTCGCCGAGGTGATCGTCAGCGGTCTGGCCACCCGGCTGGGCCTGCGGACGCCGCGCCTCGTCGCCCTCGAGCTCGATCGTGCGATCGCGCGCTACGAGGCGGACGAGGAGGTGCAGGACCTGCTGGTCGCCAGCGTCGGTCTCAACCTGGGCGTCGACTTCCTTCCCGGGTCCTTCGGCTTCGACGGTGACGTGGAGGCCTCGGCCACTGACCACGGCATGATCCTGTGGCTCGACGCGTTCACCGCGAACGTCGACCGCAGCTGGCGCAACCCCAACCTCCTGGTCTGGCACGGGCAGGTGTGGGTCATCGACCACGGCGCCTCCCTCTACTTCCACCACGCCTGGAGCCGCGGCGTCACCGACCCGGCCCGCTTCGCCGCCCAACCGTGGGACTCCTCCGACCACGTGCTGAGGCGCCACCTCCCCGAGGTGGCGGAGGCGGATGTCCGGGCCCGCACGGTGCTCTCCCGCGAGGTCTTCGAGGAGGTGGTGGCCGAGGTGCCCGACGAGTGGCTGCACTCCACCCCCGACACCTCGCCCGAGGATCTCCGCCGGGCATACGTCGACTTCTTGACCGCCCGTCTGGGAAGTGCGTCCTGGCTGCCGGAGGTGACCTCATGACCGCGTACGCCTACCAGTACGCCGTCCTGCGCTGCGTGCCGCGCCCCGACCGCGAGGAGTTCGTCAACGTCGGCGTGGTGCTCTACTGCCAGGAGGCCGACTTCCTCGCCGTCGAGTGGGACGTGGACCGGGAGCGGCTCGCCGCCTTCGCCCCCTCCCTCGACCTCGACCGGGTCTGCGCTGCGCTGGAGTTCGTCACGGGAGTCTGCGTCGGTGACGAGCGGGGCGGCGAGGCATCGACGCGTCCGCTGAGCCAGCGGTTCGGCTTCCTCAAGGCGCCCAAGTCGACGGTGGTGCAGCCCGGTCCGGTGCACGGCGGCGTGGCCGACGACCCCGCCGAGGCCCTGACACGACTGCTCTCGCACCTGGTCGGGTAGGCGCCGGGTCGTATTCCGCGGTCCCGACACGCGCGAGAGCCCGCGGCCGGACGGCCGCGGGCTCTCACGTGGTGCAGATCCTCGTGGGGTTGTCGCTCAGAGGGGTTCTCCCTCAGACGGGGACCAGCTCGACCGCACCGACGGCGTAGCGAGCCAAGATGGTCCGGGCGACCTCGGGGTGGGCGCCCAACGGCTTCGACACCGCGACGGCTCCCGCTTCCAGCGCGAGCTCTGCTGCCCGGTCGGGCAGCAGGCCCGGAGCCAGGAAGAGCGAGGCCACGGCGATGTGGCGTCGTCCCTGGGTGCGGAACGCGCGTACCGCCTCACCGGTCGCCGGCGGGGCGGCCGAGGCGAACGCGGCGGTCACGGGCAGCTTGTGCCGCGCGCCCCACAGGCGGGCCAGTCGCGCCACCGACTGGTTGGCGAGCGGGTCCGAAGAACCGGCCGAGGCCAGGACGAGCGCGTCGAGCTCTCGTACGCGGCTCTCCTTCAGCGCCTCGCGCATGCGGATGTCGAGCACGTCGAGAAAGCTCGACTCCAGGCCGAGCACCGAGGTGGCCCGGATCTGGAGGCCGGCGTGCCGGCTCATGGCCTCGGCGACGGCCTCGGGGACGTCCACCTTGGCGTGGTAGGCCTCGGTGAGCAGCAGCGGGACGACGACGATCTCGTCGAATCCGGCACGGACGAGCTTGTCGACCGTGGTGGTGAACGAGGGCTTGGCCAGGTCGAGGAACGCGTGCTCGATCCGAAGGTCCGGCCGCATGCGGCGGACCTCCTCGACGAGTGCCTTGACCGTCGCCGCGGACCGCGGGTCGCGGCTTCCGTGGGCGAGTGCAACCAACGCAGGAGCAGCCATCAGAGACCTCCCATTTCTCCAGTGGTGTGCCGTGCATCGACGCCTTTGTCGATTCGGGTGGTGGTGCTGTGGTGCGGTGAATCAGTGGTGCGGTGAATCAGTGGTGGGTGTGGTGGAGCTGGTGGTGCGATTCGTGGTGGTGCTGGTCAGGAGTGGATTCCGCACTCCGTCTTGTTGGTACCGGCCCAGCGGCCGCTGCGCGGGTCGTCACCCGGAGCAACGCGTCGTGTGCAGGGCCAGCAGCCGATCGAGGGGTAGCCGTCGTACACGAGCGGGTTGACCAGCACGCCGTTCTCGGCGATGTACTGCTCCACCTGCTCGTCGCTCCAGCGGGCGATGGGGGACACCTTGACCTTGCCGCGGCGGGCGTCCCACCCGATCACCGGAGCGATGACCCGGTTGGCGGTCTCGGCGCGTCGCAGGCCCGAGGCCCAGGCGTCGAAACCGTCGAGCGTCTCCTGCAGGGGCTGCACCTTGCGCAGCTTGCAGCAGAGGTCTGGGTTGGTCCGGTAGAGGTCCTTGCCGTACTCGGCGTCCTGCTGCGCCACCGTGAGCGGGGGCTCGATGGTGATCAGGTTGACGTTGAGCACCGCCTCGACGGCGTCACGGGTGCCGATGGTCTCGGCGAAGTGGTAGCCCGTGTCGAGGAAGACCACGTTGATGCCCGGCGCGACCGTCGATGCCAGGTGCGCCAGGACGGCGTCACCCATCGAGGACGTGATGCAGAAGCGCTCCCCGAAGGTCGCGAAGGCCCACTCGATGATGTGCTCGGCAGGCGCCAGCTCGAGCTCCGCGCCCATGTGCGACACGAGCTCACGCAGCTCCTCGGGGGAGCGCCCCTCGGTGTGCGTGCCGCGGAAGGCCCGCGCCGCGCTCGTGGTCTCGGTCGTCATGAACTCACCTCGGGTCGGGGGATCAAACCGAACATCTTCAGGCCGAACGAGCGCAGGCAGGACCGGCACTCCCACGCGGACAGCCCCTGCTCGGCCTCGCGGGGCCACAGGTTGTCGTCACCGCAGTAGGGGCAGTGGTTGGGCTGCGAACGCTCTGACATGTCAGGCCCGTTCCAGGACGAGGTCGCCGCGAAGGTTCGCCTCGTCGGTGCGTGCGGCCCACGCCGCGAACTGCTCGCCCTCGGTGCGCTCGGCGAGGTAGTTGGTGACCACGGCGGTGATGTAGTCGTCGAGGCCGGCGCTGGTCACCTTGTGGGCGCGCAGCTTGCGGCCGAAGTTGGCCTGCAGGCCCAGCGCCCCGCCCAGGTGCACCTGGAAGCCCTCGACCTGGCGACCATCGGCGTCCATCACGAGCTGCCCCTTCAGGCCGATGTCGGCGATCTGGGTCCGGGCGCAGGCGTTGGGGCAGCCGTTGACGTTGACGGTGATCGGCGTGTCGAGGTCGGGGAAGCGCTGCTCCAGCACACCGATGAGGTCGGCTGCGCGTGCCTTGGTCTCGACGATCGCGAGTTTGCAGAACTCGATGCCCGTGCAGGCCATGGTGTTGCGGCGCCAGTTGGAGGGACGGGCGTCCAGGCCGATGGTGCGGAGGTCGGCGACGAGGGCCTCGGTGTCCGCGCCGTCGACGCCGATCACCACGAGCTTCTGCCAGGCGGTCAGGCGTACGCCGCGGGCGCCGTACTTCTCCACCAGGTCGCCGAGGGCGACGAGCAGCTCGCCGTTGATGCGGCCCACGACGGGCGCGGCGCCGACGTAGAACTTGCCGTCGTTCTGCTCGTGCACCCCCACGTGGTCGCCCTGACGGGTCGGGACGCCGGGGGAGGGGTTGGAGACGAGCGTGCGCTTGAGGTACTCGGTCTCGAGGACCTCGCGGAACTTCTCCATGCCCCAGTCGGCGACCAGGAACTTGAGGCGGGCCTTGGAGCGCAGGCGGCGGTAGCCGTAGTCGCGGAAGATGCCGCAGACGCCCTCCCAGGCGTCGGCCACCTCGTCGAGCGGGATCCACACGCCGAGCTTCACTGCCAGCATCGGGTTGGTGGAGAGTCCGCCGCCGACCCACAGGTCGAAGCCCGGGCCGTGCTCGGGGTGGACGGTGCCGACGAAGGAGACGTCGTTGATCTCGGGGGCGGCGTCGTGGCTGGGGTGCCCGCTCACCGAGGTCTTGAACTTGCGGGGCAGGTTCGAGAACTCGGGGTTGTCGAGCACGCGGCGCTTGATCTCGTCCATGGCCGGGGTGCCGTCGATGATCTCGTCCTTGGCGATGCCGGCGACCGGCGAGCCCAGGAAGGGGCGGGGCGAGTCGCCGCACGCCTCGAGCGTGGTCAGGCCGACGGCCTCCAGGCGCTCCCAGATCTCCGGGACGTCCTCGATCTGGATCCAGTGGTACTGGATGTTGTTGCGGTCGGTGATGTCGGCGGTGCCACGGGCGTGGTCGACCGACACGGTCCCCAGCGCGCGCAGGGCGGCCGCGTCCAGGATGGCTCCGTCGGTGCGGACGCGCATCATGAAGTAGCGGTCGTCCAGCTCCTCCTCCTCCAGCGTCGCGGTCTTGCCGCCGTCGAAGCCGGGGGCGCGCTGGGTGTAGAGGCCCATCCAGCGGAACCGGCCGCGCAGGTCGGCCGGGTCGATCGAGTCGAATCCGCGCTTGGAGTAGATGCCGAGGATGCGCCCGCGGACGTTGAGGGGGTTGTCGTCCTTCTTGCTCTGCTCGTTCTTGTTGAGCGGCTCGGTGTAACCCAGAGCCCACTGGCCTTCACCGCGCTTGCGGCGGGGACGGGCTGGAGCGGGGGTGGCAGTCATTGCGTGGTCCTAGATTCGCTGAGGGGGAGCAGGCCGTGCGTCGGTCAGTCGGAGGTTCAGCGGGGACAACAGGTCATGCTGCCGATGCGCATCAGGTCCACGTGGCGGCGGGCCACGAGGTAAGCGTGAGTTTCTCGGCTGATCACGCGGCGAGTCTCATCGTGCGGACACACTTGCCACAACTCGTCATCTCGTATCGTGGATGCTCGTACCAATATATGGACACCATTTGGGGTATGCCAAGCGGAAGGGAAAGGCCTCGTGAGGCGCAGGTCACACCCCTGTAGGAGTGCCCTCCGGCGGGGCCGGACCGCACGAATTAGGCTGGGGCCATGACCGACTCTGTTGCCGCCACCGCAAGCGCTGCGTACGACTCCGCCCTGAAGGTGATCGCCTCCGTCGAGCCCCGCATCGCCGAGGCCACTCGGCAGGAGCTGGCCGACCAGCGAGGTTCGCTGAAGCTCATCGCCTCCGAGAACTACGCGTCGCCGGCCGTGCTGCTCACCATGGGCACCTGGTTCAGCGACAAGTACGCGGAGGGCACCGTCGGTCACCGCTTCTACGCCGGCTGCCAGAACGTCGACACCGTCGAGTCGCTGGCCGCCGAGCACGCGCGCGAGCTCTTCGGCGCCGAGTACGCCTACGTCCAGCCGCACTCCGGCATCGACGCCAACCTCACCGCGTACTGGGCCATCCTCGCCCACCGCGTGGAGGGCCCCTGGCTGAAGAACGTCGGCGTCAAGAACATGAACGACCTCACCGAGGCCGACTGGGAGAAGCTGCGCGGCGAGCTCGGCAACCAGCGCCTGCTGGGCATGTCGCTCGACGCGGGTGGCCACCTGACGCACGGCTTCCGCCCGAACATCTCCGGCAAGATGTTCCACCAGAACCAGTACGGCACCGACCCGGCGACCGGCCTGATCGACTACGACGCGCTGCGCGCCAAGGCGAAGGAGTTCAAGCCGCTGATCCTCGTGGCCGGCTACTCCGCCTACCCGCGCCGGGTCAACTTCGCCAAGATGCGCGAGATCGCCGACGAGGTCGGCGCCACCCTGATGGTCGACATGGCCCACTTCGCGGGTCTGGTCGCCGGCAAGGTCTTCACCGGTGAGGAGAACCCGGTTCCCTACGCCGACGTCGTCACCTCGACCTCGCACAAGTCGCTGCGCGGCCCGCGCGGTGGCTTCATCCTCGCCACCGAGGAGTACGCGCCCTCCGTCGACCGCGGCTGCCCGATGGTCCTCGGTGGTCCGCTGAGCCACGTCATGGCGGCCAAGGCCGTCGCGTTCGCCGAGGCGCGCACCACGGAGTTCCAGTCGTACGCCCAGCAGGTCGCCGACAACGCCCAGCACCTCGCCGAGGGCTTCCTGAAGCGCGACACCAACCTGGGGTGACGGGCGGTACCGACAACCACCTGGGTCCTGGTCGACGTCTCCTCCTACGGCCTCACCGGTCGCCAGGCGGAGTCGGCGCTGCTCGACGCCGGCGTCGTCACCAACCGCAACTCCGTCCCGGCCGACCCGAACGGCGCCTGGTACACCTCCGGCATCCGCCTCGGCACGCCTGCGCTCACCACCCGTGGCTTCGGTCAGGCCGAGTTCGACACGGTGGCCGAGCTCATCGTCGACGTGCTGTCGAACACCAAGCCCGGCACCACGAAGGCCGGTGGCCCGTCGAAGGCGTCGTACGTCCTCGCGGACGGCGTCGCTGACCGCGTGCGCGCCGCCAGCGCCGAGCTGCTCGACGCCAACCCGCTCTACCCGGGTCTCGAGCTCTCCTGAGCCGAGTCCGAGCGCGTGGCCCCTGCCCCTCGAGGGCGGGGGCCACGTGCGTTGTGTGCACGAATCGACTCGACACGCCGTCAGGACGGCCCATTCGCGCACACAACCCGCTCCTCACTTCATGAGGCGCGGCCAGATCAGCGCCCGGCCGGCCCGCGTGAGGGTCGAGGCGCGCAGCGTGGCGCCCCAGACGACCAGTCGGCCGGGGTCGTGCGGGCGGCCCAGCGTACGGTCGACGTCACTCAGGAGTGCCCGAGGTTGGTGGACGAGGTCGCTCGAGGTGTAGCCCCGCCGCGTCCATCCAGCCTCCTCCAACCGCCGGTCGCGCCGGAGGTCGGACCGGTGCTGCTCGACGTCGCGGTGGACACCGCCGTCGTACTCGTGCAGGACCAGCGACTCGCCGACCCGTAGGTCGCCGCGTGCCACGAACCCACCGTCGTCGCGCCTCACCTTGTACTGGGGGGTGACCGGTGCGTCCACGTGACGGTGGAACTCGCGCAGGACCGTCTCCCACGGTGACTCCGTGCGTAGGTCGGCGTTGAGCAGCAGGCGTCGGAGCCGTGGGGCACCGTGCCGTCGGGGCGCGGAGGCGTGGGCGAGCCCCTCGCTCGTGGCCAGCCCCAGGTGCAGGGCGGCGTCCACCGCCATCAGGGCACCGAGGTCGTCCAGGTCACGGCACAGGCTGAGGAGTACGTCGGTCACCGGGGCCACGGGCAGCCCTGCGACCGAGCGGGAGTGAGCAGCGGAAGTGCTGCGCAGCGCCTTGAGGCCGGGCCTGCGGACCGGGTGGGCGCCGCGTGGCAGCTGCACGACCACGAGCGGCTCGGGTGGGAGTGGTGGCAGCCACAGTCCGAGCAGCATCGCACCCGTCACGTGGGTGAAGGCCGTCCCGCGGGGCAGCACGCCCAGCCACGCCCGCAGCGTGGCGTGCTCGGGATCGATTGCGTCGACACGTCGATAGGCACCGTGGGTGACCCGGGTCAGTCGTCCTTCCATGGGCAGCACTGTCGCGCGGAGGCGCGCGCGTCGGATCCCGCGCCGGGGCCGGTGGGGGAGACGGAGGTGGTTGTGTGCGCGAATCGGCTCGACGCGCCGTCAGGGCGGCCGATCCGTGCACACAACTGCGCTCAGTCCAGGACTGGCGTCGCCCGCTCGACGAGGAACGCCTGGTCGCCACCGGTGAGCATCCCGTAGGCGCCGTGGTGTCCACCGGTGAGTCGTGAGGCGCAGAAGAGGTCGGAGACCTCAGCCGGGGCGTACCGCACCAGCAACGAGCCCTGCAGGCAGGTCGCCATCCGCCCGGCCAGCAGGCGGGCCGATCCCTCCGCCGCGCCTGACTCGCCGAGCAGCACCAGGGTCTCGTCGACCGCCCGGTCGAGGTCGGCGTTGGCGCCGCGGGCCGCCCCCACCTCGCCCATCCACGCGGCCAGCGACTCCGGCTCCCGGGCGAGCGCTCGCAGCACGTCGAGCGCGTTCACGTTGCCCGAGCCCTCCCACACCGAGTTGAGCGGGGCCTCGCGATACATCAACGGGAGCCCGGACTCCTCCACGTAGCCGTTGCCGCCCAGGCACTCCAGGGCCTCCGCGACCATGGCCGGAGTCCGCTTGCAGACCCAGAACTTGGCCAAGGGCAGGGCGATACGCCGCAGCGCTGCCTCCTGCGGGTCGTCCACGCGGTCGACGGCGGCGGCCAGACGCAGCGCGAGGGCCGTGGCCGCCTCGGACTCGAGAGCCAGGTCGGCCACCACGTTGCGCATCAAGGGCTTGTCGGCCAGCACTCCGCCGAAGGCGCTGCGGTGGGCGACGTGCCAGGATGCCTCCGCCACGGCGTGGCGCATCAGCGCGGCCGAGCCGATGACGCAGTCGAGCCGGGTGGCGGCGACCATCTCGATGATGGTCCGCACCCCGCGCCCCTCGTTGCCGAGCCGGCGTACCAGCGTGCCGTCGAACTCCAGCTCACCCGAGGCGTTGGAACGGTTGCCGAGCTTGTCCTTGAGGCGTACGACGTCGAAGGCGTTGCGCGTGCCGTCGGGCAGCACCCGCGGCATCACGAAGCACGTGAGCCCGCCGGGGGCCTGGGCCAGCACCAGGAAGACGTCGTTCATCGGTGCCGAGGTGAACCACTTGTGCCCGCGCAGCGTGTAGAGGCCGTCCTCGCTGGTCGGCACCGCCCGGGTGACGTTGGTGCGCACGTCGGAGCCGCCCTGCTTCTCGGTCATCCCCATCCCGGCGAGCAGCCCGCTCTTCGTCCGCGGGTCGCGCACGCCGAAGTCGTACGACGTCGCGGCCAGCCCTGGCACCCACTCCTGCGCGATCGCCTCGTCGACGCGGAGGGCGGGGACGGCGGCGTACGTCATGGAGATCGGGCAACCGTGCCCCGGCTCGGTCTGCGACCAGGCGAGAAAACCCGCCGCCCGGCGCAGGTGGGCGTGCTCGGCGCCGGAGACCCACGGGGCGGCCTGGAGCCCGTGCCCCACGGCGCGTTCCATCAGCCAGTGCCACGACGGGTGGAAGGCGACCTCGTCGACACGGTGCCCGTGCCGGTCGTACGCGACCAGTCGCGGCGGGTGGTCGTTGGCAGCGAGTCCGTGCTCGCGTGCCTCCTCGCTGCCCGCATCGCGCCCCAGGTCACCCAGGCTCGTCAGGACCTCCTGGTCGCCATGGGTGAGCACCGCCGTGGTGAGGGCCGCGTCACACGCCACGACGTCGTGACCCACCAGTGGGGGTGTCTGGTTGGCAGGTGCCCGGAGTTCGGTCTGCATGTGGCTACCGTAGGCGCATGCCGTCACAGCACCCGTGGGATCGCGTGATCCCCTGGGTCCGTGGCCGGACGGTCCAGCTCGCCCACGTGGTGTGGCGTCTCGTCGTGACCGCCTTCGGTGCCTGCCTGCGTCACCGCGTCACGGGACTCGCCGCGGAGGCTGCCTTCTTCGCGATCCTCTCGGTGCCGCCGCTGGTCTTCGCGCTCACCGGTGCGATCGGCTTCGTCTCCGAGCGCTACCCGCCGGCGCAGGTCGCCGACCTGCAGGAGGCCATCATCGCGCTGGCCTCGCAGGCCCTCACCGACGACGCCGTCAGCCGGGTGATCGAGCCGACGATCGCGGAGGTCCTGGCGGAGGGCCGTTTCGACGTGATGTCGCTGGGCTTCTTCCTGGCGCTGTGGTCGGGCTCCCGGGCACTCAACGTCTTCGTCGACACCATCACGATCATGCACGGCCTCGGTGGACACCGGGGGATCGTCCGGACCCGGGCGCTCTCCTTCTCGCTCTACCTCCTGGCGATGGCGATGGGGGCGCTCGCTCTGCCGCTGGTGGTGGCGGGCCCGGGCCTGCTCAGCAAGTGGCTGCCGGACACCTTCGACATGCTGCTGCAGTTCTACTGGCCGGTGGTCATCGTGCTCTGCGTCTGCTTCCTGGCGACGCTCTACCACGTCTCGGTGCCGGTACGGACCAACTGGAGCTTCAACCTGCCCGGCGCGGTCTTCTCCCTGGTGAGCTGGATCGCCGGGTCGTTCCTGCTGCGCTGGATCCTGACCGAGACGGCCTCGGAGTCGAGCTCGGTCTTCGGCCCCCTGGCGGCCCCGATCGCGGTGCTGCTGTGGCTCTACCTGCTCTCCATCGCCGTGCTGGTCGGAGCCGCCGTCAACGCGGCCTTCGACACGGTCTTCCCGCAGTCGTCCACGTCCAGGGCCCGACGCGAGCTCGTGCAACGCCTCCGGCTCCGCGTCGGCGTGAAAGACTCAGTGGCGTGAGCCAGATGCCTGTGGAGCCGACCGGCAGCACGACGGTCAAGCTGCCGGACCCGGAGCAGTCTCCGTGGGCCGCGCTCGGGCGACGGATCGCTGCCGCTGCCGCGATCCTCGTCGGCACCGTGCTGCTGGTCTACTTCGATGCGGACGGCTACCGCGACGCCAACGACCCCACGGGTCACGTGAGCCTTCTCGACGCCATCTACTACACGACCGTCACGCTGAGCACGACTGGGTACGGCGACATCGTGCCGGTCTCGGACGGCGCCCGGCTGATCAACGCATTCATCATCACGCCGGCCCGCATCGCCTTCCTGGTGCTGCTGATCGGTACCACGCTCGAGGTGCTGGCCAGCCAGAGCCGCGAACTGTTCCGGGTCGCCCGGTGGAGGAAGAACATGGGAGACCACGTCGTCGTCATCGGCTACGGCACGAAGGGGCGTAGCGCTGCCCTGACCCTGGTGAAGAACGGGATGGAGCGCGGCAGCATCGTGGTGGTGGACCCGAGCCCCACGGCCCTCACCGACGCCCACGCCGACGGGTTCGCGGTCATCAGCGGTGACGCGACCCGTCGCCAGATCCTGCTCACCGCTGACGTCCAGGGGGCCCATCAGGTCATCATCACCACCAACCAGGACGCGACCAACGTCTTGGCCACGCTCACCGTGCGCCAGCTCAACCCCGAGGTCCACATCGTCGCTGCGGTGCGTGAGGAGGACAACGTCCCGCTCATGAAGCAGTCGGGTGCCGACTCCGTCATCACCACCGCCGAGACCGTCGGCCGCCTTCTCGGCCTCTCGACGCTTTCCCCTGACCTGGGCGACGTGATGGAGGATCTGCTGACCTCCGGCGCCGGCCTCGAGGTGGGGGAGCGCGACCTCCTGCTCAGCGAGGTCGGCATGCAGCCGCAGCGGGTCGGTGACCAGGTGATCGCCATCGTGCGCGACGAGAAGATCTACCACTACTACGACCCGGTGGTCACCCAGCTCGCGCGCGGCGACCGACTCATCGTGATCCGTCCGTCGAAGGAGCTGCCGTGGGCCCCGCGCCCCGGCACCCACGCCGACGAGGACTTCGCAGAGGACGCCTGAGGTGCTCGTCTGATGGCCGCTCGAGCAGTGCTGGTCACCGGGGGAGTGCGCTCCGGCAAGTCGCGCCACGCCGAGGCTCTCCTGGCAGGGGCCGATGCCGTCACGTACGTGGCGCCGGGCCCGTCCCCCGACGTGGAGCAGGACCCGGACTGGGCTGCCCGCATCCAGGCCCACCGTGACCGACGCCCCGAGCACTGGCACACGGTCGAGGGCTTCGACCTGGTCGGAGCGCTGACCGAGGCGCCGGGAGCCGTGCTCGTCGACTGCCTCGGCACGTGGCTCACCAGCACGATCGACGCCGCCGAGGCGTGGGAGGCGTCGTCCGACGACGTGCACGACCTCGTCGAGCAGGCGCTCGTCGGCGTGGTGGAGGCGTTGCGCGTCCACCCGGGCCCGGTGGTGCTGGTGACCAACGAGGTGGGGCTGGGTGTCGTGCCCGTGCACCGCTCGGGGCGGCTCTTCCGCGACCTGCTGGGCATCGTGAACCAGCGGGTGGGCGGTGTCTGCGACGAGGTGCACCTGGTGGTCGCCGGTCGCGTCCTGGTGCTCTGAGCGCCAGACCTCAGAGGGCTGCGGTGATCCCGAGCAGGATGGCGGCCAGCGCCAGCTCGATGCCGGCCCCGAAGACGTCGCCGGTGACGCCGCCGAGACGGCGTACGCAGTGCACCAGCAGGGCGGTGACGACGACCAGGGCTGCCGCCAGCCCTGCCACGACCGCGGTGGCGGGCAGCCCCACCCACCAGGTCACGACGGCGGCGAGGCCGCCGCACAGGAGCCAGAGCGCCACCACGTGCCAGACCCGGACGACGCCGGTCATTGGGTTTCCCAGACCGTCGCGGCGAGCCGGCGGCACGCCGCGTACGCAAGCCAACGACAGCGCGAGGCGGGAGAGGCAGACGGCCAGTCCGGCCACGACCGCTCCTCGCTCGGAGGCGAGAAGGCCGCTGAAGCCGGCGACCTGGAGGCCGGCGACGACGACGGTCGCCACCACCCCGGCCGGGCCGGAGGTGCCCGACTTCATGACCTGGAGCGCACGCTCGCGGTCGTAGGAGGCCGTCAGCCCGTCGGCGGTGTCGGACAGGCCGTCCCAGTGCAGGATGCGCGTGGTGAGGGCCAGCCAGCCCAGCGCCAGGAAGCCCAGCGTCAGGGGAGCAAGACCGAGGCGCTCACCGAGCCACCCCAGCGCCACCACGCCCGCGCCGAGCGGGAGTACGGCCAGGGGTGCGAGCAGCACGGCCGCCCGTGCGGTGTCCCGGGTCACCGCCGAAGGCGGTGGCGTCGGCAGGGCGGTGAGCGTGCCGAGGGCCAGCCGCCAGCCGTCGCGGATCACCCCATGATCTCCGAGAGGAGGGCGACGTCACGCAGGACGGCGATGGCGCTGCGCAGCACCGGGACGGCGGCGACGGCGCCGCTGCCCTCGCCGAGGCGCAGTCCGAGGTCGAGCAGCGGCTCCAGGCCGAGCTTCGACAGGGCCAGCGACTGGCCCGGCTCGGTGGAACGGTGCCCGGCGGCGAACCACGCGGCCGCGCCGGGGGCGATGCGCTCGGCGGTCAAGGCGCAGGCGACCGACATGAGGCCGTCGAGCAGCACCGGGACGCCAGCCTCTGCCGCCGCGACGAGGTAGCCGGTGGTGGCGGCCAGGTCGGCGCTCGAGAGTGCCTTGAGAGTCTCCATCGGGTCGTCGGCGCGTGACCCGACGCGGTCCAGCGCCTGCTGCACGACCGCGACCTTGTGCTGCCAGGCGGCGTCGTCGATGCCGGTGCCCCGACCCGTGACCTCGACGGCCGGCAGGCCGAGGGCGGCCGCCACCATGGCGGAGGCAGGGGTGGTGTTGCCGATGCCCATGTCACCGGAGATCAGCAGCTGGGCGCCGGCCGCGATCTCCTCGCCGGCGACGGCGCGGCCCACGGCGTACGCCTGCGCGAGCTCGTCGGCGGTGAGGGCGTCCTCGAGGTGGATCGCGCCGCTGGAGCGACGCACCTTGTGGGCCACGACCTCGGCAGGGACGTCGCCGAGGTCGGTGGCGACGCCGAGGTCGAGGACGCGTACCTCGACCTGGTGCGCGGCGGCGAGGGCGCTGACGCCTGCCTTGCCGGCCAGGAAGGTGTGCACCATGGCGCCGGTGATCTCGGAGGGGAACGCGGAGACGCCGTGGGCAGCCACACCGTGGTCTCCCGCGAAGATGACCAGGCGGACCCGGGTGAGCTCCGGGGGCGGCACCTGGCCCTGCGTGGCGGCGAACCAGCAGGCCACCTCGCCGAGCCGACCCAGTGCGCCGGGCGGCGTGGCCAGTCCGAGGAGTCGCTCCTCGGCCTCGGCGCGGACCAGGGGGGCAGGAGCAGCAACAGTCACCGCGTCAGTCTAGGTCGCCTGCGCGCTGCGGGCCTCGACCGGTCCACGCGTCCTCACGCCTTGCCCAGGGCTGAGGAAAGGCTCGCCTGCGTGAGCCAGTAGACACCCCTGGACGCTTCCCGCGGACCCGCCGGGGGAGGACGCTGAAAGGGAAGAAGAGATGCTCCCGAGGAGGACACAGGGTCCTCCAGAAGCGGGTGCACTCCAACCCGGAGGCCGTCATGAACGCCATCCGCAGCACCCGAGAGGCACAACCCCACACCACGCCTTCAGTGACATCGTCGCCCACCTCACGGTCCGGTGACCCCGCTGAGGAGCCCACGACCAGCCGGCACCCCGCCGGCGTGGCCATCGCTGCGGGACTGACCCGCATCGCCATCGGTTGGGTCTTCCTCTGGGCGTTCCTGGACAAGACCTTCGGCCTCGGGTATGCGACGCCGGCCGACCGCGCGTGGATCGAGGGCGGCAGCCCGACCGCCGGCTTCCTGAGCGGAGTCCAGGGCCCGTTTGCCGAGCTCTTCAACAACATGGCCGGGCAGGCCTGGGCCGACTGGCTCTTCATGATCGGCCTGCTGGGCATCGGCGTGGCGCTGATGCTCGGGGTCTTCATGAACCTCGCCGCCGCCAGTGGCGCGGTGATGCTGGTCCTGATGTGGGCGGCCGTCCTCCCGCTGGACAACAACCCGTTCATGGACGACCACCTCGTCTACGCGCTGGTGCTCGGCCTCCTGGCCCTGATGGGCGCCGGCCGCTACCTGGGGGTGGGCAGCTACTGGGAGAAGCTCCCGTTCGTGAAGAGGTTCCCGATCCTGCGGTGAGTCCGCGGTGACCGTGTGACACAGAAAAAGGTGACACAGAAAAAGGTGACACAGAAGAAGTGACACGGAAGAAGTGACACGGAAGAAGTGACACAGAAGAACCCGTCGGCCTTGTGGCCGGCGGGTTCGTCGTGAGAGGCGCGCGGGTGGCTCTTCTGAGCAGGGGAGTCGTGTGACTCGGTGGGCGATACTGGGTTTGAACCAGTGACCTCTTCCGTGTCAAGGAAGCGCGCTACCGCTGCGCCAATCGCCCCGGGGTGGTGCAGTGTGGAGTTGTCGTTCGAGGTGGGTACGGGATTTGAACCCGTGTACACGGATTTGCAGTCCGTTGCCTCGCCTCTCGGCCAACCCACCCTGCGAGGCCCACGGCGGTGGAGCTGGACCGTGAGGCCCTTGGAGCGGACAACGAGACTCGAACTCGCGACCTCAACCTTGGCAAGGTTGCGCTCTACCAACTGAGCTATGTCCGCATGCGCCTTCGACCGGGACTCCCGGTCGGTGGTGCGAGAAGAACAGTAACGGATGGGGCCGGTGGGTCTGCACGGGGGGTCTGGGCTGTGTCTCCCACGTGGGTGGCTGGGCTGTGTCTGCACTGGGCGGGCGTTGGGCGGGTCGTCCTGGCATGGTCGCCGAGGCTCGCGAGGAGCAGGTGGGTAGGGAACGCCGAAGGCCCCGGTCAGAGCGACCGGGGCCTTCGTGGTGGTGGTGGGCGATACTGGGTTTGAACCAGTGACCTCTTCCGTGTCAAGGAAGCGCGCTACCGCTGCGCCAATCGCCCGAGGTGGTGCTTCTTCAGTTGTGGTTCAGAGGTGGGTACGGGATTTGAACCCGTGTACACGGATTTGCAGTCCGTTGCCTCGCCTCTCGGCCAACCCACCGTGGTGGTCCTCCCATGGAAGGACCCGGTGGAAAGACCAAACCGAGCGGACAACGAGACTCGAACTCGCGACCTCAACCTTGGCAAGGTTGCGCTCTACCAACTGAGCTATGTCCGCACTGCGACTTCCGGCCAGATTTCTCCGGTCGGTTGCTGCGAAAGGAACATTAGCCGATGCCTAGGACGATGCAAAACCGGGGGTCCTGCCGCGGGTGTCGTGGCCACCGACCGGCCACGCGGGAGGCTCGCCCGGAGCTGCGCGCGTCAGGCCGCCCCTAGAGTGACCGCCATGCGTGCGGGCGACGGGGTCTTCGAGACCTTGCGGATGGTGGACGGGGTGCCGTTCGCCCTGACCCGACATCTGGAGCGGATGGCCGCCTCGTCCGCCGCCCTGGGCCTGCCGACGGTCACGGTGGACGAGGTGCGCGACCAGGTGCTGCGCGAGCTGGCGGTAGACGGGGGAGAGGTGGCCGGAGCTGCGCGGCTGCGTCTGCTGTGGAGCGGCGCGGGACTGCAGGTCGCCCACAGCCCTCTGCCGCCCGGCGGCGGGGCGATGCGCGTGCGTACGTCGTCGTGGCGCCGCAATCGCGCCGCGGGCACCGCTGGGCACAAGTCCACCGACTACGTCGACAACCTGGTCGCGCTGCGGGAAGCGGTGACAGCAGGCGCCGACGAGGTGCTCCTCGCGGACACCGCCGGGATGCTGTCGGAGGGCAGCGCGACCAACGTCTTCTACGTGGTCGGGGGAGAGCTGCGTACGCCGTCGCTCGCCACGGGCTGCCTGCCGGGCATCACGCGTGGGCTCGTCCTGGAGTGGACCGGCGCGCGGGAGGTCGAGGAGCCGCTCGACGTGCTGGGGGAGGCGGAGGAGGTCTTCCTGACCTCGAGCACGCGCGAGGTCGAGGGGGTGGCGTGGTGCGACGCATGGGCGTACGCCGCACCGGGCCCGGTCACTGCTGACGTGATCCGGACCTTCGCTGCGCGTCGGGACGCGCATCCCGACCCGTAGGTCGAGGGAGAGGGCGAAGGGTCAGACGGCGAGGAGCTGCTCGATCATCGCGTCCATGCTGAGGTGCTGCGACTCCTCGCCCTCGGGGACGAGGGCGAGCGAGCGCTGGACGAAGGTGAACACGGCGTCGGTGCGCGCTTCAGTGACCAGGTGGCCGTCGGGGGAGCTGAGCTCGATGATCACGACGGCGCGGCCGTGGTCGTTGATGCTCGGACAGACGTGGACGTCGCCGTCACCGATCGGGGTGGTGAGGCCGCGCAGCAGCAGGTCGCGGCTGAACGTCCACGGCAGGTCGCCCTCGGGGGTCAGGAAGGTGACCGTGACCGCGAACGGGTCCACCTTCGAGTACGAGAAGACGGTGTCGAGGTCGTGCGTGCGCCCAGACGTGTCGATGCACTGGATCGTGATGTCGTGCGTGACGACGTTTTCGGCGACGCGACGGTCGTGACGGCTGCCCATGGTGACCCTCCAAGTTGGTCTCAGTTGTGGGTGAGACGCGGGTGTCCGCGGGCCATGACGCGTTTCTCATCCACCAATTTGGGGAAAATTATGTTGGCCGTTCTGGTTAGGCTCGACCTGTGGCGGAGCGCGAAGTGATCGACGACACCGAGCGGGAGCTGGAGCAGGCCGAGAAGGAGTACTTCGGCCCACGGTTCCTCGCCCGGTTCCACGCGCGACTCCACCTGCACCCGGTGACCGGTGCCATCACCAAGGTGGTCGTCACCCTGGTCGGCGTGCTCGTGATCCTGGCTGGCGTCGTGATGATGGTGGCGCCCGGTCCCGGCATCCTCGGGCTGATCCTGGGGTTGGCCATCCTCTCCACCGAGTGGCGTTGGGCCGACCGCTGGCTCGACGCCGCACGGGACGCCGCCAAGCGAGCAGCGGACAAGGCACGCGAGATGGACCCGGCCGTACGCCGCCGGCGCATCGCCGTGGGCGTGCTGTCCGTGGTCGCGGTGGCCCTGGTGCTCTCGGCGCTGATCACTGCGTTCGGTTGGCCGGACCTCGCCGTGTCGGGCTGGGACTGGCTGCAGGGCTTCTCCGGCGTGGTGCCGGAGCTGCCGGGCATGTCGCGGTGACCCCGATGTGTGTGCCGTCGGGACATGCGCTAATGTTTCGCGACGTACCACACGGGCGATTGGCGCAGTGGTAGCGCGCTTCGTTCACACCGAAGAGGTCACTGGTTCGAACCCAGTATCGCCCACCGCATGCTAAACCGCCTCTGACCTGCGGAAACGTGGGTCAGAGGCGGTTTTCATTTCGGGCCTCGTGGTCTCTACGTGGTCTTAGGAATCAGTCACCAGTGGGCCGCGGGCATGCGCTCGAACGCCGCTTCGAGGTCTTCGAGCCGGATCCGGATGTTGCGTCTCCCACACTGATAGGCGGGGATGGTGCCGTCGCTGATCCGTCGCCTGATCGTCTTGGCCGAGACCGACATGACCGCTGCGGCCTCGTCGACACTGACATAGATCGGCAGTGGTCGGTTCCGGTGAGCCTGCTGGGCGGAGATGCGTGGTCGGGGTGTTTGAGTCGTCATCTGGGGCTCCTTGGGTACGTGCGTCCATAGAGAAGGTGGGCGCGCCCGCCCACTGCCTGGTGGGTGATCCGGATCAGCGCTCGTGGGGGATCGGCACGACGTGGACGACGTGGATGAGGTCGAACCGCGTAGGTGACGGCTCCGAGGAGTCTGTGCGGCCGACGAGGTGCGCGAGGAGCCGCTCAATGCGGCTGTGCGGTGTGTGACGCTGGTGGGCGGTGTTCACGACGGTGCTCAGATCCCTGGTGCGGGCGGGCCGGGTTGTGTCCTTGGCGTGGCGCTGAGGGCCTCGATGCGTTGGCTGACGTCGAGGGCAGTGGTGGTGAGGGCCGCCCACTGGCGTGGGTGGACGCCCTTCTGGACCACTGCGGCGACGAGGCGGGCGGCGTCGTACGGCTTGTCTCGGGGCACCTGTTCGAGGGCACACCAGGCGAGTGCGCCGTTGCCTTTGAGCCAGCTGGCGAAGGCGAGGAGCGACGCCGGGGCTGCGCGGAGCGAGTCGGGGGCCCTGCGGGTGAGGTCGCTCCACAGCGCGATGTGTGACGCGGCGGTGTGCGCGCTGATGTCGTCCCACAGCCGGTCGCGGACAGACGTGGACTCGAGCGCGACGAGGAACCGAGCGGCAGCGGGGTCGGTGAGGCGTCTGCCGTCCGCGTGGAAGGCCCGGAGATGGCGGCGCGCAAACGTTGCCTCGGCGCGGATGCTGCTGGTTGCGGCCTGTGCGTGGGCGTCGGCGAGGTGGTCGGCGATGGGTTGGCGGTCACCGACGAGTGAATCAGCCAAGGATGTGCGGCTGGCTGCGGGTTGGGCCATGCCGTTCAGGACGGTGCTAGCTGCGATCCGGTCGCGAGTGGCGGTGCTCAGCGGGCCGGAGATCTGGCTGTCGAAGTCGATCCAAGCGGTGTCGCTGGCTCCTAGACGGATCGGGCTGGTCACGCCGACACCGTCCAGGCGCAGGGCGAAGTCCTGGCTGAGCCTGTCCCCGTAGTCGGTATCGGTGGTGAAGGTGACGATCGCAACCCTTGAGGTGGGTTGGGCGCAGCGGGCGTACACGTCGCCGATGGAGTCCCATGCCTGTTCGCGCTCGCGCGCTGAAGTGGGCAGGTCGACTCGGACCACAGGAAGCTCCGGGCCAAGGGGGACCAGGACGAGCGACTCGTTCGGGTTGAATCCGAGCAGGTGGGGGATGGCCACCACGAGTTCTTCGGGGGAGCGGACGGAGAGGTTCATGTCCTGTAGGTGAGCGGCGCCCGCCGGGGACTCGGAGTCACCTGCCGAGCGAGCCGCAATCGTTGGGCGGGGGAGGTCGGTGGGTGAGGGCGGCATGTAACTCGACTCGGGTGGGTCCCGGAGTGGCAGCGGGCGCGGTCGGGGGTGCCTGCGGACGGAGGCGTTGGTTCACGGTGTGTACGACCGCCAGGTCTGTCGCTGGTGAGGTGGGCGCGAAGCGCTCGTTGACCGGGGTGACCATGTGCCCGGTTCCGTTCTCGAAGTGGGGGAGTGCGACGCGCTCGCAGTAGGCGCCGCGCTGCAGGCCTTCATTGATGACGTCGGCGATGCGGTGGTCGAGTCGGTTGAAGAGGAGTTGGAAGCCTGAGAGCACGCGTGCCTCGACGATCGTGGTTGGCGCGATCGCGCGCAGACGCGCGACGGCGTTGGCTCCTTCGGCGGCGGCCGAGGCTCCGTTGCCGAGGACGCCTCCGATGTCGCGGAGCTGCTTCTGGATCAGCGTGTAGGTCTCTGCGCGCTGGGACCATCGGGCGGCGAGTCGGTCGTCGACCCGTGCTGCGAACGGGACCAGGTGAGCTGAGACGAGCCGTTGGGAGTCGACCACCAGACGCAGGTTGGTGGCGGTCGGGAACGCGCTCATCCGGATCACGAGATTGTGTTGCGCCTGCAGCACGCCGAGGATGCCTGGCCGGACGGGGTGGGGGATGACCTTGGTCTTGGGACGCCACCCCAGGTGGTCGACGCTGTAGTCGGGTTGGCCGAGGTTGATGTCGAGGGCCGCGGCGAGTGAAACCCATCCGAGGCGTGCGCTCTGGGTCAGCGGCTCCCAGCCCGGGGTGTTGCGGTAGCGCTGGTCCAGGATCACCAGAGCCTGCGTCATCGCCGCGATGTCGGCGACGATTGCTTGGGCTTGAGGCACCGTCATCTGGGCAGTGACCCGACGCGAGGTGTCGTGTTCGGCGAGCGCGGCAGCCCGCGCGGTACGACGCCAGTGCTCAACCATCGGCGAGGGATGAGATGAGGCGAGTGACTCCAGGGTGGGGAGCGAGGCCGTGGACTCGGCGACCGCGAGGTCGATGGCGTGCGTGAGCTCGGCGGCAGGGCTGAGACTGGCCCCGGATTGCCCGGCCGAACGGAAGGGATTGGGCTGCGGGTGCGGCAGATTGGAGAAGGCAAGCGGGCTGACGGTGTGCATGGTCCGGCTCATCCACACCAGAACCGCCTGGCGGTACGCACGGACCGTCGAGCCGACATCCTCGCGATCCTCAGGCGTCGGACCCAACTTCTGCTGGACACGGTGCTGACGGAGGAGCTCCGCCAGGTGACTTCGCATCTCTGCGCCGGTTTCGCCGTACATCAGAGACTGTCGAGGGTGTAGGCGTCGTCGAGCATCGCGATGATGAGTTCGATGCTCAGCGCGTCGACCCCGTGACGATCGAGGTCCTCGAGGGCAGCCGTGGCCATCGAGAGAAGGATCGCCCGGTCTTCGCAGAGTTCGTCGCTGTCGATCGTCGGTACCTCATCTCCGTGGACCCGGTCGAGTTCGATCAGCGCATGTTCGTAGGCCGACGACGCGTCGATGGTGGTGGCTTGATCCGCGAGCGCAGCCAGGTAGGAGCGTGCCTGGGCGAGCGTCACGGCGTGGGGGAGCAGGATCATCGTCGGCTCCTTTCGTGAGGGATCTTCCGAGAGTGCGGCCGGCAGTTCGTCGCCGTCGTCCGACGGTGCCCTGCCCTGTGGAGGAGACCTCACGCCGTGCTGCTGTGGGAGAACCCGTGCTCAGCCGACCAGAGGGCTGTTGACCGAGGCTTCGATACGGCGCCTGCGCTGCACGTCCTGGCGTACGAACTCCTCAAAGTGGCCGTCGCGGTCCTGGATCGTGATCTCAGCGGGCTGGACGACGGGAGTCTCCCCGGGCCAAAAAGTGACCCGGGTGGGACGGTCGCGATCGAGACGGGTGCCGGAGATCGCGACCCAATCGCGCAGTCGGTGCTTGGTGTCCTCGAAGTCGCGTCGCCAAGCGATCGGCGCTGAGGGTGATGCAGTCTGGTGGTAGCAGCTCAGCCAGTGGGTGTGCAGAGCTGAGAGCTCCCAGACCAGTTCGTCATGCAGGTAGTAGAACGGCGGGACGATCGAGGGGGAGAGCCCGTGGCTGGTCTTGAGCCACTTCACCCACCGGTCGAGGTCATGCCATTCGTAGTCGGCCTCATCGGCCAAGAGCAGGTTCCAGTTGACCGCCCCCGGGAGGTCGTCGCGCTGGAAGGGGCCCGAGGACGATTCCTCGGTGGCCTCGTAGCCGCCATACGGATCCATGGTGGCTCCTCGTCAGAATCCGACAGCCGGGCTCGCCGTCGCCGGTGATGTCTGCGGCGCGGGGGCAGTCGGCTCCAGCCGGCGGCGTTGCACCTCGTAGGCTGTCTTGTTGACGTTGTGGCCGATGTTGCGCGCAACGAACTCCTCCTTGATCACGCTGCTGCCATCGCGCCGCTCGACTTCGTACTCGTGGATGTAGCCGCTGGCGACGAACGTGTCCCCTTTGCGGAACCGTGCATAGGTCTCGCGGGCGGTGCTCTCGAAGGCGACCATGTCGTGGAAGGTCGGGTCGAGCTTGGTGAAGTTGCCGTCGACCTCCCTGCGCCACTGCTCGACGCCCACGCGGACGCGGAGGTACTCCGCGCCTGCGGTGGTGAAGTGGAGGTCCGGATCGCTGGCGATGAAGCCGACCAGGCTCATCTGGGTGGGGATGGACATCGCGACTCCCTTGGTCGTGCGCACCGCGGTTTGTGGTGTGCTCAGGGAGTAGGTGTGAGAGACGGGCCCACTCACATCGCGCCACGAAGCCGGAGGCGGTCAATGGTGGGGGAATGACGCGGGCCGCCTAGCCGTCAGGCAATCTATGTATGTCAATGCCCAGAGATACCCGATCCGGCGCGGTACAACGACGCGTGAGGTTCTCGGTCGGTCAACGCGGAGCGCACGTTCCACGACCTCCCTCCCGCTTCCACTTGGCTGGCACCGGCTATGGATAGAGAGGTGGCTTGTCGAGTGCGCCGGGTGACCGCATGGTGGGTCTGATCGAACTCGCAGGTCAAGGTCGTGATCGATGACCCGCCAGTCACCTCTCAGGCGGGTTTGCGTCGCGGTCGGCTCGCGGCGATGCGCCTCGTCCGAAGTCGAGGTCCAGGGCTGCTGCGACTGCCTCGCCGATGCCAGCGCCGGCGATGTCGGCTAAGCACCTACGGGCAACGTTGAGCATGTACCGGTGTTCCTGCGTGAACAAGTGGTCGAAAGCAGGTGACTCGTGCGCGTTCCCGCCGACGAGAGCTTCAAATACGGCGAGCTCGGTGGTCTGGAGCATCTGCCGAGACACCGCAGGGTTCGCGCGCAGCTTCTCGACAAGGTCGACATAGCGAGGAACCCAATCGGGCGGCGTCGAAACGGTCTCCTTCAGGGAGGGAATCGTCACATCTGGGCGCTTCACTCCTGCTTCCTTATAAGCCGCGTGCACTCGTTCCGCCGAGTACCGCACCACCTCGTCCGCCCGGCTGAGAAGCTGGAGAACCTGGTCGTCATCAGGGTTCCCCGTTACGAGCGCTCGGCGCGTGCGGTCGAGAAGCTCTTCGGCCGAGATCTCGTCGAGCCGGCCCGCATCCGCCAAGGCTGCCGCGATGAGCGCGATGAGCGCATGGCCCGCGAGCACCACGCGGGTCGGGTTTGGAAGCACGCCTCCAGCCTCTGCTGCACGGCCGAGCGAGGCGATGGCTCGCAGAACGCGGTGCGGTTCGGCGCGGAGCGCGTCGTAGCGAAGGAACGCGACCAGCTCCGAGGGAATGTGACCGAGTGCCTTGAGTTGGGTGTCGCTGCGCAGCTCCGCCGCCGAGCACTCGGGGCCGTCGATGTGCGCGAATCGTTCGGGAATCCAGGCGTGCGCTTTCTCCCGCCCAGCGAGCGTCTCCATGTCAAGTGTTCGCAGTCCGAGGTCACGTGCGAGCCCCCGACCCCGGCGCGAGACAGTCTGGCGGACGAGTACTGCACGCTCGAAGCCCAGGAATCGCTGCAGGCCTGAGAGCCAAAGCAGGCGGTCGGGTTCACCTGCCTGCCCCTTTCCGCTCTTGCACTCCAAGATTGAGCGCGAGAGGCGGAGCCGGCCGTCGACGTCGATCGCCAGAACGTCGATGTCGGTGAGCACGTCGCGTCCAGTGTCGGCGTCGACGCGGATCGGCACGCGCAGCCGGACGAGCGCGCCGTCGTTGAACTCGGTTCGCCCGGCCCGCCGCTCCAGGTCTGCACCGGGGTCTGCCTGCGCCTGTTCCGGGCGGCGCGGCCGCTGTCCTCCAGTTTTTCGCGACCCTCGGGCGGGCTTCTTTGTCTGAGCAGGCTCCAGTCGCTTGGCGGTCGCAGGCTCCGTAGCCGGCGACGACTCGACAGCCGGCGACGATTCGATGACCTGGCCCTGCGGGGCGGCAACCGACGCGGGGTCTTCGGTAGTCGGGTCCTCAGCGAGTTGGGACGGCGCAGTCTCGAGGTTCTCCGGCTCGGTGAAGGGTAGTTCGTCGTCAGACACCAAAGCCACCCCCCGAGGCGACATCGCGCAGCGCAGCGACCAGGCGAGCAGCTTCGCGATCGCCCGGGTCGGCTTCGGTCGCCATCTTCGCGCGTTCGCGCTCGACATGGCTGTAACGGCGCTGGTCGCCAAGGTTCTGCAGGCTGCCTGCATCTCCGCGAGTGCGACCTCGTGAGTCGAGAATCGAGAGCGCCGACTCGGCGACGTCGGTCTGGAGAAGGATCATCTTGAAGTTGTTCGCCGAGACCTTCTCGACCTTGATCGTTCCGGCCGTCTCAAGCATCGGGTAGTCGGTGCCGATGTTCGCGACGCGCCCGGCTTCTCCATCCCTGATGAGTGTGTACAGAAACGCGCCTGGACTGTCCAGCTTCCAGGTGGCGAAGGTCGAGGCGTAGATCATGCTGCCCACAAGCTGGCGGACGTGCCCTGAGGGGTCGGTCGCCTCGGTCCCGAACGCGTTCCGCTTGAGGTGGGGGCTGAACAGGAACCCCGCCTCAGCGCCATCGCTCGTCTGCACGACCGACCGCTCCACCAGTCCCTGAGAAACTGCAAAATCAACCCATCGCTGCTCGGTGGAGGTGACCTGCTGCTCCGGGATGCCCGGGAGAGCTGCGATCTCGTCGAGAAGCGCGCCTACTTCCTTGCTCGCGCGCGCATCCTGGGCTCGAAGGGCAGCCGTGGCCGCCTGCTGATCGTTGGTCCAGACGTTCGGGTTGAACACGACCGGACGGTCGACCTCCTCCTCAATGCGGCGGACCAGGTTGACCGCCTCAAGGTGTCCGAGAGCGTCGGTCGCGGCTTCCTCGCTCCATGCGGCCGCAGACTCAATGGCGGCGTCGACAGTAAGCGGCTGGCGACTCGTCGCCCGGATCAGCTCAAGCGCGGCGCGCTGGACGCTGTTGACCAGCAGCACGTCGAGGAGCCGCGAGGCGTCCGCGATCAGGACCTCGTTCGGCGGAATCAGCGCTTCGACGGTGACGAGCTGTCCGTCCTTGTCGCGGTGGCAGTCAACCCACCCGAGCTGTTCCATCGTCGGCAGAACCTCGCGATGCAGCTGCCGGGTCCCGATGTGTGCCTCGATGGCGATCGCCTCGACTCGGTTGCCCGTCGAGACCTGCGAGTCGCGGAGGCGCCACGCGAGCTCGTAGACCTGGCCGGCGAATTGCAACGAGTCTAGGGCGGCGTGCGAGGACGAGACCTCGTAGGCGGAGAGGTGCCTTCCGAGTCCCAGGAGGAGCTCAGCATCGGACAGCATCAGGCGCAACTTTCGGGAGGGGGCGGTGCGCGTTCAGACTAGTGAAGGTCACCGTGCGTCGTGAGAGAGATTGAAGCGTTCGTTCCAACCCTCGTGTCATCCTTCGTCGCCGACGAGCCGCAAGACCGGACGCTGGTCAGCGTCGCCGAGCAGGTCGCGTACTTGCGCAGGACTGATCCTCAACGCTTCCGCCAGGGCCGGTGCTCCTGTTCCGTAGTCGCCGGCCAGTGCTGCTGCCTTGCGCAGCAGAGAGGGCATTTCGCCGGGGTAGGAACTGGTGGGGTCGGCTAGGGGGTCGTCGGTCATGGCCAGTCGTTGGTATGCCCGTCGCGCTGAGGATTCTGTAGTGCGTGCACGCTCCACCATCCGGCGAACCAAAGACTTCGGGGAGACGCCCCACGTCCGGCCGAGACGATCCAAGGCGGCCACGTCGAGACGTTGTGGCAGCGCAGCGTCCATCGACGCTGCGGGTGTCAGGAACGCGGCGGCGAACTCGTCTGCTTCCTTCTCGACGGACGAGTTGTGCTCTCCGCATTCGCCGTGGAGAAGTAGATGGCCGATCTCGTGGGCGATCGAGAATCTGTGCCTGAAGACATTTTCGCTGCGCCGCGGCGTCGTGATGATGATCGGTCGGTCGACGATGACTGCTGAGAAAGCGTCGACCGCGTCGATCTCGCGTAGCGGACGCACGGCGACGACGATTCCCTTGGACTCTGCCGTCGCGACCAGGTGCTTGACCGGCCCTTCCGGGAGGTGCCAATGCTGTCGAAGCAAGGTGGCGGCCTCAGCTGGTGAGGTTCCGGCGGGAACGGTCGGGAGGTCGACTTCCGGAAGTTTCACGCAGCGCTCGAGCGCAAACGTCAGCTCCCAGACGAAAGTGGCAGTGGCCAAAGCCTTCTGACGATCGCTGACGCGAGCTGACCGGAGGCTTCGGAAATGGGCGTTGACGGCGTCGATGCGGGCAAATGGCCTGCCGACACCGAAGAACCCGGGCCGCACCTCCAGAGCATCTGCCAGCCGGTCGAGTACCTCGGGGCGTGGCGAGTTCACCCCGGCCTCGTATTGGCCGATCGCTGCCGGCGATACGTCGACGGAATGGGCCAGTTCGGCCTTGCTGATGCCTCGGCGTGCACGGGCCTGGGTGAGTCGGGCCGGCTCGAAACCGCCGCTCCTGGCGGCTGGGAGATCGAACAGGCCAGGTCCGTCCTCAGGCATCCGGGTCGGTCTCTTCCTGTTCGCGGGCTTCGACGGTCGGTTCGATCGGCGCTCCGCTGTCGAACGACTCCACCTCAGAGGTACTGGCGTCTGCGTCCGGCTCGGGGACCCAGATCGGCTCCGTGCCACGCAACTCGACCTTGCCGTCCTCGTCGAGCACGGCTACGGCCCAGTCGACGGAATGCAGTCGCCAAGGACTCGACTTGATCATCACGAGAATCACCGACATTGCGTCATCGACCGCACGCAGTGCCTGCTCGACCTCACCCTCGTTCTGGTTGTCGGCGGCGTCGTGCTCATCGGACAGGCTCGGCTCCCACAGGCCCGGCTCGGGCGGCGGGACCGCGAACCCGCTCTTCCGGGTCGGACTTGAGGCGAACTCATTGACCGCGTCGGGGTGGTTCGGGACCCGCCAGACGTAGACCAAGCAGTTGTTGACGACCGGGATGCTGTGCCCGCCCGGAGCTAGCCGACACGACTCGAAACCGCGATCGGTCAGGGCTTCGCGGGTGTCGTCGAGCAGGTCTCGCCACTGGCTGCCAAATCCCATCCCGTACCGGGACTCCGAGACCAGGTGGGCATCAGCAGCGAGGGTGTGGCGGGCCTCGATGGTCTCGACGAGAAGGTGGCGTAGACCGTCCGTTTCGGCGCCAAGGGCTGCGGACGGCGAGTCAGGGGACGCGGGGTGGCGCTGATCGGGGTTCATGCAGCCTCCTGGAACGTGGTGTCCAGGGCCGCTGGTCGGTCAGGACTAACTTCAGTATGTCACATGAGTCGCGCACTAATGCTTCAGGTGCAGATATCTTTATGCGCGGCGAGCTCCGCGGTCACGAGATCTCCCGGAGGGCAGAAGTGCGCGGACGGTCCGGGACTCGCGGTCGAACTGATCCGAGCTGCCCGCGTCAATCCGGGCGGAAGGCAGCGGTCCGCTCCTACCTGGAGTGCCACGAACGCAGACGAACCACGATCGGCGGGGCGCTCCGCAGCAGGACAAGGCCGGTGCCGAAGGGCAGCATGCGGATCTGCTCCGGCGGCATGATGTGACGCCGTCGTGTCGACCGCTGGATCGAGCGCGCGCCGTGCTCGTTGATGGTGACCGTATCGCTCGGGTCGTCTCGTTCTCCGATGAGTACCGAGAGTTCTTGCAGGTCTTTCGAGGCCGAGGCTCCGCCCAGGATGACCTTGACGATGGATGCGTCCCAGATGGTGCTGGCCGCGTGCTCGCCCCACCTCGCGCGGGCCTGAGAGAGCGACTGAAGGACGGGCATGGTCGTGATGCCGGTGCCGCCGCCCTCAGCCATGAGGACGGGGAGCGAGGGCAGGGGAGCGAGGTTGCCGATCTCGTCGAGTGCGAGCAAGAGGGGCGGGTCGAGGCGGGTGCCTGGTGATGCTGCTGCGAGGTGGCGTGCGGTTTCGGTGAGGTCTTCCAGGAAGGCAGCTACGAGGGGCCAAGCGGCCCCTGCGCCGGCGCCGGTGGCGAGTAGGTAGAGCGTCCCGTTGTTGGTGAGGAAGTGGGTCGGGTCGAACTCATCGCCTGGTGAAGGGCTGACCGCGTCGAGCACTTTGGGGTCCGCGAGGGATGCCATGGCCTGGGAGACGGCCATCCAGATCGAGTCGCGGGTGCGCGGGTCAGAGTGGATCATCCCGTGGATGGAGTCGGCCCATCCGGGCGCGGCGCCGCCGTGGCTGGCGAGGATCCCGACGGCGTCCATGGCTGCGGTGGCGGAGAGTGACCATTCGAACAGCACGCGCGTCGGGAGTCGGTCGAGAGCGGCGGCGTGCAGGAGCGCCTGGATGACGGCATGGGCGCGTCCTTCCCAGAAGCCACCTGACTCGGTGCCTCCCGCCGAGAGGCCGGTTGAGGACGCGAGCCCAGTGGCCCGGATCATGGCTGTCAGCGGGTCTTCGCAGCCACGGATCGGTGACCAGCGCACGCCGACGTCGCGTGCGTCGGTGAGGCCGGCGGTGAGGCGCTGCGGATCGAAGACTGCGACCGGGCCGACGTCGCGGCGCTCTCGGATCGTCGCCGCGAGGTTGTCGGGGCGGGTCGAGGTCGTGACGACGGCACCTGGTGCATCAAGGATCGCGTTCACCACCAGGTGCAGGCCTTTCCCAGAACGCGGTGGACCGATGACGAGGATCGAGTCTTCGACCGAAGCCCAGACACCCCGCCCGTGGCTCTTTCCGAGCAGGTAGCCGACGTCGCGCGCCTTGGGGTGGGTGAGCGATGGGCGCAGAGTGTGGCCCCGACGCAGCAGGGCCTTCTCTGAGGCGGTGTCGTCGATGTCCCAGCTGGTGGCGGTCCCGTGAATGCGGCTCGGGTCATGAGCGCTGCGGTGTCGCCCTCTGGAGACGAGCACCCACACCGTCCACAGGAGTCCGATCAGCAATGCGACCAGGACGAGCATGCTGCACCAGTACGCGACGGCCGAGAGGCTGGAGGCGCCGAGCGCTGGCCCGGGCGTACGCGGCTGTGCGACCACGCGTAGCCCGGCTGCCAAGCCTTCGGAGGGTTGCTCAGATCCGGTCGCGAAGGCGGCCATGGAACCGGCCGCGCGCAGCATGATCGCGAGCACGAAGACCCCGAAGATGGCGATCAGCGTGGCGTTGGTCAGCCCGTCGTCGACCGCTTGGCTCCGGGTGCTCATGCCGGCTGGTCGATCTTGGCCACGGCAGCGGACGTCATCCCGACCAGCAGCAGCTTGGACCCACGTCTGCCCAGGAGCGCGGGCGGCAGGTGCAGACTTGTTTGCCCGGCGCCATCGGCTGTCTGGGTGCAGACGACGTACGCGACGACGACTTCCTCACCCGGGTGGAACCCGTGGCCGTGGAGGCCCGGTTGAGACACCGGGGTCGGTACCTCCATCTTCGGGGCGGTCTCTGTTGCAGGCGGGGGTGTAGCGATGTCGGCGTAGGTGGTGCCGTCGGCTTCACGGATCTCAACGCGAACGGCGGTCCCGAGTTCGGTCGTGATTGCATCCAGTACTGACTGGAGGTCGCCGCGTCCCAACGCCTGATCGCTGAAATGGGGGGTGCCGTCGATATCGACGGTGAGGTGCCCGTCAGGGCTGATGTCGACGTGGACGGCGCTGAGAACGACCGGGATCTTCATAGTCCGAGTCCCGTCGAGTCATGGCGTACGCCGGTGGCCACCGCCGGTCTCCTGGCTTGATGGTTGAACGCCTCGCGGTCGAGGCCTGGCGGGTTGCCGTCCCCGATCTTCTGCGTGTCGAGCTTCTCGAGGATCCCCAGCGCAGCACTCCTGACGCGGTCGGCCGTCGAATGGATCACCTCGAGTGGAGTCCTGCCGGGGACACTCGATGCCCACGTGGAGACGTACGGGATTGTGTAGGTCGACGTGTCGTGGCCGTGCGCGGCGCCGACCATCAGGGCGATGGACTCAGCCTCGACCTCTGCGATGCCGCGATGCAGGGTCGCGTCCGCTGCCGGCTCGGTGGACATGGCGTCAGCGCGGGGGCTGTGGAGCAAAGCGTGCCCAAGTTCGTGGCTGAGCGTCTTGACCTGGGCTGCGTCATCCATGTCGACCCAGACCGAGACCTCGCGGGTGAGGAAGTCGGTCAGCCCGTTGGCCCCGCCGATCGCCGTGGCCGACGAGACCAACCGAAGGTCAAACCGCAATGCGGTGACCTGATCGGCCAGGCCATCCCAGAGGCCGGTGGGTGCTGCGCCCCGCAGCAGGTTGGGAGGGGGAAGTTCAGGCAACGGGTCACCTGTGGTCTGAGAAACGTCCCAAACGTGAGTCGGTTTGAGACCGATGAGTTTCGACCTCACGCTCTCGCCAAAGGCGGGCTTCTCTCCGCGCGCCAGACGATGCCACGACGCAGGGTCGGTGGGGGTCGCGGAGGCGAACCTGGCGGTGACCGGCGCGAGGATGCCGTACCCGTGCTGGCCCTTCTCGACATGGCGGCCGAGGGAGAGCCATTGGTGGAACCCCGCGACGTACGTGGGAGTGGGCGCGGGGACGCGCCCCTCGGTGTACGCCGCGCAGTGCTGGGCGTAGATGAGCATCGTGTTATTGAAACTGCGGGCGCGGAACTGGGCGGCAAACTCCAGAGCACGCTTCCAGTCCTCACCCGTGACGAGTGCTGCAACAGACTCGCTCAGTCGGTGGTGGAGCGCTTCCAGTTTGGCTTCCCGCGCGTCTATTCCGCGAACGTCAGTGGTCATGACGCCGTCCCTCCTGTCATGCGGCCGGTGGTGTCGAAGAGGGCGAGTTCGTCGGGGTGCATCTGGTGCTGCACGACGAAGGACCGGTTCTTGATCCGCCAGAGTCCTTGGCCGGTGCCGAGCGTGGGGATGAGGGACTGCTCGGTGCCCGTGAGACCCAGCGCGGCCGAGGTGGCCCCAAGCTGGTCGGACTCTTGGCGGTAGACGATGCGGGTCTCGGCGTTGGCGAGCAGCGAGGAGGCCAGCGCGCGCATCGCGGAGCCTTGGTCACCGACGTTGTCGAGGTCGGACAGCTTGTGAAAGATCAGCATGTTCGCGATCCCGTAATGCCGCGCGAGGCGCCAGTGGGCGTCTATTCGACGCAGGAGCGCAGGGTGCGACAACAGCCGCCAGGCTTCGTCATACACGACCCAGCGCTGCCCGCCGGCCGGGTCCATGAGCGCGGACTCCATCCACGCTGAGGCGCACGTCATAAGCACGGAGACGAGCGTGGAGTTGTCGGCGACTCGGGACAGGTCCAGGGAAATCATCGGCAGCGACGGGTCGAAGTTCACCGTGGAGGGGCCATCGAAGAGTCCGGCGAGGTCGCCGGCTACCAGCCGTCGTAGGGCGTGGCCAGCGAGGCGTCCGTCTTCGAGAAGTCGACCGTCGTGGTCATCGGTGGCCTCAGGTGCGAGAAGGCGGTCCACCACCATCGGGAGCACCGGCACGTCGGCCCCGTGGACTGTGCGGTCCAGAGCCACGTCGATCGCCGTGTGCTCGAGGGGAGTGAGGCGTCGGTCGAGGACGGTCTCGGCGAGAGCACCGATCAGGTCGCGTCGTCGGCTGGTGACCTGGCTGGCCCACTGTGCGTCGTCGAGCCCGGCAGGACGGTGGCCCTCATCGAGTGGGTTGAGCCGGTTGCGCATGCCGTGTCCGAGCGCGATGGCCTTGCCACCGACGGCCTCGGCGACGGCGGTGTGTTCGCCCTTGGGGTCGCCGGGCACGTAGACGCGTCGGCCGAACGGAATGGAGCGGGTGTAGAGGCTCTTGGCGAGGCTCGACTTGCCGGAGCCGACGATCCCGGCGAGTACGAGGTTTGGTGCGGTGATCAGGCCGCGGGCGTAGAGGACCCACGGGTCGTAGACGAACGACGATCCCGAGTAGAGGTCCTGGCCGACGAAGACGCCCTCGCTACCGAGGCCTCCTTCGGCGAGAAACGGGTAGGCGCCAGCGAGGGTCGCGGAGGTGTCTTGATGCCGGGGGAGACGGAACCGCCCAGGCGTACGCAGCGCGGCAGGACCAGGCTCGCCGGTGCGGGGAAGCAGCACGGTCGCGCGCTTCTCGGCCGCCAGGGCGGCGGCCTTCTGACGCGCTGTCGATCGCTGAACGTCGCGGTCGTCGTTGATCAGCGCCCGCGCGGAGGCGTTGCGGAGTTTGCGGTCGGTTCGCTTTTCGTGTCTGGGAGACACGAGGACGGCGGAGCGCAGGCGTGAATTCTCGGACCGTTTGGTCATAACGACATCCCGTGCCCGCGAGGCGGTTCGATCGACTGGTCGGCGTGGCTGAGGTCGTACGTGATCGTCGCCTCGAGCTCGTGAGCCTTGTCTAGGATCTTCGCCGCCTGGGCGACCATCACGGCAGCCCGGTGCAACTCCCAGGCGATTTGGTACGAGGCTGCGCTCCTTTTGTGGGCGTCGCCAGCCTGTTGTGCATGCTCTCGCGCTGGGCCCTCGTGGAGGGCGGCAAGCTGGTGAAGCGACTGCGCGCAGGAGGCGAGACCGTTCGAGAGGTCGCCCAAGATCGGGTAGATCGGGGTGGGGTCCGTAATGTGTCGGGTGGCATGGGCCAAGAGCCGGAGGGCTTGCCGCGCGTTGTCAGCGCGGGCTTCGGGGTCGTCGGAGCTTGTCATTGGCTACTCCCTAATGAGTTCTTCATTAGTGAGGTGGGCGGGGCGCTCCGGCCGATTGCTGCGTCTGGGCGCCCGTGCACGGCGGCGGTAGGGACGCACGCCGATGTCGTCCGATATCCGCGCGAACCTGGTTAGGCAAGTCGTTCTGGGCGGGATCTTGCATGTCGAACGGAGTTGCCGGTTCGTGCCGGTGGCGCTGTACCAGGGGGCAAACTACGTGTGTGAACTGGAATACCCGGCACCAAGACGCACCGCAGTCCCCGGCGCAAGAGCCGTTGGCAATGTGTACGGCCGTCGCACGGTCCATTGGGGCAAAGGCAGACAAGAACAGGTTCCGCGCCCGAGCGCTCACGGTGTTCACGACCGCCGCTACCGCGGCTATCCCCGTCTTCATTGGCCTCTCTGGGGACGACTTCGTGACCGGCAAGGTAGTCCCGAGTGTCTTGGCTGCCTTATGCGCGACCGTTGTTGCGCTAGGGCAGTTTGAGCGTCCACATGAGCGCTGGACCTTGTATCGGCGATATCAGCGGTTGCTGGAGGCAGACGCGAAGCGGTACACGTTCGGACTCGAGCCCTTCGACAACGACGATCGCGACCGAACGCTTGGCGCGCGAGTCGCTCAATATGAGTTGGATCTGCAAGCGGAGTGGGAGGGTCTCATCCCGAGCAGCGCCGAACTTGCGACTGCGACGAAGGTCGGGCCTACGCCGTGATTCCGACAGCGTTCGAGCACGCCTCTTGTGACTTCGTTAGCCACTACGGCTCTGGCAGTCTTCACGTCTACAGCTTCGGGGAGCACGAGGAAGACAACATCCTCTGCATTGAGGTGCCAGCGGCGCCGGATGGTGAAACGGATGTCGCGTTCCCCCTAGTGAGGGTCCAGAGTGCCTGCTATACAGCCGAAATATTTCGAGCGACCGACTGTGACTGCCACGAACAACTCCACGAGAGCCTCGTTCGCGTACACCGTGACGGGGGGCTTGTCGTGTACATGATCTGTGATGGTCGAGGTGCTGGTCTCCTGACCAAGGTGAGAGGGCTCGCCCTGGGTGATACCCAGAATCTGGATACATGGGATGCCTACGAAGCGCTCGGCGTGGAGCCGGATCCTCGCGACTACAGTCGGGTCGCGGCAGTGTTGAAGGACCGCGGGCTGCAATCTCTTCGGCTGCTCACAAACAACCCGCGCAAGATCGTCGGGCTCGAAGAGGTTGGATTCGACGTGGAGCACGTCTCGCTAAAGATCGATGCCACGACCTCGTCGCTTCCCTACTTAATCACGAAGCAGCGCAAGTTCGGCCATCTGTACGACTACACGGCGGGCGAACAGCGAGCGGACGACTGAATCGGCCCTGGCGTCCCTCGTGCTTCTCATGCCCTACTGTTGCGTCTAGGCGCAACCGCTCTAAGAGTTCAGGCGAACGGCGTGCCGTTAGAGTCCGCCGTCAGTCGACGAGTTCTCTGGTTCCTCAATGCCAAGGTCATGACGCGAAGCGGCACGAAACGCTGCGAGTGACGCTTCAAATTTAGCATATCCCTCATGGGACCATGCATAGGCTCTAACGTCCTTGCCAAATCCTCGGCGGCAGCCCTCGTCCCGCGGGTTCCGATGAGCAGTACGTTGTTAACCGATTCCACTAATGGTCGAAAGTGGTCCTCGAGTTCCGGGCCATCCAGATAGTGCTTGGGAGGGTTCATTCCTTCGTATTCCCTCTGGACTGAGTCGGCACCCAGTTGCGCAGCGACGTTGGTCAACTGCGAATACGCTTGCCGACGTTCGTCGTAGCGTTCCGCGATAGCGGCGCGGGTGGCTGCCTCCCGGGTCAGGCGCGCTTGGTGCCGACGTTCGTCTTCCGCTTGCCGCCTATTGTGTCTGTTGCTTAAGGCAAGAGTCCCGAGGCCGACAAGAGCCGGAACGATCAGTGCCACTCCGAATTTCACAAGTTCAGTCGTGTCCGCGTCCAATGTCTCTCATCGCCAGAAGAATCCAGCTCAGGACAACAACCTAGCTGACGTGCGGTGAAGTGCAGCGAATCCTGTGCCAGAAGCATGAAGTCACTTCATCCGCTGATCTGAAGTTCGACGAACGGATCTCCGATCCAAGTCGCAGTGAGAACAGACGCCTCGGACACCGGTAGCCGCTCGGGTAGGTGGGCTGCATTGATTAACATTTCCGAAAGACGGCGACAGCCTTGGAGGACCTCATTGGGGATCCGTCGCCCGTCTTTCTGTTTGAAAGTACTATCGATCCTTTTGCCGACGATCTTCTTATCGCTGCCCGTCAAGCGCCCTTGGTAGTTGCGCGCTTTCTCTATGAATGACTGCCACCGAACAGGGAACTGGGAACCGTCTTCAGCCCGAAGCATCTGATCACCGAACATGAACTCGATGGAGACGGCGCGTCCATTTACATCGCTTACCCCTAGGCCATCCGGGCCAAGAGTTGGGTACCTGCGCGCGTAAGCGACGTCCGGAAGGGTGGCCACTGAAAAACGATCAGGAAGCTTAGAGCCCACGAGTTGTTGGGCCGCTTCTCGGCCGGCCGTGTCGTTGTCAAGGACCGCTACGACCCTGTTCATTACTCCGGCTGCCGCCATTCCCTTCGTCAGCGAGACAACACGGTCTGCCCCTCCGGGTGGGTTGTGTTGGTGGAAGTCTAGGAACTCAAAACAGTGAGAAACCTGTGGCGCTGTCAGTTCGAGGGCACGCTTCAGCCAGCGCGCGTCGCTCGAGCCCTCGACCACTACGATCACAGGTCCATCGGCTGCGATTGCCGTAGACAGCCGCGCTCGTGCTGCCTGGTGCGGCAGCTCAGTCGGTTCTAGCCATCCACCGAGGAGCAAGTCGCTCAGGTCGACTGTGACCCTTGTGGTTGCCCTCGTTCGCGCCAGCGAGAGTGCAAGGGCGAACCGCGGATCGTCGAAAGCTTCGCGCAATGCTTCCCACCAGTCGTGAAGGAACTGGGTCTCCGAACTCACGCGTGGGAACTCTCCTTTGCACACAGCAGAAAGGCCGCGGCGACTGGTGAGGGCCCTTACGACAGAGGCTGCGTCCGGATAGGATGTTGCGCCTTCGGGCCAGAACTCGAAGGGGTCTTCGTTCTCGTAACCTTCCTGAATGAAGGCATGCGACAGTTTGTGCACCCAAGTGGTGCTGAATCCCTGTAACTCAAGCCGGGATCTGATGGTTCCCGCGGGCGCCGTGTAGTGGAAGAGTCGGGTGTGGCGAACGTCCGACTCCGATTCCGACCACGACTCGACTGACGGTTCGCTGCTTTCATTCTGATCCAGAAGTTCGATGTTGGGACCATTCACGACGATATCCTCGTCGGTGAAAACCATCATGAGTGCGTCAGATACATAGTTCTTGCCCCAGATAGGAACTTCTCTATCGCCGACTTCAACCCTCCACCAAGATCCCACCCCGGAACTGTAGCCGCCGCTTGCGAGGTCCGCCTAGGATTCTCTGGCCAATGTCCTGACCTCGCTCCGCTCCCTGGGTGCCGTGAGGCGGTCCGCCGAAACGCCCTATCTGGACGATGTGACGCGGATCTACCTCGTACCTCGGCCGGTCACAGGGACCGGGCGAGGGGCAACGTTGCGAGAGCGAAGGCCTGAGCCTGTTGGCCCCAGAGCCGCCGGGTCTCGCACGACGCTTGGATCGCTGCTTGTTCGATCCCCGCCACCCCGCGCTCCAGCTCCTCGGGGTCGCTGGCGCTGACGGTGATGAGTCCGGTGCAACGCAACACTCCATGGCCTGCGGTCAGGTCCGCCTCCTGCCGGAGCACGTCGTGGTACTCCGCTGACTGTTGGGCGTCTTCGATTTGCCCGATCTTCTGACGCTGCGCGGCGTCGGAGATGTACTCGGTCTTCTTCTTACGGATGTCTCGTGCGGCTCGGTCGGTGCGCATCGGCGTGTAGAGCAGTGTGAAGGTTCGCCGGATGCCCGACGACAGGAGGAGGGGCGCCAAGAACCCGGGGAAGACCAACGATCGGGGCCACTCGCTGATCCAGAGGACGCAGTGATGCGCGGAGTCGCTACGGAGACTTCCCCACGACTCGGTCACGGCCACCGGACCAGCTGTGGCCAGACCCCGGCCCAGGTCGCCGTGCCGCTCCAGCGCGCCGGCGACGACGGGGTCGTACGCCGAGCGCAGGATGACGGCGAGGTCGCCGGGTGAGAGCCAGGCACCGGGGGAGAGGTCCGCAGCGCGGAGGGCTGCCACGAGCGTCGCCATCTCCTGGCGCAGCACTGCGGCGGAACCCTTCATCCCACCGCCCGCCGCGCGGGTGGCTCGGGCGGACGCCTTCATGTCGAGCGAGATCGAGATGGTGCTCGCGTGCCGCTCCCCGGCGGGACCGGCACGGTCGATGAGTTCGGCGTACGTCCGCGACGTCCACGAGGAGTCATGGGTGCCGTGGTTGTCCCACCACTGGGCGAGGCCTTTGCCGGAGTCGGGCAGGGTCCGTTCCATCACCTGCACTGCAGCGATCCGTCCGGACCTGCAGGCGGTGGCGAGGACGCGTCCCCAGGAGACAACGCGGCGTTCCTGTTCGGCGGGATCGAGGAGCACGAAGGCGGGGTGCGCGACGCCGATGACCGCAGTCAGCGTTGCTGCATGGGGGTCGTGGACCATGACAGCCCCGGTCTCCGGGTCCAGCCATTGCCGCAGTCGCGCCGCGTCACCTGGAAGCGCCAGGGTGCCGGCGGGCCGGGGACGGACGATGCGGCGGCGATAGATGAGTTGCCCGCCGGCGGAGCGCCATAGCCAGACGAGACCGATGGGTCCCCATTCGACGAGCTTGCGACCACCGACGGACACGAAGACCAAGGCCACGCAGACGCCAATGACCGGCACGGCGATGACGACCGCACCGACGTACAGGCCGAGGGCCAGACTCCCTGCGCCGATACCCGCCATGACGAGCTGCAACGGGGACAACCCGAGGAGTACGCCTCGGCGGCTGAGGCGGGAGAACTTCACCGGCGTGAGCCGCGGCTCTGAGGCGGTGCTGGTGCTCATGGACCATCACCTCTCATTGGAAGGCGACAGCGCCGAGTCGGCCACATGGGGTGGCATCGGCGAGGGACCCGCCGGCTGGCTCGCTGAGGACGGTCCGTTCGCGTGGGCCGCGACGAAGTTGCCGAGTCGTGGCCCCGCGGCAGCGGCTTCCTTGGCGACGACGACCGCGCCCCCTGCAGCCCCGGCACCGCTCACCCCGCCAGAGCCCCGAGCCGCACTCACGCCGCCGCCACCGGACGTACCGCCAACTGGAGGACCCCCACCTGCGGGGACGCCGCCGGACGGGAGACCGCCACCAGAGTCGCCGCCCCCGAGCACCTTGACCGGCTCGGCCGCCCCGCCGCGCCCCGAGAGTGGAACCGGCATAGGCCGGTTGAGCGACGACTTGGCCTCCTGTTCGGCCGACATGGCGTGGTACATGTCGAAACCCATGAAGGCGATGGCCTTGTAGGTCAGGTAGGGCGCGAACCCGGCCATGAGCATCAGTACGACGCCGGCCATCGGTTGGCTGACCGACTCGAGGTCGGCGTCGATGGGCGCGGAGACCTGAGCTGTGGCGATCAGGAAGATCAGGACCAGAACGACCTTGGACAAGATCATCGCGATCACGAACGTCGCCCAGCGGCTGGCCCAGCTGCGGGTGACGTCCCAGCTGGCGCCGGCCAGGGCGATGGGCGCGAGCACGATCGCGATCAGCAGCAGTGCTTTGCGGATCAGCAGACTGATCCAGACGACCATCGCCCCGATGATCGAGAGGCTGGCAAGGAAGATGGTCAGGATGGCGCCCGCGCCGGGCGCGCTGAGGTTGATGGCGCCGAGCCCGACGGCAAGGACGGCGAGTTTGTCTCCCATCTCGTCCATGTTGGTCCCGGCGGCGTGGACGATGCCGATGCACAGTTGGTCGGTGACTTCGAGTGCTGTGGCCAGCAGGGTGAGGGCGACGAATGAGCCGAGGATCGACTTCGCGAGACCGAGAACCGCGCGGGACAGGGCAGCGGGCTCGCGCCGGATCATGCCTCCGATGACCTGGAGCATGAAGAAGCCCAGCATCACGAAGATGCCGATGCCGAACATGATGTTGTAGACCTTCGTGTATTCGCCGCTGGTGACGTCGACAAAGGTCGTGGTGGCGATGACGTGCCAGACGGACTCGAACATCCACTGCGCGGCGCCGCCCAAACTCTGCGCGAGCCAGTCGAATGGTGCTGTCACCACCGCCCCGGCCGCGTCGCCCGCTTCATTGCACACCGTCCGGAGCACCGGAACATCGCAGACACCCATGACGATCCCCTCAGACCTGCTGGCCGACGTTCCAGAAGAAGTTCACCAGCGTCACCGAGGCTCCACAGACGATCGCTGCGCCGAGGGCCACCAGTACGCCGACCTTGCCGCGGCCCGCGAGGTGCGGGTTGGAGGAGTTGGCGCCCAGGGACCACACGATCGCCGAGAGGATCAGTGCGAGTACGGCGAGGATCAGCCCGATCGTCATCGAAGCCCCCACGATGCTCCGCAACTGTTGGATACCCGGCAGGCCGTCCGAGTTGGGGCTGATCGTGATGTCGAGGGGGAGCAGGAGAACTGCGGCGGGAAGGTTCATCGGAGGGGCTCCTGACGGCGAAGGGCGGACGATCTACAGGTGAGCGCCGACGTCCAGCAGCCAGTTCGCCCAGGCCAGGACGGCGCCGGTCAGCGTGGCGCCGCCGAGCGCGACGAAGCACCCGAGCCGGGCTTTCTGGGCGGTGTGCCAGCTGCCCGAGTTAGCTGCGATCGCCCAAGTCGCGGCCGAGATCACCAGCATGAGGACGGCGATGATCAGGCCGTACGTCAGTAGTGCACCGACGATGGTGTGGAGGTCGCTGGCGCCGCCGACGGCGCCGAAATCGGGACTCGCTGCTGCGATGCGGATGCTCATCTCCTTGAGGTGCGCCCACGAACACAGCGGTCTGATAACCGGAAGTCTCCGAGTTGTGCTCCTCGAAGGGCCGTCAATGTGATTCCGTTGCCGTCGGTGCCACCTGACACGCTGGGTCATGAAAGTGGTGCCATGCAGTGATTCCGCACGAGATAGGGGCCAGAAGCGTGGACTCGGACATTGAGTTGGTCAGTGACGGTGACGGTCTTGCTGTGATCGGAGATCCGGCGGCCATCGAACGGTTCCTCGCGGACGAAGGCCTTCAGTCCAAGGCGCTCGCTTTGCCTCGCGTCAGCACGGTCGTTGGCGGCAGCGCCGCGGGCCTGCAGGCAGGTTCCCAGATTGCCGAGAGCTCCGGACGATGGGTGAAATTGACTGCCGAGTCGGCAGCCCAGGTGAAGAAGTACGGTCTGACGCCCACAGGTACCCCTGGTGTCGACCACGCCATGCTTGGTGCTCGCGGCAACATCAAGGGATGGATCCAGATCGCCAAGGGACCCGGCAGCATCGCGGCCAATCCGGCGATTCTTGCCGGGGGCGCTGGTGTGATGGCGCAGCTTGCTCTGCAACAGACGATGAGTGAAGTCACGGACTACCTGGTGAAGATCGATGCGAAGTTGGACGACGTGCTGCGCGCCCAGAAGAACGCGGTGGTTGCGCCGATGATCGGGGTCGGCCTCCAACTCGAGGAGGCCATGACGATCCGGGAACATGTCGGTCGCGTCAACGAGGTCACCTGGTCGAAGATCCAGGCGACCTCTGGCACCGTCGCGGACACGCAGGCCTACGCGCTGCTCCAACTTGATGCTCTCGCGAGCAAGTTCGAGCAGAAGTCGAAGGTCGGTGACCTTACGAAGGTCACCAAGGAGATCGCTCCCAAGGTTCGTGAGTGGTTGGCCGTTCTCGCTCGGTGCTTTCAATTGCTCGACGCGATCGCCGTGCTTGAGCTTGATCGTGTGCTGGAGACTGCCCCTGAGGATGCTGACGGGTACCGAACCGGAATCCGGGCAGCCCGAATGGAGCGTCGTGAAGCCATCTCACGGAGCACCGGCCGGTTGCTCGGGCGTCTCGGCGAGGCAGTAGCCATCGCGAACGCCAAGGTCCTCACGCACCCTTCCGCGTCACCGGCGATCGTGCAGATCTCCGATCGCACCGCTGACGCGGTCGACGAGTTCCATCAGCTTCTCGGCATCGAAGAAGCCTGGGAAGACCCCGAGACGCGACTTTGGGGGATGGCAGCGACGGAGGTGAAAGTGAAGGCGGTCGCCGCGGGTGTCGGGGGTGTTGGGGCCGTCAAGCGCTTCAGTTCTGAGACCGGCGGCAGGGCGCGGGAGGCCAGAGGCAGGATCGCCAACCGAGTCGCTGAACGATCAGGAACATGGCGATCACGCGACGATGAGAGCGACGGCATCGACTGAGGCCATCACCCCAGCCGTCGCACCGTCATAACCTCGCCCGCGAACTCGCCAACCGTCCCGTAGCGGACGACGTCGCCGGTCCGCGGCGCATGAAGGATCTTGTCGCCGCCGATGTAGATCGCGACGTGGTGAGGACCACCGGCGCCGGGGTAGCCAAAGAAGATGAGGTCACCGGGGGCCTTGTCGTCCCAACTGATGCCTTGACCGAGCTCGATCTGGTAGCCCGTGTAGTGGGGGAGTCGGATCTTTCCGTCCGAGGCTTGGTAGGCGGCGTAGAGCACGAGGCCGGAGCAGTCGAAGCCACCACCGGTGGGGCCGTCGAAGTTGCCGCCACCCCACACGTACGGCTTGCCCAGCTGTGATGCGGCTGCAGCGATCAGTGCGCCCGGGAACCCCGGTTGGAGATCGGTCGGCGGGTCGTCGGCAGGCTGTGCGCACTCCAGACTGCTGCTGAGGGAGGCGCCGCTGAGTGTGCTGAGGACCTTCTCCGCGACCGGTTGGTTGACGGCGTACCGATGCGGGAACGCGGAGACCTGCACCGCCTGCGCTGCTGCACCAGGTTCCATCGCCTGCCAGCCCTCAATGTCGAGGAGGCCGCGAGGTGAGCCACCGTTCGGCCCCGTCGCTCCGCCGTAGAACGCGCGGGATGACCACACCGGATCCATCAGGTCCTCGACGGTGCCCCAGCCTGCGGCGGGCCGCTGCTGAAACAGGCCGACGGAGTCGTGGTCGCTGCCATCGCCGTCGTTCGGGATGTTGCCTGACTGGGGGTAGGCGGTCGTGTTCGACAGCACCCTGAGGGAGGACTCGGTGAGCGCGGTCATGATTCCGATGAGTTGCCCGCGGGCTGGGATCTCCTCGTTCTTGCCGACGGCGATGACCGTCGCTGCCCGAGTGAGCTGCTGCTGAGTGAGGGTGACGGTCTCGCCGTGGGCGTTGGTCGTGCTCAAGCTGCCCGGCACTGTGCCGGTGACCCCGACGCTGCTCGCGGCCTGCTCATCCCAGAGGCAGGTGCCGGAGCCTGCAGCACCCGGGACGACGAGCACCGCGACCCCCAAAGCCGAGGCCCCGGGCGCGAGGAGCGCGACCGCGGCAGCCGCAGCAATGGCCTTCACTCCCATGGTTCGCTCACCGCAGTGGCATGTTGAGTTGGGAGAGCCGCAAGACGTGGCAGCGCTCGAAGGACGGCGGGCAGCCAACGAAGACCGTGAAGGAGATCGGGTGTACCACCTCGGCCGGTTCGCCGTTCCACACGCCGCTGCGGTGACGGGTGCCCGTGATGGTCACCGCCATCGTGCCTGGACGCAGTTGACCGTTCGACTGGGCGACGGCTGCAGCCCAAGAGTCCGGCACGTCGGCGGCGTCGATGTCGATGCGCTGCTCAACCTCCATCGCTCCCAGGGCCAGCCACTGGTCGACGCTCGGCAGATAGGTCGCGACGTCGGTGAGCAACCCGGGCGTCTCCTGGCCGGACGGATCAGCATCGGCCAACACCGAAGCCGTGTAGTCGGTCGGCAGGAAGCCTGTGCTCGTGTCCCAGTCGAAGAGCGCGACAGCGACTGCCCGGGCGTAGGTGATCGGGTCGGTGGTGTGGGGGAGCGACAGTTCCTCGGGCGCGGTGACGGGAGACGTCGCCTCGGACTGATCTGCGCTGGCGCCTGCGTACGTCGGAGTCGGCGCCGGTGTGTCGGGAGCCTGTCCACCGGGACCTCGGAGGAGCCCGTACACGCCGACCGCGAGGGTGATGACCGCCAGCGCACAACCGAGCAGGAGCATGATCTGACGACCGGTCAAGTGGGACATGGCGACTCCCATGATCGAGTCAGGAACGCTGGCTAGGAACGCCCGCTCAGGTCGCCGAGGCGTGGCGCCGTGCGGAGACGAGTTGATCGCGGAAGGCGATCGTGGCGGTGACGACGCGGTCGAACCGTTCGCAGTCGCTGCGGCTCAGTTGAGCGGCGAGCGCGTCGACGTCATACATCTCGGTCCAGCCGTCCAACTCGGCCCAGGTCAGGTTGAAGGAGCGGACGCTGCGGAAGTGGCTACCCGAGCCCTGGTTGCGCTTGAGGCCTGCCCGCCCCTTCTCCTTGTTCTCGCGCTCCGCGCGCGCCTTAGCTTCGCGGGCTTGGCGGGCCAGGTCTGTTTCGCCGAGCGGGGGCGACTGCTCAATGCGATCGCACGTCGCCTTCACCTCCGCGTAGAGGGGCTTGACGGGCTCGCCCGCCTCGATCCTGCGTAGTGCATCGTTGGCCATGGCTCGGACCTCGGGTGGCGTGACCTTGCGGGTGGCCCAGTCCATGAGTGCGCAGACGCGTTCGTGGGTGTTGTACGAGGCCTGGCCGGTGATCGCCATCGCTGCCTGTGCGCGTGCGTCGCCGCGCTCTCCCGGCTCCGCACCCGGTGCGGCCCCGTGGTCTCCAGCGTTGGCCGCGGCACCGAACTGGGAAGCACGCATCCGCCGCTCGGCTTCTTCGGCCCGCAGCGCCTTGAGTTCGCGGTAGAGCGCGGCCTTCTCGATCTCGTTGAGCGGCTTGTGGAGCTGGTTCTCGTCCTGCTGCGCGAGCAGTGCCTCGAGCTTGTCCGAGATCCCCGAGCGCACCCACACCTTCATCGACCGCCAGCCGAGCCCGCGTACGGCCTCCAGACGCCGCCACCCGCAGACAAGCACGCCATCGGGGGTGACGGTGACGGGTTGCAGCAGCCCCAGGCGTTCGATGGAGTCCCTCAGCGTGGCGAGGTCGCCGGGATCCTTGCGGTGCCGTACGCCGACGGTGATGGAGTCGATCGCCCGGTCGAGTTCGATGTGGCCGCGGGTGTCAGGCATGGCTCCGACTCCTCGGACGCGGTGCAGCTTCGCTGATCTCGACCACCATGAGGTCGTCGTCCAACATCTCGGTGACCGGATGTCCGATGAGCAGGCGCAGCAGGATCCCGTGACCGTCTGATGTACATGCCTCGTCGGGGTTGGGATTGCCCAGCACGATGCGGAGCACCGTGGACCACGCGTCTTGATCAATGTCGAGGAGAGCTCGCGCGGTGTGATCGCGACGCAGCGCCGCGTGGGTTCGTGGACGGCAGCCGGCCTCCACGAGCCGTGCGGAGATGTAGTCGAGCGCGCAGGTCGCGGTATCCCGCGGCCACCCGAGGGCGGTGAACAGGTCGATCGTCGCGTCGAGGGCCTGGTAGGCACCGGTGGGGGCCGGCGCCTCTGCGTTGAAGGGTTCGACGGTCAGGGCGGGGAGAAAGTTGGGCAGGTCAGCTTCGGTGTCGCTGAACCGGCGTACGTCGTGGTGTTGGGAGAACTCCGGCCGCCGGGCCTGGTCGACAGAGCAGAGGAGGCCGTTGGCACGCTCCTCGGCGGTGAGCGTGAGCTTGACGGCCGTGGTGACCACGGCCCACGGATCCTGGGCGGTGCGGGCGGCATAGGTACGCATTGCCTCGAAAGCGGCGGTAGCGCCCGCGACCGGGTCGCAGTGGTGTTTGACCGCGAGCGCCTCGTACTTGCGGGCCGCGTACAGCATCAGGTCGTGAGCCTCGGGGTCGTGCTCCCAGGCGCGTGCCCCCGACACTCGGAGCCGTACGAGAAGACGGCGGAGTCCGGTGGAGGTCTCGAACGAATGACTCATAACGACGGTCCTTCCGTGCGGTTGAGTTGTGGGACGAGGGAGGGGGAGCCCGAGCCCTGTCCTTGGAGCGCGCGGGTAGCCGTGGCGGGGCCACTGCGTGCGCGCCGAGTGAGCTCGGTGTGGAGATCGATCCCGCGACCGACCAGCGGAGCGAGGTACGTCGTGAGTTCGGTGGGCCGGACCCAGGCGACCCTCTTCCCCGGACGCATCGGCTGCCCGGCACCCGATGGGAGTGAGGGGTCGCGGTGTCGAGCGAGTTCGCTGGCGGCTGTCTCCGTGCCCCGAGGTGGACGGGTCGGCACAGGAGCGTGGTAGCCGTGTCGGCGGTATTCGTCGTGCGTGTTCACAGTTGGATCGCCTCACTTCGCTGGGTAGGGCCCGGGCCGCTCCCGGGAACGTGGCGGGATGCAGTGCGAAACGCGGAGTCGATGGTGGACTCGATCTCACGATCGGTAAGGCCGGCATGTCGGGCGGCCGGCAGCAGGTAGCTGACAGTGGTCGCGTGGCTCTGGCCGTTTTCGGCCATCCGGCACGACGCCCAGAAGAGTGCGCGGTTGCGGCCACCCTCCGTCGTCACGGCCACCGTGCGGGCCAGTGCTTCGGGGCGGCATCGCGTGGTGTCCAGGCCTGGGGACGGGGTGGCGGGAGTTGGACGCGGCGGCTCGAGGAAGCGGCGCAACGCGAGCGCGTCAACGGACCTTGCCTCGCCGGTCGTGACCGCGATGACCTCGTACGGCGTGGGGGCACCGTCGACGACGATGCGTGACGGGGGAGCGATGACGTAGCCGCCGTCGCCTCGGAAGTCGATGTGGGCCGACGGGACTTGCCAGGAACGCTGCTCCAGGCCGTTGGCCGGGTAGTACGCGTGGAGCCCTCCCGACGGCGTACGAACCAGCCAGCCCCAGTCGTCGGCGAGCCCTTGACTGCGAGCGCGTTCGAAGACGGCGAACCCATTGCCGCTGGGGTGGACGTCGATGTCGACGACGAGGACACCCGTGTTCGCGCCCGTGGGTAGGCCGATGTTCGCCTCAGGTGTGCGCTGCCACCAGGTCTGGACGGTCTGGGGCGACGCCGTGGCGTCGTGGAACCCGTTCGAGGTCAGCGGTTGCTTGGCGCCCGGGACGCAGGGGAAGACCGGGACCCCGAGGGTCGCGTACCGCAGAGCCGCGCTCGCCAGGGTCGGCTCGGCGGCAACGCGTTGCATCGTCGAGACGCTCCAGACGGAGGCTGGTGTCGGGCGGTCGTTCATGCCCTCGAGAGTGCAGCGGATGCGTTACCGGAATCCGGCAATATGTAGGGGGAACGCCGAGGGGGAACGCTGTGTTCGTGCAGGTCAGGAGCGTTCCTTATCGAACTTTCGGTTTTACTGGCGCGGCGGGTTCAGGGTTGTGACGCTCGTCCGTGACGGGGCACCTCGTAGGTCCATCCTCTCGGATTCTCTGTCGGCGGCGCGTGAAATTGACCCCCTATAGACGGGTCGAAACAGACCCTCCGAGACCGAGAAGTCCACCAGATCGGGGGGCAGAGTCGCCGGGACCGGTCACCGTTGGCGGTTCCTGAATCACGATCCGGTCGCGTCGGGCTTCCGCGTCATCTTCAACGCGGCTTCAGCCTGCGGAGTCGTGGTGAGCACACCGCCCTTGGTGGATCGAGTGGCGAGGATGGCCAGGGCGAGAGCCACGACGAGCAGGACGACCAACGGGGGGCCGGTGTTCACGTCGGGGAATACCTGGATAAACACGGCGAAGGGAATGTAGAACGCGATCACCATGAGGATAAAGCAGCCACAACTGCTGGTCTCCGGTCCGGGGTCGAGTATCCGGCGTGCGGCGGGGAGTGGATATTCTGCGGCGACGCGCGCGGAATGTACGCCGTTGCGTCGCCACAACGGGACCTGGTCGAGGTCGAGGCATGGGTGCTTGGGCCAAGGCGCACCGAGTGCGTCGAACCAGACCTTCGAGCCGTGGGAGTTCTTCCAGAAGAAGACGGCCGCGCCGCACACGGGGCAGATGGCGTTCGGCGTCGAGGGCATCGGATGAACCCACGCGAACCGCGAGTCCTTGGGCTTGGGTGGCTTTGGTGCCGACGGATTCGGCGTGCGGGGGACGCGAGGAGGCGGCGCGGACGAGAAGAAGCCCCAGCCACTGGACCGGTCAACGCTGTGAGGTCGCACGTAGTGGTAGCGGCCGCTTGGGCCACGGCGGTAGTGCCCGCTGCGGTAGTGGCGACCCACGTGATGCTCCTTCATGGCAGCCGGGCGTTCTGGGCCAGTCGGGGGAGACTACCTGTCGAGGACGCGACTGCGCGGCGGTTTCGTCGCCCTGCGAGGTTGCGCACATGCGCGTCGGGGTGAACACCTTGCTCATGCTGCACGGCTCTCCGGGGCGGCCCGGGGAGCGGATCGGCGTACGACGCTGCCCCGAGACTGCGCGAGGACGCGGCCCTGTGCGGGGTCGTGATCGGCAAAAGTGGACCGTCGTGGGGCGGTCAGGGTCGACGACCTGGAGTCGCCAGTCACCCGACTCGTGGAGACTCACCTTTACCTCGCCCCCGGTGGCCCGACTCGCGATGTAGACCTCTGAGACGTCCTTGTTGCTGAACAGGCGCCAGATCGTGCCCCGCCGCCCGGGCTCCCCGTAAGCGAGCGCAGCGAGCATGCCCGCGGGGAGGGCGTCTTGACCGTCGTCTCAGCCACGCCGTTCACACTTAGGGGCAGGGCCGCACTCGCTGTCCCAACCTCTTGACCTCCACCGCCATCAGCCATGCTGTGCAGGTGGTCTTGAACTTCACCCTCTCCGACCGAGTCGACATTGCTCCTAGCGACGGCTTGTCACGCAACCGGACCTGGTACGGCTGGGACCCTGGCGTCGACCTCGAAACGCTGTGGGAGGTCAACCGAGGGGACTGGGCGATCGGTAAACGTGCGCTGGAGCAGCGCTACGCAACCCTCTCCTACGAAGGACGCGTCGTCCTGGTCGCCGCCATCACCGGACGAGAGTCAGTCAAGTCCGACAAGGTCGCGAAGTGGGCCCTGAAGGGGTACGTGCTGCCCAGCGACCACGCTGCTCACCGTGCTCTGCACGGCCGGGCGATGCCGCGGCGCCGCCAGCCGGTCGCCTACGTCGAGGACATGCCCGAGGTCGACGCCATCCCGCTGGCCGCCTCCCCGCCGGACGTCCGCCTCCCGCGGCCAGGACGGCCTGCCGTCATCGCCACCTGGAGCCCCAAGGGCGGAGGCTTCACCGGGGCCCCCACATTCGAGGAGGCCATCGAAGCGACCCAGGGCGGCGACAACATCGTGCGCGACCGCTGGTCGGTCGGACGTCGCACGAAAGGAATCGACGTCGGCGACCGGATGTACCTGCTGCGCACCGGCGACGAGGCAGGCATCGTCGCCTCAGGCTGGGTCGCCTCAACGCCGTACGCCGCACCCCACTGGGACCCCGCGCACGGCGGCACCACTCAGTACGTCGACCTGGACTGGGACTTCGTAGTGCCGCTCGACGAGCGCCTGACGCGCGAAGACTTGCGGACCCTGGTGTCCGGCGCCGTCAACGACTGGGCGCCGATGGGCGGAGGCGCAGGGCTCGAACCCGCCGAAGCAGAGGCACTCGCCCACGCGTGGATGCTCCACGTCGGCGACAAGAGGGCAGGGGCAACTCTGCGAGGCGAGCCGCGTGCTGCGCGCGGTGGGCAGGGCCACCAGATGGACCCGGTGCGGCGCAAGAAGATCGAGGACGCTGCCCAGACACGACTGGAGGAGCACTTCCGCGCCCAGGGCTTTACGGTCGAAGACGTCCGGTTCAAGGAGCACTTCGACGCGCTCGCGACCCGCGACCAAGAGACCTACTACCTGGAGGCCAAGGGCACCACGACCGACGGCGCCCCGGTCATCGTCACCCGCGCCGAAGTCGACTGGGCGCGCACGCACCGAGGCCAGGTCGTCATGGGGGTGTGGGCCAACATGGCCTTCACTGCCGACGGCGAGATCGACCGCGACGCAGGGGAGTTCTCCGTCTTCGACTACGACCCCGATAAGGGCCGGCTGGCGCCGCGCTCCTACGACTGGTTCGTCGAGTCCTGACCCGCTGCGCGTCGAGCACGCAGCGAGGCTTGATGACTTCGAGGAGAAGTTGAGCTCTGTCTGTCCAGCCGCGTGAAGTTGTGGCGCAACGCCTGGGGCGAGTTAACCCCGTCTGGACGTCGACGTTGAGATCCGCAAGATCATCTGCACCACCAACGCGATCGAGTCGCTGAACGCCCGCTACCGGCGTGCGGTGCGCGCACGCGACACTTCCCCAACGACCAAGCTGCATTGAAGTGCCTGTTCTTGGTGACACGATCACTCGACCCGACCGGCAGCGGTCGGGCACGTTGGGTCATCCGGTGAAAGGCAGCGCTCAACGCCTTCGTCATCACCTTCGAGGGACGCCTCAACCCCTCGGATAACTGAAGGGACGCCAGCGGCCGGTTACACCGGAAGCTGAGACTTCTGCGGCGATCAGGGATCTGCCATCGCGCCCGGGGCGTCACCCAGTCCGGCGGGGACGTGGCCCTCGAGATGCCCAGTTCTTCTCGGCGACAACCTGGCCGGTGCGTTCAGGTAGGTCGATCGGCGGCAACTCGTCGTCGCGGCGGTTGAAGACCTTGTCATTGAGGTCACGGTCGGCTCTCTCGTCGTCGCCAGCGGCCTTCTCTGCTTGGACCATGTCGAGTTGGGCGATCTCGTCGTATGGCGCGGCGGCGTACGCCACTTGGGCGGCCCACAAGGCTAGGTCGTGGTCGTCGGTAGCGAGCGCATGCGCCGTGACGATGTGGCCGACGTCGACGATGGCGCTGGTCATGACGTGGTCCCACCGATCGCCTTCGAGGAGCCAATTCCAGTGTTCCTTGCGGAGCTCGGTGAAGGGCTCCCCACTGACTAGCCCCAGGGCGGTCACGAGGTCTTCGATGCCGTCAGCCCCTCGGCTCTGGCCGCGCGTGCGAAGGCGACGGAACAGGTCGAGGTCACAGAGAACTCCGTCGAGCTTGTAGAGGGCGGGGGAGTCGGGGTCGTGGCTGACCTCCGCATTGGGGAGGTAGGGCCTTCCGGTTTGTGGGTCTGTTCCGAGCCACCGACGGAGTTGGCTGATGTCGACTCGTACGCGCTCGGGACGGATCGCGAACGCCTCCGCGATGCTCCTGGCGGAGACTCCGTGCGGGTGGAGCCCGAGGTAGGCCAGGAGTTCGACGTAGAACGGTCGGCGGTGAGCGGTGGCCTTGGTATCGCCGGTCGTTCGGGCACCCACGGGCCCGAGCAGCGTCAACTTCGAAGCGACCAGGCCGGGTGCTTCCCAGCGCGCGAGATCGTCGTCCAGCATTGGGTCCGCCGCCTGGACGGCCTCCTTGGCCTCGGGCGATACCTTGGGCGCGAGCGTCTCGACGTCTTCGACGGTCGTGGCAGCCTCATCGGTGTAGACGTGGGCATCGAGTGGCAGCAGGGACTCGCTACCGGCCGGCCCTTCGGGTCGGGGTTCGGTCAAGTGCGGTGCCAGCGCTCCGCCGAGGTCTGAAACGGTGTCTTCGGCGTCATCCAGGGGAACCGGCACGACCTCCTGGGCCAGGGTGAGGTCGAGAAGCAACGCACAGGCTCGGGCTTCCTCCTCGCTCAGTCCAGCTGCGGTGACATCGACGCCGAGTGACTCGACCTGGAGGCGACCTCCTGCAGTCAGATGAACGTGCGTGCCGGAGGCTCGGCCCTCGCTTTCGATGTCTACCAGGGCAGCCGAGGAACGCCCCGGGATCCCGTTGATCACTGTCGCGAGCTCGTCCAGATCAGAGAGCGGGCGGTTGGCAGTAGCGATGATCACCGCGTGGAAGTCGTCAGGGTCGGATCGCTCCGTGATGGTGGACAGGGTGTGGGCCAACTCGGCGATGAAGTCGGTGTCCTCTTCGGGGTGCGTGCGGACACGTCCAAGGTTGAAGAGCGAGAGATCGGCTCCGACCCCGAGCAGTTCGACTCGTGTGGCAATCGACCACGGATTGACGGCCAGTTCTGCGGCGAGGTGACGTGCGAACGCAGCCTTCCGGTCCTCGTCTCCGGTGACCGTCACGGTGCGCAGTTCCTCGAGGTTGAGGAACACGAAGGCGCCGTCGGTGTCCTGTCCGATGCTCACCAGGAGCGGGTAGGGAGGGAAGGAATCCTCGGGGCGCTCGGGGACCTCATCCATCGCGAGCCGCCACTGTTTGCCGGAACCTGCCCAGGGACGAGGCAGGTCGGTCGGTGCGGCGAGGGTCACCGAGATCGCGTGGCTGTTCATGGTCACGGTGACGATGCGAGGCAGCGGCATCAGACCGCGGAGCGCAGCGTCGAGGGCTTCGATCCGTGGAGCGATGACCGACGCGGCGGCGTGAGCGGTCTTCTCAGCCGGCAACAGGCTGGGCGGCGGCGCATGGAAGATCCGCCCGGGGCGACGGTGACGCAGTTGGGTACGTCGCTGGGCTCGCAGGACGAGCCACAGCCCGGCACCGAAGATCGACCCGGCGCCGGCGAGCCCTGGCAGGAGCCAGCCCGGGATGACGGTGCCATCGGGGTCGTCGATGTGCTCGGCGGTGGACTCGTCGGTGGGCGCGGACGGGGCGACCGTTGCGGTGGGGGCCGGCGGCTCGGGGTCAGCTGGCGTTGGCGGTGCTTGCTCGTGTGGCGGGGGTCGTTCCACGTCCTGTGGGGCCTTGCGCTCGGGCGGTGACGCCTGCTGGGGAATCGTCAGTTTCCAGCCCGGGCGAATGTGGTCGGGGTCCGTGAGGTGGGCCCCGTCGTCCTGGATCGTGTCGTGCGAGGCCTCGACGATGGCGGGATAGGCGTCGGCCTTCCCGAGTTCCTCCTGCGCGATCTCGGACAGGGTGTCGCCGGGTTGCACGACGTACGCATCTGAGGATGACGCCTCGACCTTCGGGACGTTGAGGACCGTGCCGGGGAGCAGGAAGTCGGGACGCCCGTTGAGGATGGCCCGGTTGAGTTCGACCAGCTCGACATACCGCGCGCCATCTCCCAGACGCTCCTCGGCGATCCGCCACAGGCTGTCTCCCCGCTTGACCGTGTAGTGCTCGACCTTGGCTTGGGGCACGTGGTCGGCAGCTGCTGCCGAGACAGGGGCGGCCGCCGGGGCGGCCACGACGGCGCTCTCGCCAGCGGGCAACGGTGTCGCTGCCACGACCGCCGCCGCCTTCGACTCTGGAACCAACGCGACTGCCGACGGGGCTGCGATGAACAACAGTGCGGCGACCGCGACGAGACGATCGGCCGCGAGCTGGGGCATGGCCAGACCAGGCAGTCGAGGTGAGCGCAGGCCACGTATCTGCGCGAAGACCGACGCGATGAGCTGGCAGGTGAAGATCGCCCACGCGACCCAGCAGACGATCGCGAGCACCTCGAGCAGGAGTGTCCCGTTATCGGGGGCCGTCAGTCGTGACCACGAGAATGCCCCCAGGTCGGGGATGGCGTCGATGGCCACGAGGACGCTCGGAACCCCGACGACGAAGGCGGCCAATGCGAGGGTGGCCGCCAGCCCACGCAGGCGGGAGTTGAGGGTGGTCATCGCTGGTTGCCTCCGAGCGTGCGGACGAGTCGGGCCGACGCCGTGCCCGTAACGTCGAGACGGGTGATGCCGATCAGACCCAGGAACTTCGCGTCATAGGTGTCGTGGACCGTGACCGTGATGGTGTCGCCGTCGCGGATGTCGACGGTCCCGTTGACGCCTGCTGCTTCGAGGTAGCGCTCGGCTGCTGCGCGGGCCGCTGCTGGCCTGATGGCCAACTCACGTCCCTGAATGGCCGCGGCGCCTTGGACCTCCTCGCCGCCCGCGCGGGCGGCTTGCGCGGCCAGATCGTGGGCGCGTTCGTGAGCATGAACTTGGCCTCCGAGGTCGACGGTCAGGCCGACCAGGAAGATCATCACGAAACTGGACAGCGCCAGCCACACCGTGATCGAGCCACGCTCATCGACATCGCGTCTCATCGTTCCCTCCACCTATCAAGCGGGCTGGACATTGTCGCGCTCATGACCCGTGATCCTCCGACCCCCGGAACAGCCAGATCTGACAGGTCGAGACGACACGAAATCGTGACTTCGACCGAGCCAGCCACTCCCGGTTGCTTGGCGAAGTCGGAGGTGTCCACGTCGACATCGACGTGGGAGCACCCGATCTCCTGGTTGGCGATGCTGGATGCGGCGGCTTCACGGGCCACGGTCCGAGCGGTCTGGGCGTCACGCGCGAGTGAGGCGGACCTGGCCCCCTCCGCGGCGGCGGACTGCAATGCCTCGTGCGTGGTTGTCGTCCGGCCACCGAAGATGATCAGCCCGACGAAGAGAGCGAACGCCGGCACGCCGATCGCTGCCTCGATCGCCGCGGATCCGCGTTCATCGCGTCGCTTCATGGGGACCCCTGGGGGATGGGAGCCGTGAGGTGTTCGACGGGGACGCTCGCCGTCTGGGTGATGCGGACTTTCCAGCCCGGGATGACGCTCAGGCTGAAGCCGGTCACGGTCACCGTGGCCCGTGTTGCCGTGCGGCTCGCGCTGGTTGACGTGCCTGTGAGTACGTCTGCTCCGCCCGCCTCGACGATGAAGTCGTCGGCCGCGTGAACGCCGTCGGACTCGCGTCCATGCTCGGCCCCCACCGCGCGAGCACCCTGTTGTGCGGCGGCGATGGCGACAGTGCGCGCCTGGTAGTGCAGCGCCGCCTGCATGCCCAAGAACATGAGCGCAAAGAGTGCGGGCATGAGGATGACGAGTTCGATCGAAACCGAACCCTTCTCACCGCGCCCGCGGGCCCGGCTACTGGATCTTGCCGGCTTGTGCTTGGACATAGGTCGTGACGGCCGCGACGACGATGCCGACGATGGCGATCACCGCGACAGCCCAGAGAACGTGCTCGGTGGTCACCGAACCTCGCTCGTCCCGGCGCGCAGCCAGTAGACGGCCGGGGCCGGTGAGCGCTATCTGAAGCAGGATCAAAACTCTCAACATGGGGTTCCTCCTTGGGTGAGTCGAATCGGTTTCACGAGCTGGTGACCATGCGAAGCAATGAGGGCGCGACGAGCAATGCCATGAAGATGACCCCGAGAAGCGAGCCGGGGATCGTCATCCGCTCTCCCACAGCGTTCGCTTGAGCGATCTCGTCGTTGAGCATCGCGGTCCGCATGGCCGAGGAGCGGGCGCGCAGGGTGGCGTACACGCTGGCTCCCTCCTCGCCGGACAGGCGCATGATGTCGGCGAAGTCATCGAGCTCGGGGAGTCCGAGCTCTGTTGCCAAGGTGTGCAGGGCGTCCCAGGGCGGCAGTCCCGACCACCGGGATCGAGTCAGCTCTTCGGACAGGCGGGTGAAGACCCACGAGTCGCCGACCTCGGCGGCTGCTTCCATCGCTTGCCGCACCCCGATCCCGTTGAGGCGTTCGAGCGCCACGAGATCGATGTAAGCACCCAGGGCCCGGGCGAACTCGACTCGAGCCTTCCGCGCCTCGTCGTGGGCGTTGTAGTTCGGGATGAAGAACATGACGGCCGCGAGACCGATGGAGGCCAGCGCCGGGATCGGGAGCGGGACATCCAGGCCGAGTTGGGTGAAGAGGGCGATGAGCCCCGGCGGGATCAGAAGCCCTAGCCCCGCGAAGGTCAGTTTCTCGCCGTAGAACTGCGCCACGGAGATCCGCAGCAGGGCCAACTCGCGCACCGGCGTACGCACCCAAAGTCCGGGAGGAAGCACCCGCAGACCCCAGAGTCCGAGCCGTTCCTTGCGCGTACGCAGGGACGCGACGCCGGCGCTCGTGCGTCGGCGTGGCGAGGAGACGCGGTCCAGAGCATCGACGAGATCCGGTTCAACGGGAAGAAGCCGGGCGACGGCCAACGTCAGACCCAACCCGAGGAAGCCCCCGGCGAGGACAGCGAGTTGGAGTCCGCTGATCATCGCGCTGCCGCCGTGTCGCACTGAGCCTCGAGGAAGCGCGGCAACGGTTTGCCCGTGGCCATCCGTCGCATCCAGACGAGGGTGGCGACGTACGCGGCAAGCAGGACCACGAGGATCACCTGGCCCACGGGGCTGCTGTAGGGCTCGACGTAACTTCCCGACAGGGCAAGGACGACCAGGACGCTGGCACTGATCAGCGTCACCCACCGCGCCGTCGCTCGCGGTTTGGCTCGATCGGCCTCCACCTGACGCCTGGCCCGTACGTCGGTGGCGACGGACTCCGCCAGCCCTTCGAGGACGCTCGCGAGGCCCGCACCGCGCCGCCGCGCGCCCAGGATCAGGTTGGCGGCGATCAGGTCCCCGGTGGCGTCGTCGAGCTCGTCGGCGAAGGCCCGCAGTGCGGTCTCGGTGTCCCAGCGCGCCCGAAGTCGGGCCACGAGCCGCCCAACCTCGGCGTTGATCGGCGCCGGCGTGGAGCGCAACGTCGCCACGAGCGCCTGCTCGAGACCGATGCCGACGGTCAGCACACCCGCGAGCGAGCGCGTCCATTCCTCCATGGCTTCGAGCCGGTGGATCTGGGTGGCTGCTGGGGGAGCAGCCAGCAGGGCCGGGAGCCCGATGGTCGCAGCCGGTCCGATGACCAGCGCGAGGATCCAGCCGGTCAGCATCCAACCGAGGACACCCAGTCCAACACCGACCACCAGCAGCGTGCGTGTGCGCGAGGAGAACTTCAGACGGTGTCCCTTGAAGGTGGGACGCTCTCGAGGTGGCTGAGCTGTTGGTCGCAAGCCGACGATGACACCGAAGACACCGACGGCGATCAGGCCGCCCGCAAGGCTGGCTGTCAATAGGTTCATGGCTGCACCACGCCCAGTTGGGTCGAGAGGTACGCCCCGAGGTCGAACCCGTGTCGGGTCAGCGTCCGGTACTCGTCGGGGAGTACGTCGGGAACCGCCACCCCCGAGGCGTCCGCACGGAAGACGTGGGTGGTCGCGTACCCCACTTCCCGCTCGCCGGGGGCCAGCGCGATGATCTCCGCGACCCGCCTGGTGCGCTGTGCGCCACCCGATCCGGTGGTGGTCACCATGCTGAGTTGGACGATCAGGTCGACGGTGGCGGCCAGCTTGCTGGTGGCCAGCCCCTGGGTGACGTGTGGCCCGGCTTCCATCGCGCAGGTGACGAGTTTGCGCACAGCGGCGACGCCGTCGGCGGCATGCGTGGTCGAGATGGAGCCGGTGCCGGACTCCATGGCCTTGATCATGGCCCAGATCTCCTTGCCTCGGACTTCGCCGACGATCTGGCGCGAGAGATTGAAGCGGAAGGAGTCGACGAGCGCCTCGTCGATGGTGAACTCGCCGGCCTGGCGGCCATCGGAACCACGCTCACCTGATCCCGGCCGCGCCTCCCAGGCATGGACGATCTTGTGCCGGTCGAGTTCATGCAGGTGGAGTTCGTACTCGGTCTCGAACGTGGCGATCGCCTCCCCTTCGTCGATCTCGGCGCACAGCGCCCGGACCAAGGTGGTCTTGCCGGCTCCCTGGGCTCCGGAGACCACGATGGAATGACGAGCCCGGACGGCTGCCCGCAGGAACGAGGCTGCTGTGGGCGAGAGCATGTCCCGAGCGACGAGGTCGTCGAGGGTGACCTGCATGAGTCGGTGTCGGCGGATCACCACCGAGGGACGTGGTGTCACCCACGCTGCAGCAGCGAGGCGAGAACCGCCGTCCAACCGCAAGTGGAGCCGCGGCTGTGCCTCGGAGAAGGACCGGGCATTGGCCTCGCTGCGGGAGGCGAGGAAGACCAGGAAGTCGATCAGCTCCTGATCCGAATCTGCCACCGGCGGACCGTCGACCAGCCGGCCATCGATCAACTCCAAGAGGACCTTGTCGTGACCCACGATGACGATGTTCTCGATATCGTCGTTGTCCACCAGGGGTTGAAGGCGTCCGAGCCGGAAGAGCGCGTCGAAGACAGCCTGTGCGGTCGCCAGTTGCCGAGCGGGACTCCACGCGCCGTGGCCGGAGTCCACGTCGTCGGTCATCGCCGACTCGATGAGGTCCAGCACGATGGATCGCCCGAGTTCCTCCTGGGCGGCCCGGTCGAGGCGGCCACGATCCGAGGCGACGGTTTGGCTCAGTTGCTCCGACGCGCGAGCACGCAAGGAGGAGACCAACGCCCAGTCGACGTCGGTGGCTGACGTTGGGAGAGCGGCAACCGGCGTACCGAGCGTGGCCGTGGGTGACGGCGCGCTGCGGGGAGGTTCGTTGAAGAGGGGGAGGCGCGTCAGGTCCCCGTAGCCGTTGAGATCGCTCGACGTCCCGGTCATCGCGATTCCTCCTTGGCCACGGTGAAACGCCCGCGGGCCACCTGTGCCTGCGCCGCCTGCACTGCAGCCTTGAGCGCCCGGACGTAGGGCCCAGACTCGAACTGCTTGGGGGGAGGGGCGCCGCGGTGATACACCGCAGCAGCAGCGGGTTCGTCTGGCAGGTCTGCCACCACGGGCAGGCCGAGTGCCGTGGACACCTCGGAGGCCCGGTAGGGCTGGCCCGCGCCGATCAAGAGGAGTCCGGGGTGTCGCCACCCCGTGGCGGGTTCGCGCACTGATTCCGCCCACGACCGCGCCGCCGAGAGCGACGGAAGGTCCGTGCGAGTGGTCAGCAGTGTGACGTCCGCAGCGTCCAGCAACGGCTGCGGCGAACCGACGAGGCCGAGCCTGCCGGCATCGATAATGACGTCCTGCCCGCTCGCTTCCAGATCCTGCAGCGCCGTGGCGAGGGGAGCCCACACGTCGCGCAGCGCCGTGGATTGGGTGTGCGTACGCGTGCCCGCGAGGAGCCCCACGTTAGGGCTGAGCGGGCGTACGACGTCACGCAGGGCGTCTGCTGTGTCGAGCGGTGAGAGCGCCAACTCGACGAGTCCGACGTCGTACGGCGTGGTGCCCTTCAAGAACCCTGCGAGGATCCCGGATCCGCCGGTCGGGTCGGCTTCGACGAGGAGCACCGGGCGTGGCCAGCAGAGGGCCAGGCCCACAGCCGTCGTGGTCACCCCAGGAGATCCCGCGGCAGAGGTGAGACAGATGATGGCCATCACTCGGCTCCGGAGTCGAGCACCAGAGCGACATTGCCCGTCGCCGCCTGCGCAGCGAGAACACCGGCGTCGGCGTACGGCACCACGACGTTGACAACGGTGTTGCCGGTCGTCTCATCGATGGCCGTGCTGACCACTTCGGCGACGGTGAATTGAGGGGTACTCGGGGCCGGCGTGCCTTCGACTCCTGGTGTGGTGATGATCCGCACCTTGTCGCCGCCGTACAGCGGCATCGCCGGCACCTGTGCGGGCGTGAGTGAGATTCCCACAATGGTCTGGCCCTGCGGGGGCAGCGCCTCGTCACTGGCCGATGCGTCGGTGAGCAACCCGCCTTCAGAGATGTCGAGCGCGGCCCTCTGGCCGACGATGTCGTCGAAGGCCGAAGCAGGCAGCGGGCTCAGGAGGGGGTCGCGGCTGATCCAGATTCTCTGAAGGTCACCGGCCTCGATGGTCTCGCCCCGATGGATCGTGTCGCGTGCAGCGAGGACTTCCTGGGTGTCGGTGGAGGCACTCCAGGCCCAGGCCCCGATCAGGCAGCCGAGGGCGGTGACGATGACCGCAGCCACGACGAGTGCGGGGCGCCGGCGGAGTTTGGGCGGCGCGATGACGTCGGGGGCCGTTGCTGGCTGTGACGTGCGGGGACCGGGTGTTCGGTCCTCACGGGCAGTGGTCGACATGCGTCCTACCTCCCGCGCAGCTCGCTTCAGTTCACGAGTACCTGCGCCTCGCCTATCCGGATCTGCGTCGAGCGGACCAGTCCGTTGAGTCGGATCGTGCCGGTCTGGCCGGCGCCCGACCAGGTGATGACCCAGCTCGACGTGGCGGTGACCGTGTAGGCGTCATCGGCCTCGTGCGCGCTGGATCGTGTGTAGGTGTGGCCGCAATTGGGCGACTGCTTCAGCCCGTACGACGCCTTGTACGGCGCCCCGGCGGTGTCGCAGACGATCTTGGCGCCGTCGCCCATGTCCCACGTGACGTGCAGGACGTTCGCGGTCGCGGTGATGCTGACGCCCCCGGCGGAGGCCGTTTCGGAGAGCGGACCGAAGGTGTGCTCGTTGGGCGCCTTCGCCCACATCCAGACCGGCATGCCGACGAGGCCGACGCTCTCGGGGCCTGGTTCGGGCGCGATACCGAGGTCGATGGCCGACAGGTGCATCCGCTCGATGGCCAGTTGCGCCACCTCACGTGGTGTTGGACCGGCGCCGGAGTTCGGTGGGGGATCCTGGGCCCAGAAGGTCATGGCCAGGTCCGACTGCGGCTGATAGCAGTGGTAGACGCCGCCGTCTCCGGGTTCGTGTCCCTGCCATGCCGGGTCGCCTGCTGGGGGCGGAGGGGCCACGGGGCTGATGTAGCACTGGTGGCTGTTCGACCAATAGCCCTCGGGCGCTGAACAGGGGGTAGGGCCAGGTGGCGGCTTTGTGATTTTCTGGGGTCTTCCGTCCCAGTAGCAGGCGGCGCCCGCACCGGTGTCCTTCGGGCCGTTGTCGCCCGACTTGCCGGGTGTCCCAGGTGCGCCGGGCACCTCCACCCAGATCAGACATTCGCCGGTCTCCGGATGCGTCTGCCCACAGGTGGTGTCGGCGTACGCGATTGTCGGCACGAAGAAGGAGAGCGCCACGACGAGACCGATCGCCAGGATCCGGCTCAGGAGGCTGCGCATGGCTCCTCCTTGAGGTCCTGGCCGGTGGCTACTCGCCACCCGCCGCTCGGGTCGTCGGCGTAGTCGTAGTTCGCCACGCTGTAACGCGTCCACCCGGTGTCGGGGCGGTCGGGGGAAACGACCGATGTGCCATTGCGGTCGAGCACGTCGACACCGCTGACATCCCAACAGACGTCGATGACCACCGTCGGAACCTTGCCCGCTCCGGGATCGGAGTTGTCGAGGTTCACCGATTGCACCGTGAACTCGCTGATCACCGTGGAGCCGGTCTGACGTCGCCCCCGGTCACGCTGGCCTCGGTGGAGTGTTTCAAGGGCTTGGAGTTGCGTACTCGTGGCCACGGTCTCCAACCGCTTGAGAGGGGACTTCGGGTCCTGGCCTACCTCACTGACCACTGTGAAGTACGACCGCATCGCGCTGGTCGCGGCGTCGCTCGCTGCATCCGAGGGAGAGGTCGGAGACGGAGACGACGTCGGGGAGGGGGCCACGCTCGTTGCGCTGGGCGTGGGTGTGGCGCTCGGCGCATTGGTGGTGTCGTCACTGCAGGCGGCTACTGCGGCCAACACGAGTGCGCCAGTCGCCCATGAGATGAGCCCGAGTCGAATCGTCATGGTGTGTTGTCCTACTTCCTCTGCCGTGTGGCCTGAGGTGTGACGACTTCCCGCAGGTTGTGCCCGCATCGTCTGCTCCTCACTGTAGGGACGCTGTCTTCGTTGGGGAACCCTCGTTTCTCAGCGATCCCGATCTCCTGACAGGTACGCCAGCCGTCCCAGCCCTGCCTAGCCCGCCGAACGTCCACCGCCCTCGTCGTCGTCAGGTTCCTCCGCTCGCGATCACACCCCTTCTCGCTTTCACACGTATTGCAAGTCGAGGGGTACTGCGGCGAATCCACTTCAGGTTGACGGGTTCCGCGGGTGCCGTGGGACGAGTTCCTCCGCGTCTGTGGATAAGTACGCGCACCTGAGGGCTGTGGAAGGGAATCGGCCGTGACTGTCTCGATGCGCCGGATGTCAGCAGGCACCGGTTACCGCTATCTCCTGCGCAGCGTCGCGGCGGGAGACGGCAACCGCGCCCTGTCGACACCGCTCACGCGGTACTACTCCGAGACAGGTACTCCTCCCGGCCGCTGGATGGGCTCCGGACTCGCTGCGCTGGGCGGCGGCCACCTGCGCGTCGGAATGCAGGTGAGTGAGGCACAACTGGCACTGCTGATCGGGATGGGACGCGATCCCGTGTCCGGCGACCAACTCGGGCTCGCCTACCCGACCTACAAGAAGCTGGCCGCACGAGTCGACGAGCGGGTCACGGGACTGGACCCAGGCCTGGACGAGGAGGAGTGCGCCGCAGAGATCTCGCGGATCGAAGCCGAAGAAAGCGCTGCCGGGATGCGGCACGCCGTCGCTGGTTTCGACCTGACGTTCAGCGTCCCGAAGTCGGTATCGGTGCTGTGGGGTGTGGCCGACGCCGCCACCAAGGAACGCATCGTCAACGCTCACCATGAAGCAGTCGCCCACGTGCTCGCCTTCTTCGAGCGTGAGGTGGCGGCCACCCGTACCGGGCTCGCCGACAGCGACGGAGCCATCGCCCAAGTGGGGGTCGCAGGAGTTGCTGCGGTGGCGTACGACCACTACGACTCCCGCGCCGGTGACCCTCAACTCCACACGCATCTGGTGGTGTCGAACAAGGTCCTCACGCTGCGCGACGGACGGTGGCGCAGTCTCGACGGTCGACCGGTGTACGCCTCGGTCACGGGTCTCTCGGCTCATTACAACGCGCTGCTCGCGGACCGGCTCACCCGAGATGTCGGGGTGGAGTGGGAACGACGTCAGCGTGGGGCCGACCGCAATTCGCAGTGGGAGATCGTCGGCGTCGGCGACGACCTGGTCACCGAGTTCTCGGGGCGCACCCGCGAGATCGAGAAGAAGAAGGACGAACTCATCGCGGCGTACGTCGCGGACCAGGGGCGTATGCCGTCGGCGAAGAAGATCGTCGAACTGCGCGCTCAGGCGACCCTGGCCACGCGCCCCGCGAAGGAGACGCGGTCGCTGGCGGACCTGACGGGGGAGTGGCGCGAGCGGGCCCAAGCCCGGATGGGACGTGACGCGACCGCGTGGGCGGCGACGCTGCTCGGTGGCGGATCATCGCTCCTGGCTGCTGAGGATGTCCCTCTTGTCGCGGTGGAGGCCATCGCCCGCGATGTGGTGTCGGCGGTCAGCGAGAAGCGTGCCGTGTGGAGTCACTGGAACCTGATGGCGGAGGCGTCGAAGCAGACGATGGATCTGCGCTTCGCCACCGCGGCCGAACGCGAGGCTGTGGTCGCGATGATCGTTGACGCGGCCCAGACCGGCTCGGTGGCGTTGACGCCTCCCGAGCTCGCGATCAGTCCGGTGCGGTTGCAGCGCGACGACGGGACAAGCGTGTTCCGGCCGCGCCACTCGGTGAAGTACTCCTCCACCACCGTGATCGAGGCCGAGGCGCGTCTCCTGGACCGAGCCGAAACCACGGGCGGGCCGGTTGTTCGTCTATCCGTGGTGGCCCGGGTGCTCACCAAGCAGCATCGCGAACTCAGCCCCGAACAGCGGGCCGCCGTCGTGAGCATCACCGCTTCGGGACGCTCCGTCGACCTCCTCGTGGGGCCAGCCGGCTCGGGCAAGACCACGACCATGGGAGCCCTGCGATCCGCCTGGATCGTCGAGCATGGGCGGGGGAGCGTGGTGGGTTTGGCACCCTCGGCGGCAGCTGCCCAGGCGCTGTCCGAGGACCTAGGCATCGCGTGCGACAACACGGCCAAGTGGCTCCACGAGTACGACCGTGGCCGCACGGAGCTGCGTACGGGCCAGCTGGTGATCATCGACGAGGCCACGCTCGCGGGCACGGCAACGCTCGACCGGATCACCGGCATCGCCACGGCGGCGGGAGCCAAGGTGCTACTCGTCGGCGACCCACACCAGCTGCAGTCGGTCGAGGCCGGTGGCGTCTTCGCGCTCCTGGTCGACCGGCGTCCGGACGCCCCCGAACTCCAGGATCTCCATCGCTTCCGCCACGAATGGGAGAAGGCAGCAACCCTCTCCCTCCGCGAAGGGGAGGTCGAGGTGATCTCTGCGTATGCCCAACAGGATCGAATCCGCGAAGGGCTCACCGACGAGATGCTCGACGCCGCGTACGAGGCCTGGCGCAAGGACTGCGACGCGGGGTTGGCCAGCGTCCTCGTCACGGAGTCTGCGCACGCCGTCCGTGCGCTCAACGAGCGCGCGCGGGCCGAACGCATCATGAGCGACGGGGTCGTGGACCCTCGGGAGGTGGACCTCGCTGACGGGAGCCGTGCCTCGGTCGGTGACGTCGTCATCACCCGCCGCAACGACCGCACCCTCCGGACCATGCCGGGTGGCTGGGTCAAGAACGGCGACCGGTGGCGCGTCACGGACATCCGGCGGGATGGCTCCGCGGTCGTGCGACGCCTCGACGCACGAGGCGCCGGCACGGTCTTGCCGGCCGAGTACGTCGGCCAGCACCTTGACCTCGGGTACGCGGTGACCGCGCACCGTGCCCAAGGCATCACCGTCGACACGTCCCACGTCGTCGTCACACCGAGGACGACACGAGAGAACCTGTACGTGTCGATGACGCGTGGCCGAGAATCGAACATCGCGTACGTCGCCCTCGACCAACCCGACGACAGCCACACCACGCCCGAGCCTGATGAGGTGAGCGCGAGGACGGTGTTGTTCGGAGTGCTCCAGCACACGGGCGCCAGCTTGTCGGCGCACCAGACGATCGCGGTCGAGTACGAGACCCACGGGGGGATCGACCGGATCGCCGCGGAACTCGAAACGATCGCCGCAGAGGCACAACACGACCGCTTCGTCGACCTATTGAGCCGATCCGGGCTGACCACGGACCAGCACACTGCAGTGGTGGAGTCCTCCGCGTTCGGACCCCTCACCGCGGCGCTCCGCGGAGCCGAGGCCCACCATCACGACCTCGAGCACCTGGTGCCGCGCGTGGTTGGTCAACACGACCTGGGCGATGCCAGTGACATCGCCGCGGTGCTCCGCTACCGCGTTGAGAAGGCTGCCTCCGTGGCACCGCGTGGATGCCGACTGCGTCCGAGGCTGATTGCTGGGCTGATTGCCGAGCCTCTGGGGGCGATGAGCGCGCAAGATCATCGGGCAGTGGACGAGCGCAAGGCGTTAATCGAAGCACGTGCGCGGGAACTCGTGGACCGGGGCATCGCGAGCGGCGAACCCTGGGTGCGAAGGCTGGGGGAGCAGCCAACGGATTCGGTCGATCGAGGTCGTTGGATCCTGGCTGCGTCATCTGTCGCTGCCTACCGCGACCGCTACAAGATCACTGGTGACCTGCCGCTCGGCAACGGAGCGACGAACGACGCCCAGCACGCGGACCGTCAACGGGCGCACAGCGCCCTGCGCGAGGCAGTTCGGCTGTCGCAGACGGCTGAATCTCCGCGCGGCCGACCTGTGCCTGCGCTGCACGCCGTTTCTGGTCCACAGGGGCGTTGGGAGGCCGGTTGTCCACAGGCTCGGGTGTCGGGGGTGGCACCGCCGACACCGCCGTCGTAGACGGGCGTGTTCCTCCACGAAAGGCCGCCGCAATGATCATGCTGCTCGCTCTCCCGGTTCTGCTGGCGGTCGCCCGCGCGCACCGTTACCTGCTGGTCTACGCACCTTCGAACGTACTGATCAGGCAGGTACAAAGGTCGCGGCCCACGCTGCGCGCCTGCGCCACGCTCGTCGTCCTGGCCGCAGGTTTGCTGGTGGCGATGAAGGCTGTGGCATGCGCCGTGGCGGCCGGTGCGCCGGGCTGGCTGAACCTCGTCGTTCTGGTGCTCGCTTGGGACGCGATCAAGATGGCGTGGGTCGCGATAGCGGTTCTCATTGGCTGCTTCCCTGGCCGCGCCTTGGCGTCGTCGCCTCTGATCGATTCGTGACGCTCTGACCGCGTCACTCACTGGTGCATAGTCGGGCCCATGACCGCACCGAGCATTACAACCAACGACCCCCGTTGCCGCCGCATCGCCATCCGAGGACCTCGCTGGCGTCGTCGTTGCGCGGAGCGATTGAATAGCTCGACGGAGCCGAGGCCAGCGTTTGTGAACCACTCCACGTGGCGGGCACACACTTCGAGTTGCTCGACGACCGGCCGGAGCCTGGCAGTTCAGCCTGTTCGTCTAGGCCGAGGAGATCGTCTGATTGCCACCGAGTAGGTGCCCTACGCGCGGACTCGACACGCATGCGGGGTGTGGAGGACGCCCAACGACGGAGCACAACCACCGGTAGGCTCGACCCCGCGCAACGCCAACAGCAGGGAGTACGTCGTGCCACTCGAAGTCGTCCAGGGCGAAAGTCGTTCGCGACTCGCAGCGCAGGCATTGGCCTCGGCGCTTAGGCCGCTCGTGTCCGACGGCACCTTGTATTTGGGGTACCCCGTCCTCGCCACAGCCGACGACAAGGTGAATGTCGACGGCCTGCTGGTGAGCCCCGAACAAGGTTTAGTCGCCTTCGTGCTCGCAGGCACTCAGCCGTCCAGCCAGACGGAACTTGTTGGATATGTTGACGAGCAGGACCGTCTGTACCGAGTTCTCGAAAGCCATCTCGGCAGGCACGAGTCGCTTCGCGCGGGTCGCGGTTTGGCGGTGACCCCGGACACCGCCACGCTCTTCCCTGCCCCACTCGCGCCGAATCTGGATGTGTCTCGAGAACCTGGCTACTTCGGAGATACCAACGGACTTGAAGCGTGGCTTGCTCAGCGAAAGAGCATCGACACCTCGGTCCAGCAGGCATTGCAGGCGGCTCTACAACGAGTCGCAACGATCAAGCCGACCAAGAAGCGAGCCGGTGTCGTCAAGCCTTCATCGCGCGGCGCAATCATGAAGGAGATCGAGAAGGGCATCGCCAATCTCGATAGGTGGCAGAAGAGCGCGGCGATCGAGAGCCCGGAGGGTCCCCAGCGAATCAGAGGGCTGGCGGGCTCCGGTAAGACGGTGGTTCTCGCCTTGAAAGCGGCGTACCTCCACACCCAACATCCTGATTGGAACATCGCGCTCACCTTCCACTCGCGCGCCCTGTACCAGCAGATCGAGGATCTCGTCACCCGCTTCACGTTCGAGCACAGCAACGACCGGCCCGATTACACGCAACTGAAGATCGCCCACTCGTGGGGCTCGAACAGCAAGCCCGGTGTCTATAGCCTGATAGCGAACGCGCTGGGCGAAGAGCCTCGAAATTGGTCTTACGCGCGGGGGACGTATGGTATGGACGACGCCTTCCGAGGAATCTGTATCGAACTCCTGGAAGTGGCGAAGGCCCGCACGGTCACGCCCATCTTCGATGCCGTTCTGATCGACGAAGCCCAAGATCTCCCACCCGAGTTCTTCCAGCTCGTCTACCTCTTCACCAAGGACCCGAAGCGGATCGTTTGGGGCTACGACGAACTGCAGAAACTTTCCGAGTCCGTCATGCCGAGCACCGACGAACTCTTCGGGCTCGGCCCCAATGGCGAGTCACTGATCAACCTTGCTTCGGGGCCAAACGACCCGCGTCGAGACATCGTGCTGCCGATCTGTTACCGCAATACGCCACAGGCACTGGCGACCGCACACGCGCTGGGGCTCGGCGTGTATCGCGATGAGGGACTTGTGCAGCACCCGGATGACCCATCTCTGTGGCGGGACATCGGATACGAGGTGCATCGGGGTGCCCTGGACTTCGGATCTCCTGTATCTCTCAGTCGTGACCAGCAGAGTTCCCCCGACTACTTCAAGGAACTCGTCAAGCCCTCGGATGCAGTGGTGGCGCACGGCTTCAAGACCGAAGCAGAGCAGGACTCCTGGATTGCGGACCAGATCCAAACCAACCTCAGCGTTGACGAGTTGGAGTTCGATGACATCCTGATCGTCCTTCCAGATGCGTACACGTCCAAGAGTCGATACGCAAAGTTGGCGCGGCAACTCCGCGCACGCGACATTCCGAGCCACCTCGTGGGCGTCGGTACGAGCGTTGATGAGGTGTTCCGTAACGACAGCGTGGCTGTTGCACACATTTTCCGGGCAAAGGGCAACGAAGCCCCAATGGTGTATGCCGTTGATTCCCACCGCGCAGATCGAGACTTCGACGTACTCACCGCACGGAACACGCTTTTCACGGCGATCACGCGTAGTCGGGCATGGGTTCGCATCACCGGGCACGGCGACACGATGAAGGAAATCCAAGACGAGGTCGCACAAACTGCAACCAAGGGCTACCGTCTCGACTTCACTATCCCCACAGAGGCCGAACTAGCTGTGATTCGCGAGACATACCGAGAGGTTGACCCGGAGACACTGAAGGACGAGGCAGCAGAAGCATTCTCAAAGTACTTGGAGATTGCCGAGCGTGGGGAAATTGATTTCGACTCACTCCCACCCGCTCTTCGAACTCGATTCGCAAACGTCCATAAGAGAGACTAAGTGGATACCGTTCGATCCGCCGCCACGGAGATTAAGAACACCCTCGATTATCTTTCCGGGGCGGAACTAGTTATCGCCGTAAATACACTCAGGGAAGACGGCGAACGGGTTACATTCCAGATCAAGAAGGACTCCAAACTACTCGCAGATCGAACCGATGCGACAGTGGCGCAGTATCTGACTTGGGTCGAGAGTCGCGCATTCACTGCGATTTTGCTTGACGGCGCATTGCTGCAGATGACGTATGACATCGAGGGCGGCGAGGTAGTTGGCCATCGTCTCGCCTATGTTCCGTGTCCATATGATCTCGACACTGATCTCCTTGAGATGGGCGATCCCTTGGAATCAATTGTTGACATGTACTCGGACAGTTCGCCGTACTTGCGATCGCCGATTAGGTTCGACTTCGATCCGAAGTCCGCCAAAGCAATGCATCCCGAGAGCCACCTGACAATGATTTCTTCTTCGTGCCGCTTGCCGTGCATTGCGGCCATGCACCCCCACCGATTCGTCGATTTCGTGTTTCGCAACTTCTATCCACATCTGTGGGCTGAGCACCGCCTCTTCTTTGAGCCCTCTGAGTCGAGGAATATTGCCGGTTGGCAACTGCCTCACGAGCAGCGTGCTGCCCCGTACTTCGCCTGGGCTTCGCTCTAGCCTTCAAGCGGTTACCAGAAGCGCCAAACTCGCTCGGAGTAGGTGGCAGGAGCGGGTTCGTGTCAGCCAAAGAGGATGCTGGCTTGGGTGGTACAGACATAGATGAATCTCAGAGAGCACACCACGCCGTTCAGCCCGCTCGAAAAGCGTCGGCGTGTCAGAGCCGCGGATTCGGACATCACGCGGGACGCCTTCGGAGTTGGTCAGCCACCCCAGGGCTGGTGTGTCCAACGCGCAGGAGCCTCCACGCGGGTGCCGCGCGCGTTGCTGCTTATGCGTCCGAGTCGTGGACGGCTTGCCACAGCGGCGGGATCAACGCCGTCGTGAGCACACCGAACCGGCTAGGCCACTATTGGGGACTCAACTAGCGTGCGTGAATTCGTCGATCGGGCAATGACGAGCGGCAAACCCTGGTGCGAACGCTGGGGGAGCCGCCAGCGGATCCATGGACCGCAGCCAATGGCTGGCTGCCTCATCGGTGGCTCCCTACCGCGACCGCTACAAGATCACGGGCGATCCGCCGCTCAGGGTCACCCGCGCGCGCGGCTGACTGCAGGTGTACGCACGTTCGAACTTGCTCATCAGGCGGGTAAAGCCGTGCCCCTCGCTATGCACTTGTGCCGTGCAAGGCGCCCTGGTCGCAGGGCTGCTTGTGGCGACGAAGGTCGCGGCAAGTGCGGTGGCGGCCGAGGTACCCACCTGGCTGAGCTTTGTCGCCGTGGTGCTGGCGTGGGACGCGATCAAAATCTGGGCTCTGACCCTGCTGCAGCTCGGCAGGTGGGCTATGGCGAGACCGAGGGAGGGCGGGAAACAAACAACCGTCCGCGATGCGACGTCTGTGAGGACGTTGTCGTCCACTTCAGGCTGTTGTAGACACCCTGATCGAGCCGGGCCGAGTCCCTCGCAAGGGGGCTTCGATACCTGTGGCCACCAGTCCACCCGTTTCATTCATGAGCGGTCTTATGCCATCCAACTGTTCGGCGCTTAGACCAGACGGACTGCCCCGTCCGCGTCACTCCATGGGCGTGACCTTCTCCTCGATGAAGGCGACCTCGCCTTCGTCGAGTCCGTACTTCGCGTAGAGCTGCTGGTCGATCTCTGGGATCGACTTGGACCAGTCGATGTCCGAGCCGGCCGAAAAATCCTGCTTCGGCACGTAGCGCCACGTGTGAGCTGCGTTGTGCTGTGTCACCTTGAGGATGCCCAACATCGCGCGAGCGAACTTCGACTTCACGTAATTCAGCAGTGCGTCGGCGTTGGCTTTGGCCCCAAGGGCCCCGATCGTGAGGAACGTGCTTGTAACCGCCACGTCCGGCCCAAGCACGGTCGGGTTGTTCAAGGCGACCCCAAAGAAGTCGGTTGTCGATCCAGACCCGTTCGCGGCTGGAACTGCGACCTTGTAGGCGGGGAACGACGGGGGTCCAGTGATGTAGTCGCGACGGAGCCAGCGAGTCGTGCGCTTCCGTCCGGACAGGCCGTACACCTCGACGTAGTCGAAACCATCCGACGGCGGCTTCTCGTGGAAGAGGAACGGGAGACGGTCAAAGGCGCCGGCGTCGAGCTTGTACGGGTTGCCCGCGGACATCAACGACCGGGCGGTCGGGTTCTCCTCGTGCATCCTGTCGGTGTAGCGGTGCTGTCGATCGTTGGTGATGCCCAGATCCGTCAGCGAGTCAGCCCCCGAGCTTTCGACCTTGCTCAGGATGGCGTTGAGCTGCGGGTGCTGGGTGAAAAAGCCGATCGGGCCGAGCTTGCGTCCGGCGTCGCGATGCGTGACGGCGATTCCGCCCTTGATCGGGTCGGTCAGGTCTGGGAAGAGTCGATTCGAATCGGGCTCGAAGTGAGCTACCTGCAGGTGCTCGTCCGCGAGCATCTTCTCGTTCCATGTCTTCGGCGTGAACCCCGCGTTGAAGAGGAAGCGTGCCGGCGTGATGAGCACGACCTGGTCGCCAACTTCGAATGCCGCGTCCATGAACTTGTCGTAGATGGGCATGTTGTGGGTCGATTCGCCGACTGAATCCTCCTGGTAGGGAGGGTTGCCGATCACGACGTCGAACTTCTTGTTCACGTCAGTTGCCTTTCTGCAGCATCTCGTCGACCATCGCCTGACGGTCCGCGGCGCTCATGTTTGCGAGGTTGCCTACCCGGAAGTGTCCGGACTCGGTGAGCCACTCTTTGCGCTTTGGGACCCCGCCGGAGACAGCCTCGATCGTGATGCGGTGCAGGATTTCGTTGTGGCTCATCTCGAACAGCTGCGTTGACATGATGTGTCCTAGCCGCTCGTCCTGGTCGGGGAATGCCTCGGCAAGGCCCGTGTCGAGGCGACGTACTAGCTCCATGAGGAACAGGCCGGCCGTTGAGAACAGGTCCGCGAACGTCTTCTCAGGGTCGCAGAAAATGCCGGGGTTCTCGACCTCGAGGGTGTCCACCATCAGTTTCACGACAGCCTGTGGCGTGAAGACCAGTGAGGTCTTCTGCTGTGGGATGTAAGCAAAGATGTTCTCGGTCTGAGCGTCGTCGAAGTAGTCGGCGAGAGCTTCTTTCTTGTCGAGAAACTCCAGGACGGCCTGGTTGAAGACGCCCTCGTCGAACAGGCCCGGTACCTTAGTGACGGTCCCGTCCTTCTCCGCGACTTCCTGACCGTCGCGCAGCAGCCGGAACTCCGCCTCTGTGATCCCGGTGATTTCCTCGAACACGTCGTCGGGCGTGTAGTCGTCGAAGTTGGAGAGCCGGAGGTCGCGGGTGCCGTAGGCCATGAGGAACATCGGGATCGTGCGAGCGAAGCCCCGCAGGTGTGAACGTGCGTCCTCGATGGTCTTGTTCGCCCGCCTCTGCTCCTTTTTGGTCTCCTCGCGCGTGACCACCTGAGGCACGATCCTCTCCATCGTGCTCTCGACGATGGAGAGGATGCTCGCCTTGAACGCCTCGTCCTGCTCGGCCTTTTTCGAAGCGATGGCACCGGCCTCCGCCTCGGTGGCCGCGCTCTTGAGCTCGTTCTCGATGTGCTTATTGACAATGTTGTGGTCGGTGTAGGCGCGCTCGACCTGGTCCTTGACGGCCTGCTCGGTCTTCTTGATGTCCTTGTCGACCTGGGCAACCGTGAGTCCGTACTCGTCCTTCAATTGCTCGCGCTTAGCGCGGGTCTGCTCCGTGACGGCTTTGGCGATAGCCGTTGCAGCCGTCGCGGCGGGTGCGTCGGGCTCGGGGATCAGGATGTCCTCGATGCGGTACACCGGCTTGCCGAGTTCCTCGACCTTGGGGTTGATCACGGTCTCGGTGATGGCGTTGACGTCGACCTTGCCCTCCGGGTCGGTCACCGGCGGGGGCTGCGGGAGTTCGATGGGATCGTCCGCCTTCACCTTGCCCTGTTTTACCGTGGGGAGCTTGTCGAGGATCTCCTTGACGTGCTCGGTGTAGCGAAAGATGCCGCCGACGTTGGCGAACAGCAGGTTCGACAGGAACCCTCGGCGTACTACCTCGCGGGCCTTGAAGATCTGCGGGAACGTCAGAACCTGCGACGCGTCGAGCTCAATCATCCGACCCTCGGCGTCCTCGCCGAGCACCGGGAAGAAGTTGAGCAGCGTGCGGATGTTCTCCTTACGCACTGCCGGGTCACCCGAGGGGTTGGGGTGCAGGTTGTTGGCGAAAGCGTCGAGGATCGTGAGCGTGCGCTCGGGGGCGAAGTCAAAGACGTAGGCGTTCTGCTTCTGGAAGACCTGCCCGCCACGCTCGAAGGTGCAGGGGTTCTGTGCCCGGAACGCCGCCTGCATGTATTGGGCCGGCGAGGACAAGTCCGAGAGCATGATAACCGCGGTCCACTCGGGCACCGTGACACCGGTGGTGAGCTGGCCGACCGAGAGGGTGATGGTCTTGCCGCCGGCCTTCTCTGCCTCAGCGATCGCTTGGCGCACCTTGTCGAGCGACTTGCCAGCGGCCACCGGGTCCGCGTCGTCGTCGTTCGGGCGCCCGTCACCGGCAGCGAGAACAATTGTGTAGTCCTTGAAGACCTCGTGCTTCTTGAGCATGCGCTCGAGCGCCTTCGCTGAGGCAACGCGGTTGAGCAACCAGAAGGAGTGGCGGATCTCGTCGCGCAGCTCTGGAGTGGAGAACGGGTACTTCTCGTTCGTCGTCATGCAGTCGAGGAACTTCTCGACCTCGTCCTCGTGCTCGAAGTAGCCGTTGTTCTTGGTCGCGAAGAACTCGTTGAGGTTGAATGCGAAGTCGATGTTCGCCTCGTCCTCGGCGGTCGCCACACCCTCCGCCAGACGATCGGTGATCATCCGCGAGATCTGGTAAGTCAGCAGGTTGAGCGTCGGCAGCGCGGCGTAAGGGTTCTCCCCGTTCTGGGGGGTCCAGTTTTTGCGCGCGGCCTGCTCGTCCTCGTAGGTCCAGTTGAAGATCTGGTCCTGCTCGAACTTGCCCTTCGCCAGCGCTTTGAAGGGCGTACCGGACAGGTGCAGCGTCCACTTGCGCTTGATCTGGTCAAAGGCGACGTCAGTCTTGGTGGTGTCGATTCCTTCGTGTGCCTCGTCGATGACGAGCAGGTCCCAGTCGAACTGCGCGATGTGGCGCAACTTGTCGTAGGAGCCGCCGAAGTACTGCGAGCCTTTGAGGTCCTGCAGTGACACGAACTCCACGATGCGCGGGTTAGTGTCCTGGTGGGCCAGCGAGTACGCCCGCCACTGCTCGCGGGTCATGGGCGATCGGCCGTCCAGGGAGGGCGACTCCGAGACGAACCGGAAGGTGGTCTTGTGGCCGATGAACTGCGTGAAGTCGTCATACCAGGCGTTCGCGATGGCTGGACGATTGGTGACGATCAGGACCCTCTGCACCTCCAGTGCGCGCATGAGGTCGTAGGTGGTCAGCGTCTTGCCGAAGCGTGGCTTGGCGTTCCAGAGCACCTCGGGCTTGCCGCCCGTGAATGCGGCCACAGCCTGGTCAACCGCGGCTTGCTGCTCGGGCCGCAGGGTGTAGTCCTCCATCACGTCGACACGCTGGATCGCGGAGAAGTCCTGGCCCGCGAAGTCGTTGAAGTAGTCGATTGACTTCCTGGGGGCGTCGGCGAAGTTGTGCCACTCTGTCCGCTTCGGCTTGAGCTCCCGCTCCACCCCCTGCTGAAGCAGGAATGCATGAAAGTCGGTGTCGGTGAAACGCCCGCCCGCCTCTGAAGTGAAAACGGCCCGGCGCGCCCAGACCTTCTCCTTAATGATGGACATCTGGCTCGCCTGCTGCGCGATTCGGGCGTCGGCAGTCGCCTGCTCGGTGTACCCGATCTTCTCCCAGCCCTCGTACTTGGGGACGTCCGGGGTCTTCCACGAGTAGATCAGCGGGATGATCTCGCGGTAGGTCTCGATCTTCGGACTAGCCATTCGAGCCGCCCTGCTCGTGTACCTCTTCGATCGGGCAAGGCTCGTAGTCCGGGTAGACGTTGAAGTCGAGGGCCCCCTCGCGCAGTGAGGAGAACGTGAACGGCTCCCGCTGGACCATCCCAGGCAGGCCCTCGACCCGGTGCCACCAGGAGAGCTGGATCTCACTGGCCCGCCAGTCTAGACCTGTGAGGGTGTTCCCACGGACGACGTTGGTGTCGATAAGGAAGGCAGCGGACCGGTACAGGCTCGTCCGTGGCCCGCAGGGCACCTCGCGCTCCTTGTGAAAGCGCAGGAACGTCGAGAGCATCAGCAACTTGGCGTCCTTGTGATTGTCCTCCAGCAGCTCGATGCCGTAGATCGAGGCCAAGGCGAACAGCGAGGCCTCGGGCCACTTCCCGTATGGGTAACTGCGCTCGATGGCCTGCAACTTGCGCTCCAGGATCGCGATCAGGAAGTTACCGTCGCCGGCTGACGGCTCTAGGAAGGTGCTGTCGACGCATTCCAAGTCCTTCTGCACCAGGTCGAGCATGCGGTCGACCATGTGTCGGGGCGTCAGGACCTCGCCGTACGTCTTCACCCGGTGCCGGGACTTCACGAGCTGCTCCTCGACTTTGGCCTGCACGTCTGGCGCTGTCGCGACCTGGGCGGTCATGCTTTCCCCTAACCCTTGACCCGCCGGCTTGCGAGGTCATTCCTCAATGCGTGAGCATATCCGCGGCAGGCGGCACAGGCGGGGAGAACCGCGGAGTGATCGGCGCTGGGGCAGTCACATTGAGTCGAGCAACTGGTTACGGCTGTCCAAGCCGTGAGGATTGGCCTCTTCGGCTGCGACGCCACCGGGCCAACCGGGCTCGTGAGTTGGTTCAGTCCGTACTCGCGGTCCACCCCCGTGCTTCGGCACGCTTCCGAGCCAGCTCTGCAAGGCGATCGGAAGCAGCTTGCTGGTAGCGCATGGCGGCCTGGCTGGTGGAGTGACCACCGAGTGCCATGAGTTCCGCCAGAGTCGCGCCGTGCCGAGCTGCTTCCGTGAGTGCCCCGTGTCTGAGGTCGTGGAAGCGGAGGTCTTCGCGTCCTGCTAGACGACGAGCTTCGTACCAACCCCATCCCGTGGTGTCGGGTTTCCCACGTCGCTTCTTTGAGACTTTGCCGTAGAAGGCGCTGGGGGAGAGATGGCCACCGCCGGAGCCGGGAAACATCAGCCCTTGGGGTCCCGGTGCCGCGTGTTCCCTTCGATGTTCGATCACGGCCTCGAGGATGTCGGGCGGGATGGGGACATCGCGAATGCCGGCCTCGCTCTTGGGTGCCTTGGCGACGACCCCCGCGGACTTGGACCGGACGACGCTGCGACGTACGTGGATGACGGCGTTCTTCGTGTCGACGTCCATGCGGCGCAGTTCGGCCAGTTCGCCGAAACGGAGGGCACAACTGTCGGCCAGGATCACCATGAGGCGGTGTTTGTCCGGCATGTTCTGGACGATCGTGACGATCTCCTCCACGGTCGCTGGCTTGATCTTGCGCTTGCCGCCCGACGATCCGCCGCCGGAGATCCCGCACGGGTTGTAGGGGATGAGGGGGGAGCCGTTGTTCTTCGTGGGGTCGGCTGCGGTGCGCATGATCGCGCGCAACAAGGAGTAGGCGTGCGCCTGGTAGGTCGGCTTGTCCAGGGTGTCGTACCACAGTGCAACCGACTCGGGGGAGATGTGCTTCAGTTCGACGTCCGCGAACCTGGGCAGGATGAATCGGTCCAGGAGGTCTTGATAGTGGTCGCGGGTTCGATCGGCCAGGGGCTGTCCCTTGACCTTCCTCTGCGCAAGCCACGTGGGTGCGTACGCGGCCATGGTGGGCGAGGCCTGCCTGCGCGCTGCGAGTCTTTCGGAAGGTGGCGTCCAGTCTCCTCCCGTCACCAGACGTCGCTCGTCGACGAGCCACGCCTCTGCATCGGCCTTGGCTGCGAAGCTGAAGGGTGCGTTGTGGCGCATCTGAGAGCCATCGGCCGCGTGGCGACCATAGGGGTCGGTGTAGCGCGCTCGGTAGCGCCCACTTGGCATCTTTTCGATCGCCCCGAAGGAGCGTCTGCTGGTCCGAGCCATGGGGCTGAACCCCTTCGTTTCGTGGTCTCTGCGTGGTCTAGGCGTGGTCTTAAAGAGGGTATTCGTGGTCTTCAGAGTCCACAACTGTGGGAGTTGTGGGTGCGGTAAACCCGGAGGTCAGAGCGTGTTTGTGGCTCATTTGTGGCTCCTGAGAAGGGGCCTGAATATCTGGTTCGAACCCAGTATCGCCCACCGTAAAACCGCAGGTCAGAGCCCCTTTCGAGGGGCTCTTTCCGTTTCGGGGAACATACGGGGAACAAGGATCAGGCGTAGATGTCCCCGTTTGCCCCTCTCGTGAGGTCGCTCACACCCCTCACTTTGAAGTCGGATCCCGGCGGTTGGCATCATCGCGAGAGCCGCTTCGAGCCGCCCCCGACTGGGCAGGCGTCGATGAACCGCTCGATGGACTCGACTCTGATCCGCAAGGTCTTACTGCCCAGACGAACCGCTTCGAGGTGCCCCTCGGAGACATAGCGGCGGACTGTCTTGGGGCACACGGCGAGGATCTCTGCTGCTTCGCTCAGGGACACGAGGCGTCGTGAGGTGGTGGCCATGACTGACTCCCGGAGACGAGGTGGCCCGGATGACCACTCCTGTCTCCGTAGGTGCACCAAGTGCCACGATTGCCTCTGGCCCGAGGTGTGACTTCGGATTTCGAGGGGCGCCCAGATCATTCGCGGGGAAGTGACTCACATAAGGCCGGGCCCTACCGTTGCGCGTCAGACCGGCTTGCCGTCGAGGATGGTTCCGTCTTCCTTGAACCGTGCTGCAACGACGCCACGGGTGTCGGTCACCCACCGTTCAATCCAGGCTCTGGACTGCACTGCTGGGCGCGACAGCCACCTGTCCATCGCGATACGGACGATCGCTTGGAACTCGTTTGGGGAGGTGCGGCCGATCTCGTAGAGGTCTTCAAGTTCGGCCCAGGCGCAAAAGATGGCGCCTACATGGGGCATCTGAGGGTCGTCGAGTAGGTCGTTTCGCGACCAGCTGATCGCTTCGTAGGCGGCGTGAGGATTGGTCGCCGCCAGCGCGGCCCTCGCTGCGGGGTCGGCTTTCAAGAGCAGGCGCCACTCGCGCTCCAGCAATTCGCTCTCCACCCGTGCAACGTACGACAGCGACGAGCCGAAGGTCCGCCGAACGGGAGGTTCATCTTCGGCAAATCTGTGGTCGTCTCGCGGGGGAAGGACGCAGCACTTCGGATTGCACTTCCTGCTATCACTGCCCGAACAGCCACATCAGAAGGTCCAGGGAAGCGGGAAGAACAGGTAGATGACCCGAGGGAACCATGCCAAGGCAACGACCGCGGCGACCAGGCAGCCGACGAACAGCCCCGGTCCTGGTGGTCGCCGAGGCGCCAGAACCGATGGAGGCGACAGCAGTTCCTCCAGTGAAGTCACTTCCTCGTCTCGAGCCATGATTGACGGTAGGCCGGGTACGCGACGAGCGGCATGAGCCGATGTACTCACAAGGGCCACATAGACGGCGCCTACTCTCTACTTCTTCAACCCGTTCTCAGCCCCATCACTCCGGCGGGAGCGGAAGCTCTCGGGGCCCAGGCGGGGGAATGACTCACGGCCGCACACCACTCATCGCGGTAGGTCCGGATTGCCGCAGCGCACGCTCTCTGCTGCATGAGCGCAGGCTATGCATTCGACGGCAAGGGACGCCGCCCACGAGAATCGGCCAGGTGGGCATCTACGTCGAACTCCGCGATCAGGCGGGGCGTGCGCGAACGGGCTTGCCCGACCCGTCCGGCGGAACCTTCGACGCGGCTGGCGATTTCGACCGGTTCGTTGATCAGCCTCCATATGGCCTGGTGCCGGGTGGGTTGCCGGTCCTCGAATCGGTGGACCCTTTCGGGGAAACGAAGATGCCGTCCGGGGCCATGGCACGTGTCATTGCCGACTGCGCCCGTGCCCTCACGATGGCGGAGGGCGGCCCGGAGCAGAGGGGACTACTTCGCCTGCGAATCTTGGCTGAGGAGTGCTCAAGAGATCCAAGCTCAGCCCTCTTCTGGATCGGGGACTGATCCGCGCATGCGCCGCCCGCTCATCGGCGTGAGTGGTTGACCCGATGGGGTTCATAGGCGGGGGTTAGACGCACTCTCGCGAAGCGGGTCTGTTGCGCGAACGGGTGACAGTTTCACGCATCCGTGCAGCCGCCAATGACGCCCTTCGGCTAGTCTGCGCTCGATATCGCCCTACCGGCGTTCGAGCCAGTTGAAAGTGATCGTGGGGTCGACGTGTCACCTAGGCCTGGGGGAGAGACGGACAAGTTCGGTAACAAGTACGAGCTTGCATGGGCGATCCGTCACGCTCTCTACTGCAGTCCCACCCGCTGTTTCCGGTGTTGATCGTCAAGGTCCAAAACGCCCCGAATTTCTCCGGGGGGTCGCAGGTTCAAATCCTGTCAGCCCGACCGAAGAACCGCCCCTGACCTGCGGAGAACGCAGTGTCGGGGGCGGTTCGCATTTGAGCTAGAACGGCCAACTAGCTGTGATGCCCAGCCAGGTTGTCCAACCTGGTGATGGGTGAGTGTTTCCCGATGGCCGAGTGGGGCCGGTGGTGGTTGTACTCGTGGATCCATGCTGGCAGGGCCGCGAGTCGCGCGGCCTCGGAGCTGTAGAACTTCTTGAACGCCCAGCCCTCGGCCAGGGTGCGGTGGAAGCGTTCGATCTTGCCGTTGGTCTGTGGGCGGTAGGGGCGGGTCTTCTTCGGGGTGATGCCCAGCTCGGCGCAGGTCTGGTTCCAAAGGTTCGACTTGTAGCAGCTGCCGTTGTCAGATAGCACCCGTTTCACGGTGACACCGCGGTCGGCGAACCAGGCGACAGCGTTGCGCAGTACGGCTGCGGCAGTCTCCTTGGTCTCGTCGTCGTGGGCCTCGACGTAGGCCACGCGCGAGTGGTCGTCGATCACGGTGTGCAGGTAGCAGGTCCCGCCGAGTGGGTTGCGCCACTTGTTGCGCGGCAGGTCGGGCGTGGCGGCACGGTTGCGGTTGCCCTGTTTACGGCCGACGTAACGCCAACCGCCGCCGTCGGGAACCCGACCGAGTTTCTTGACGTCGACGTGGATCAGGTCACCGGGGCGTTCGTGTTTGTAGCGCCGGATCGCCTCACCGGTAGCCCGGTCGATGTGGGTGAGTCGGTTGATCCGACACCGGACCAGGACCGCGTGCACGGTCGAGGACGCCCTGCCCAACCGGTCGGCGATCTCGACTGGTCCCAGCCGCTGTTTCCAGCGCAGGTGCACGATCTTGCGGACCACCGGCGCGGGCGTGCGGTTCGGCTGGTGGTGCGGGGCCGAGGACCGGTCATGCATCCCGTCCGGGCCTTCGTCGCGGTAGCGCTCGGCCCACTTCTTCGCGGTGCGCCACGAGACGTCGTAGCGCTCGGCGGCCCGTGCGGGCGACCAGCCGTGGTCAACGATCAGGCGTGCCAGCCGAAGTTGGGCACGCGGGGTCAGGGCTGCGTTGGCATGGGTAGCGTGGGGCATGAAGGCCTCCTTGGGGTGGCGGAGCGGTTCCTTAGACAGCTCCACTCCACACCGGGAGGCCTTCACCCATCCGCGATCTCAGATCGTGTCGTCGCAAGTTCTCGACCAACGTGCCTGGGCATCACAGGCGTTCCACGTTGGTGACCTGGTGCCAGGTGCCGTTGCGGGTGGGGAAGACCGGCTCAGCGGCAGTGTCAGCTTGGTCCGTGCGCCGACGAAATAGTGAGACGGCGAAGTGCGGGAGTACCAGGGTGCGGAAGCCGGCCGCCGACGCACGGACGACGAGATCGGTCGAGCTGGGACCAGAAGTGGTAGTACTGACTGACCCATGCTGACCTGCGCGCAAACGTCAGAAATGCGGCTCGCTGTGTACCAGATATGTAACACGCTAGCCAGGCGGCTGACGTTCCTAGCGGTGCCATGGTGCGCGGTCTCGACATTCTGCATAGGCGCCCAAGGGCGGGTACGACGCAGCGCGCGGCGACATCAGTGCTCCTCGTACGGGACGGCAGGCATCCCCCCGGCACGAGAGGCGTCAGTGCATGTTGCAGAATTTTTCCACGACGCGGGTGGGGCCGGAGACGATGAGGTGGTCGTGGCGGGTCACGGTGGTCTCGGGGCGGGCGTAGGTGAAGTCTTCGCCGGTGCGCTTGACCCCGACGATGGTCACGCCGTGCTTGGTGCGCGGTGCTGACTCGGCGAGCGTCTTGTCCCAGGTGAAGGGTGGCGCCAGGGTGCGGGCGATGGAGAACTCGTCGTCGAACTCGATGTAGTCGATCATCCTGCCGGTGAGCAGGTGGGCGACGCGCTCGCCCATGGAGTGCTCGGGGTAGATGACGTGGTGGGCGCCGACCCGCTCGAGGATGGCGCCGTGTTTGCGAGTGATGGCCTTGGCCCAGATGTCGGGGACACCAGCTTCGGCGAGCGCGAGGACGGTCAGGACGCTGGCCTCGATGTCGGTGCCGATCGCGACCACCGCCCGCTCGAAGTCGGCCACGCCGAGTTGGCGGAGCGCCTCGTCGTCGGTGGTGTCGGCCTGTGCGACGTGGGTCAGTTCATCGGCCCATCGGTCGACCAGGGCCTGGTTCTCGTCGATGGCCAGGACCTCGTGCCCCATGCCGACCAAGGACTCGGCGACCGCGGAGCCGAACCGGCCGAGGCCGATGATGAGCACTGTGGTCGAGGCGGGATTCCTGAACTTAGCCAATGACGGGTCGCTCCTCGGGCAGGTGGAAGTGGCGGTGGCGGGACTTCAGTGCGAGCGCTGAGGCCACCGTGATGGTGCCGACGCGCCCCACGTACATGAGCACCATGAGGGTGATCTCGGCAGCAGGGGGCAGGTTCGGGGTGATGCCGGTGGACAGGCCGACGGTAGCGAATGCGGAGATGGTCTCGAACAGGACCACGTCGAGGGTGTAGTCGGTGACCAGCAGGATCGCCATGGTGCCCACGGCGATGGCGGCGAGAGCCAGCAGGACGACGGTGAGGGCTTGGCGCACGGTGTCGCCGCCGATCCTTCGATGGGCGATGTTCGTGTCGCGCTCGCCGCGTACCTCGGACCAGATGACGAAGGCGAGGAGGAAGAAGGTGGTGACCTTGATGCCGCCGGCGGTGCCGGCTGAGCCGCCGCCGATGAACATGAGGACGTAGTTGACAGCCATGGTCTCGGGTGTGATTTGGCCGTAGTCGATGCTGTTGAAGCCCGCCGTCCGGGGCACGACGCCGCCGGTGACGCCACCGACGATCTTGCCCCACGCGGTGAGGCCGCCGAGGGTGCCTCCATTGGTCCATTCCAGGGCGAGGAACGCGCCGATCCCTGCGACGAGCAGGACCACGGATCCGTAGACCGTCAAACGGGTGTGCACCGTCCATGCCCGCGGCTGTCGCCAGCGACGGCCTAGTTCGAACAGGACCGGAAAGCCGATGCCTCCGGCGACGATGGCGACACAGATGGGGAACATGATCCAGGCGTCGTCGACGAATCCCATGAGGTTGTCGGAGTAGAGCGCGAACCCGGCGTTGTTGAATGCCGAGATCGAGTGGAAGACGCCGTGCCAGACCGCCTCGGCCCAGGTGTCGCCGTACCGGGCACGGAAGCGCAGCGCCAGCATGATCGCGAAGACGGCCTCGAACGCCAGCATGGTGATGGCGACGCGGCGCACGACATGACGGACGTCGCCGATGTTGAGGGTGTGGGTCTCGGCCTGGGCGATGAGCGAAGACCTGAGGCGCAACTTGCTGCCCACGAGCATCCCCAGCAGTGTCGCCAAGGTCATGATCCCGAACCCGCCGACCTGGATGAGACCCACGATGACGGCCTGTCCGAACGGTGACCAGTACGTCGCGGTGTCCACCGTGGTCAGGCCGGTGACGCACACCGCGGAGACGCTGGTGAACGCGGCCGTCAGGACCGGGGGACGGGTCGGACCGGGGGTCGAGATCGGCAACGAGAGCAGCACAGCGCCGAGCAGGACTGCCGCAAGGAACGCGAGAGGCACGATCCGAGCGGGATGCACGATCCCGTTCCACAAACGTCTCACGCGCTTCATCGCCCCCCGGGTTGGTCGGTCATTCGTCAGCCTGCCAGCCTGAGGGTCGGGCCGCCCCACGAACGCGGGAGACGCCGAGCATGGTCCAGGTGGATGTCGACTTCCTGGGCTTTTCTAGCTCATGACGGTGGTGCCATCTCGATGGCGTGGTCGTGTCCGTCGTGGTGGACGACCAGGGCCGAGTGGTAAAGGTCGGCGCGCTGCCGGTGCCGGCGGGCGGCGGCGAGTCCTTCGTAGAGGCGGCCGCATCCCCGCACGCACTGACCGCCGGCACCGGCCCCCAGAGGGAGCCAGTACAGGTCGACGCTCGCGCGGTCGTCCGGTCGCCGGCTGGTGGTCACGGTGCACCGGCCCCGGCCCCGGTCGTGGCCAGGACCTGGGACATCAGGTCGGCGAACCGGCCCGGCTCGTCGTACGGCGGGGTGTGTCCCGACCGTTCGAAGACCACGTACTCCTTGCTCGGAGCGGACAGGGCGTCGAACCACTCCCGGGCCACGGTCTCGCGTCCTGCCGCCTCGTGGGCGCCTTCCACCAGGTAGATCGGGACGTCGAGACGTGGCACGTCGGCGCGGAAGTTGGTGTCGCTCAACTGCGGGTACAGGACGTGGAACGTCTCGGCGATGGCGGCCATCCCGCGCAGCTGCTCCACGAGCGTGTACTCGGCGACGAACAGGCTGGTCGGGTACTCCGAATCGGGGTCGTAGTCCTCACCGTGCTCGAAGTCGATCCACTTGGGATTGGACGCGATGGCGACCGGGTAGTCCAAGGTGTCGTCGTAGGGCGGGGGGCCGAGGTCGCGCAGGGTGTCGGCTGCGTCGTCGTCGCCCTTTGCTTCCGCGTCCTGGAGGCTCTCGGTGTACATCAGCTGGTCGGTCTCGAACGGGTCGACCATCTGCCCGGTGCCGACGTAGGCGTGGAAGAGCTCGGGGGAGTCCTGGACCGCCAGCGTCCCGATGAGGGTGCCCCAGGAGCTGCCGACGAGGTAGATCTTCTGCTCCTCGAACCGGTCGCGCAGGTAGCGAGTGACGTCGAGGGTGTCCTGGACCATCTGGTCGAGGGTCAGGGTCGAGGTGGGCTCCAGGGAGTCGTAGGACTTGCCGGTGCCGCGCTGGTCCCAGGTGGCGACGACGAACTCCTGCTCCAGGTCCTCCCCGGAGTTGCGGATCCGGCCGATCCCGGTCCCGCCCGGGCCGCCCTCGAGGAACAGCAGGACCGGTGACTCGGTCGAGACGCCGCGGAGCATGATCGCCTGGTCGTGGCCCCCGATCGGCACCTCGACCAGCTCGGCGATGCTGCCGGGCACCTCGTCGCCGTCGGCACCGACGATGCGCTCGGTCGACGCAGGTCGGAGCAGACCGGCGAACAGCAGAACCACCGCGACGGTGGCGAGCGCCAGGACGCCACGGCGTACCAGCCGCCCGCCAGGCGGGGGCGCACCGGGGGAGGGCTCGACCCGTCGCGCCAGGACCAGGCCCCAGCCGCAGCCGACCACCAGCGGCAGCAGCATCAGCACGGCATCGACCCCGCGGCCGCCGACCAGCGCGATGACGCCGTACAGGCCGTCGAGGGAGATGCCGTCCACCGTGGGTCCGTCGATCCGCACCCGGACCAGTTCGAAGACGAGCCCGTAGGACATAGGTGCGGCTAGCAGGATCCATCGGGCGCGGGTCGACCACCCGGCAACCAGGCCCACCGCCACCATGACCAGCAGGACCGTGACCGCCTCGACGGTGGTCACGGGTCCGCGGGGCACGAGCCATCCCGTGATCGCGCCGGCGACGCCGACGAGCAGCACTCCTGCCGCGCTACGGCTGTTCACGCGGACTCCGCTCGTTCGAACGCGATCACCGGCGTCCAGGCACCGAGGCCTCGTCGGCTGGCGGGGTGGGCCGCCAGGTACGTCGCCGCGGCCGGGGAACGTTGGGGACCCGTCAGCACGTGTCCGACGACGTCGTACAGGGCGCCGTCGCGGACGGCACGGCCCGACACCGGGCCGGTGTAGGAGATCGCGGTGAGACCGGCGGGCAGCAGCCGTTGGCCACACCCCTTGATCATGGTCGGGACCACTCGATTCAACCGCATGCCCAGCACTCCTGTCGGGTGTTGCTCCTACACGCTAGGCACGTTGTAGGCGATCTCGTCGAACTCGAGCTCGATGTAGGTGAACCAGCCCGTGGGTCCTGCCACCGTCCCTCGCCCGTCGTGAGCAGTCGGTGCCCGTCCGCGTCGCGGTATCCCGACAGCGGGGTTGACCAAGTCTGCGGGGCGAACGACTTCCCATCCTCCGAGGCGCGGGACCGGTCCTCGGAGACGAAGTCGACCAGGTCGCCGGAGGTGTTGAACGTGAGCTCGGCCGAGACCGTCTGGTCGCCGAGGGTGAAGACCCACGGACGTGCGTGGCGTCCATGGCCGTCCACCGGACGGGGCGTCGACGATGGCGCCGGGCGCCAGGAGGACGAGCTCGTTGAAGACGGTGACCGTCTCGCCTCGGTTCATCTCGGCGCCGGAGGCGTCGACGACGGTGACCAGCGAGAGGACCTTGGCTCGCATGGTGGCGGTCGCGTCGGCGTAGAGGTGCAGAACGGTGACCGGGAGCCCGGACCTGGTGGCGTCCATCAGGAACAGTCGCTGCGGCCGCTCCCCGAAGGTGTTGACCTGCCTGCCGGTGAAGGTCATCCACGCGGTGGCCGGGCTGCTGCGGATGCGGCCGTGGAAGTCGGCGTACACGCTGGTGACCCGGGGCTTGCCGACGGCCCCGGAGCGGCGGATGCAGGTCGCGAGAGGCTGCGGCAATCCGGCGAGGTCCTTCTCGATCAGCACCGGGGGTGTCGCGTCGGCGTCCGTGAGCGCCTGGGTGGCCTGCTTCTCCCACGTGGCGTGGAAGCTGGTTGGCCCCACCGAGAGGAAGCCGTAGGCCGCGACGAGGGCCAGGAGCACGTTGAGCACGGTGCCCGCCCTCGCGTCGCTCCACGACGTGACGACGGCGAGCTGGGACACCACCGCGGCGGCCGCGGCGATCAACCACCACCACGTGGGTGCTCCGAGGACGATCAGGACGGCGGTGGCCAGGACGAGCACGGCCGCCAGTAACCACAAAAACGCCCCTCCGGGCGTCGATGGGTCCCTTGAGCTGGGGAACGTCTGCCCACCCGAACCCCTTGGCGACACCGAGGAGATGGATGAGCCCGTGCACTCCCAGCACGACGATCACGGTCCAGCGGACAGCGTTGCCCATGCGGATCAGTCCCTTCCCCCGACACTCTCATCCCCAATCGACGTCGCGCGCTAAACCCCGCAGCGCGGACCCGCCGGGATCCCACGATCGGGTCCGCTTCAGAGTCCGACGATGACGCCGGCTTCCCACCCGCTCGCCGCGATCAACACCACCATGGCAACGACCAGTCCCCACCCCACCTGGGGACTTCTCCTGCCTCTCTGAGACGGCTGGATCCGGACTGCCCTCGTCCTGCCGTGAATCTTGACGTCCTGCCATCTGCTGATCTGGTAGGCGGCTGCCGCGGCAAGGGCATAGGCCGCGAGCTCGTAGAAGCCGGGTGTGACTAGCCAGTGAAACGATGGCGCGATCTTGCCCGTCTCGGGCATGGTGAAGCAGTTCGTTCAGTGATGACCCCGAAGTAGACCTGCATCACGACCACGGTGAGGTAGCCAAGCGGCACACCGTTGGAGAAGCGGATGGGGTTGGCTGCCACGTAGAAGAGAAGCAGGATCTCCGAGTTGAACGCCGCAGTGCGCGCCCACTCGACGAGGAAGCTGCCGGCAGCGTCATCACCTGTGACCAGCACGCCGGCGCTGCGTCCACGCAGCAACGCCGCGGGCAGTCACGAGAAGGCGATGGCTTGGCAGAGGACGAAGGCGACGACCCCGAGGCCGAGCAGCGTCGCGAAACGGACGCTCAGCCGCGGGGAGCACAGGAGGCTGACCAAGACGGAAGCAATGATGCGTCGTTGATCGACCCCTGAAGTCGACGTCGTTCCCCTCACGCGGCGCCTGCGCTACGGGCTTGTTGGCGACCTGTGGGCGGCAGCTGCCGCGCCGATGACGAGGCCGATCCCCGCGCCCACCAAGAGGCCGGGAGCAATGAAGGCGGTGCCACCCAGAACCGCACCAAGGGCGAGTCCGATCCCGGTTCCGAACACCATCGCGTGGGGGACCTGCAAGGACTGTGCGTCCTGAGCTGTCATGACACTCCCGCCGACTGTGTGCGGCCGCCGCGATGGCAACTGGTTCGACCATACGCCTCGGGTCCCGGTCGGTCCTGGCTGTTGTCAGGGGCGATCCTTCAGTCGGAGGAGCATCTTGCGGAGCTCGTCGTACCAGAGCACGACCGAGCCGAGGGCGACACACGCGGCCCAGTGAGCCAGGTCCAGGGACGCGGTGCCGAATGCGACCTGGAGGAACGGAACCTCGACGACGGCGACCTGGAGCACCACTCCGAGAGCGATCGCGCCCCACAGCCACTTGTTGGCGAAGAGGCCGTGGAAGGCGGTCGTCGTCTCCGACCGGGCGTTGAGGGAGTTGAAAAGTTGTGCGAGCACGAGCGTGGTGAACCCGGCGGTGCGGGCGACGTCGAGTGTGTCGTGGCCCTCGACGAGGCCGCCGGGCAGGAACAGGTCGATGGCGAAGAGGGTGGCCCCGGCCATGACCAGGCCGAGGGTCACGATGCCTCTCCACATCCGGGCGTCGATCGCCCGGTCCGTCACCTTGCGCGGTGTCCGTGCCATCACATCGTCGATCTCGGGGTCGATCCCCATGGCCAGCGCGGGTGTCGAGTCGGTGATCAGGTTGATCCACAGGATCTGGGTGGCGAGCAGCGGCAGCACGACGGTGGCCCCGTCGCTGGCCTCGTTGAGCCCAATGACGCCGGCCAGGACGACGCCGAGGAAGACGGTGAGGACCTCGCCCACGTTGGACGACAGCAGGTACCGCAGGAACTTCTTGATGTTCTCGAAGATGACGCGGCCCTGACGCACGGCGGCGACGATCGTGGCGAAGTTGTCGTCGGCCAGGATCATCCGCGCCGCCTCCTTGGTCACCTCCGTCCCGGTGATGCCCATCGCCACGCCGATGTCTGCCGACTTCAGGGCGGGGGCGTCGTTGACGCCGTCGCCGGTCATGGACACGATCTGGCCGTCGGACTGCAGCGAGTCGACGAGCCTGAGCTTGTGCTGGGGGGCCACCCGGGCATACACGGAGACCTCGCGCGTGAGGACGAGCAGCTCCTCGTCGTCGAGGGTGTCCAGCTCCACCCCGGTCACTGCGCGGTCTCCGGCCTCGATGATGCCGAGGTCCTCCGCGATGCGGCTTGCGGTGCTCGGGTGGTCCCCGGTGATCATGATGACGCGGATGCCGGCGCGGTGTGCCTCGCCAATGGCCGCGGCCACCTCGGTGCGCGCGGGGTCGATGATGCCGACGACCCCCACGTAGACCAGGTCCTCCTCCCAGGACTGGTCCATCTCGACAGCACCGTCGGACCCTTGGGCGGATTCGTCGGTCACGGCGCGGTAGGCGACGCCGAGGGTCCGGTAGGCGTCGGTGGAGAGGATTTCGATCTCGGCGAGACGCGCAGCCCGGGTCGCGTCGGTGAGGGGTTCGGTGTCGCGGCCCACCTGCTGCCGGGTGCAGCTGGCCAGGAGGACGTCGGGCGCGCCCTTGCTGAGCAGGACGTGGGCGCCGTTGCTGGCCTGCTGGTGCAGGGTCGACATCATCTTGCGCTCGGACGTGAACGGGATCTCTGCCCGTCGCTGGAATCGGCCCATCCACTCGGTGGTGCCCTCGAGCTTGCGTGCCGCGACCAGGAACGCCGCCTCGGTCGGATCGCCGACGATCTCCCACGCACCGGCACGCTCTGTCAGCTGTGCGTCGTTGGCGAGCGAGCCAGCCCCGAGCAAGAGCCGCGCCTCGTGCAGGTGAGTGTCGTGGAGCGGCGTTGCGTCACTGCGTACCTCTCCCTCGGGGCGGTACCCGACACCACTGACCTCGGCGGTGCCGGACGCAGTGACGATCCGCTGGATCGTCATCTCGTTGCGGGTGAGGGTGCCGGTCTTGTCGGTGCAGATGACCGAGGCCGACCCGAGCGCCTCCACCGAGCTGAGCTTCTTCACCACGGCGTTGCGCTTGGCCATCCGCTGCACGCCGATGGCGAGCACCACGGACAGGATGGTCGGGAGGCCCTCGGGCACCGCGGCGACAGCGAGCGAGACCCCCAGCAGCAGCACGATCACCAGGTCACTCGGCTCGGTGACCCCGTCCACCAGGATGATCGTGAGCATCACGACGATCGCGATGACGACGACCCCTGCCCCGAGGACCCGGCTGATGCTCGCCACCTCGTCCTGCAGGGGGGTGGGTTCCTCGACGGTGGCGTCGAGCAGATCGGCGATGGCGCCGACCTCGCTGTCCATCCCGACGCCGGTGACGATCGCGCGTCCGGTGCCCTGGGCGACGGCGGTGCCCTTGAACACCATGTTCAGCCGGTCGCCGAGAGGCGCCGGGTGACTCAGCGTGGTGGGGTCCTTGGTGACTGCCTCGCTCTCCCCGGTCAGGGACGCCTCCTGGATCCGGAGCGAGTTAGCGGTCAGCAGGCGTGCGTCTGCTCCGACCGCGGCGCCTTCGTCGAGCACCAGCACGTCCCCTCGGACCAGCTCCGCTGAGGGAACCGTCCGCAGCGTCCCGTCGCGCAGGACCGTGGACGCCGCGGCTGTCATGGTGCCGAGAGCCGCCACGGCGTCCTCGGCCCGTGACTCCTGGGTGTAGCCGAGCACGGCGTTGAGCACGATGATGGCGGCGATGACAAAGGCGTCGATGGGGGTGCCCGGGGCGCCGTCGATGACCCAGGCGATGAGCGAGATCGTCACGGCCGCGAGCAGCAGGTAGATCAGGGGATCCTGGAACTGCGCGAGGACCTTCCGCCAGGTCGGCACCGGCTTCTTGCCACGGAGCTCGTTGGGGCCGTCGGCGGCCAGTCGGCGGGCCGCCTCCTCCTCGGAGAGTCCGGTGGTGGGGTCCACGTCCAGCTCTCGGCCGACGACGTCGCCGCCCAGCAGCGACGGGTCGCGAAGCACTCCCAGAGTCGACGAATCCAGATCCATTGATCGTTTCCCCCTGAGCTTCGCCGTGCCCTCGACGCGGCGATGCCTCAACGTTAGCGTCCTGGCGCATGAGCCGACGCAAAGTCACGAACAGCACCGTCAGCGGGCAACCTCTCAGCCCGGCCGAGCTTCGACGGGTCGACGCCTGGTGGCGGGCGGCGAACTACCTGTCGGTGGGCCAGATCTACCTGATGGACAACCCGCTTCTGCGTGAGGCCCTGCAGCCGGAGCACGTCAAGCCGCGGCTGCTCGGCCACTGGGGCACGACCCCTGGGCTGAACTTCATGTACGCGCACCTCAACCGCGCGATCACGGCTCGCGACCTCGACATGATGTACGTCATCGGGCCGGGCCACGGGGGTCCCGGCGTGGTTGCTTCGGGGTGGCTGGAGGGGACCTGCAGCGAGGTTTATCCGGACATCGGTCGGGATCTGGCAGGGATGCGTCGACTCTTCCAGCAGTTCTCCTTCCCTGGCGGGATCCCGAGCCACGTGGCCCCGGAGACACCGGGCTCCATCCACGAGGGGGGAGAGCTGGGGTACTCGCTGTCCCACGCCTACGGCGCCGCGTTCGACAACCCCGGGCTCGTGGTCGCGGCGGTGGTGGGGGACGGGGAGGCCGAGACCGGGCCGTTGGCTGCCAGCTGGCACTCCAACAAGTTCGTGGACCCTCGTCGCGACGGCGCAGTCCTCCCGATCCTGCACCTGAACGGATACAAGATCGCCAACCCCACCCTCCTGGCCCGCATCCCCACGGACGAGCTCACCTCACTGATGCGCGGGTACGGACACGCGCCGTACCTGGTTGAGGGATCCGATCCCGAGGAGATGCACCAGGCCTTCGCGGCCACTCTGGATCACTGCCTGGACGCGATCGGCGACATCCAGCACGAGGCACGCACCGCCCGGCGTCAGCCGGTCGCCCGGCGACCGTGGCCGATGATCGTGCTGCGCTCTCCCAAGGGTTGGACCGGGCCCGCAGAGGTCGACGGGCACCAGGTCGAAGGCTCCTGGCGCTCCCACCAGGTGCCGTTCGCCCGAGCCCGCGAGGACGACTCGCACCGTGCGGTCCTCGAGCAGTGGATGCGCAGCTACCGACCAGAGGAGCTGTTCACCGAGGACGGCGCCCCGGTCCCCGAGATCGCCGACCTGCATCCTGCTGGGGAGCGGCGGATGAGCGCCAACCAGCACGCGAACGGCGGACTCCTGCTGCACGACCTGCAGATGCCCGACTTCCGCGACTACGCGGTCGAGGTGGAGACCCCGGGGACCGGCGCGGTCGAGGCGACGAAGGTGCTGGGCGGGTTCCTGCGCGACGTGATGGCCGCCAACATGGATCGCTTCCGCCTGTTCTCACCGGACGAGAACAACTCCAACCGGCTCCAGGACGTGCTCGAGGTGACCTCTCGCACCTGGAACGCCGAGCTCCTGCCGGACGACGACAGCCTGGCCGTCGACGGCAGGGTGATGGAGATCCTCTCCGAGCACACCTGCCAAGGCTGGCTCGAGGGATACCTGTTGACCGGCAGGCACGGGCTCTTCTCCTGCTACGAGGCCTTCATCCACCTCGTGGACTCGATGTTCAACCAGCACGCGAAGTGGCTGAAGGTCAGCAACGACATCGTGTGGCGCAGACCGATCGCGTCCCTGAACTACCTGCTCACCTCGCACGTGTGGCGCCAGGACCACAACGGTTTCTCCCACCAGGACCCCGGCTTCGTCGACCACGTGGTCAACAAGAAGTCCGACGTGATCCGCGTCTACTTCCCGCCGGACGCCAACACGCTGCTCTCGGTGGCTGACCACTGCCTGCGCAGCCGCCAGTACGTCAACGTGATCGTCGCCGGCAAGCAGCCGACCCTGCAGTACCTCACGATGGACGAGGCGATCGTGCACTGCACCAAGGGCATCGGCATCTGGGACTGGGCCGGCACCCACCCCACCGAGGAACCCGACGTGGTGCTCGGCTGCGCGGGCGAGGTGCCGACGATGGAGGCGTTGGCCGCCGTCGAGCTGCTGCGCGGCTTCTTCCCCGACCTGGCCATCAGGTTCGTCAACGTGGTCGACCTGATGCGTCTCCAGGATGAGCGCGAGCACCCCCACGGCCTCTCCGACAACGCCTTCGACTCCCTGTTCACCAAGGACAAGCCGGTGATCTTCGCCTATCACGGCTATCCCACGCTCATCCACCGCCTGACCTACCGACGGCACAACCACCAGAACCTGCACGTGCGCGGCTACAAGGAGGAAGGCACCACGACCACGCCGTTCGACATGACCGTGCTCAACCAGGTCGACCGCTTCAACCTGGCGATCGACGTGATCGACCGGGTGCCCAGCCTCCAGATAGTGGGGGCACCGGTCCGCGAGATCCTGCGGGACAAGCTGATCGAGCACAGGATCTACATCCGCACCCATGGTGAGGATCTCCCCGAGATCCAGGACTGGCAGTGGGGGATGGGGGCCGGACCTCAGGCGGCGACGCCGGATCCCGCCCAGAACGCCCCGGAGGGCTGAGGGCGTGCGGGTCCTGGTCGTCAACGCCGGTTCCAGCAGCCTCAAGCTCTCCGTGCGCGAAGGGGACGACGAGGTCGCGGCCACCACCATCGAGCGTTGGGAGGGAGAAGGGCACGTCGCACCGATCCGGGACTTCATCGAGCAGACCCCCACCCTCGACGCGATCGGTCACCGCGTCGTCCACGGCGGGCCACGCTTCATCGAACCCGTGCTCGTCGACGACGACGTGCTGGACTATCTCGACTTGATCACCAACCTGGCGCCCCTGCACAACCCGCGCGCCACCGCGGCGATCCGTGAGACCCGGAAGCTGTTGCCCGACACACCCGCCGTCGCCTGCTTTGACACCACGTTCCACGGCACGTTCCACGCCACGCTCCCCGCCGCGGCGAGCACCTACGCCCTGCCCCGGCAGTGGAACGAACGGTGGCAACTGCGGCGCTACGGATTCCATGGCCTCAGCCACGCCTACGCCGTACGCCGCGCCGCAGCCTTGGGCGGACGAGACCCCGCCGAGCTGCGCATCGTCTCCTGCCACCTCGGCGCGGGCGCCTCCCTGGCAGCCGTCCGCCACGGACGGTCCGTCGACACCACCATGGGCTTCACCCCGCTGGCAGGGTTAGTGATGGTCACCCGCTCCGGGTCGGTGGATCCGGGCATGGTGCTGTGTCTCCTCCAGAATGGCGACCTCACACCCGAACAACTGCGTGACGTCCTCGAGCACCAGTCGGGGATGAAGGGACTCTCCGGAACAAGCGGAGATCTCCGCGACGTCCTGGCTGCGCGTCAGGCCGGCAACCGCGACGCGGCCTTGGCCTACGACGTCTTCACCCACCACCTGCGGCGGGAGATCGGCGCCACGTCTGCCAGCGCCCAAGGCCTGGACCTGTTGGTGGTCACCGGCGGCATCGGAGAGCACTCCGCCGAGGTACGCCGGGACATGGCGGCCGGACTGGGCTACCTCGGCATCGACATCGACCAGGCCACGAACGACTCCGCACAAGGCGACACCGACCTCAGCACGCCGACGTCGACCGTGCTCACGGTGATGGTGAAATCCTCCGAGGAAGCCGAGATCGCCAGGCAGACCGCCCGACTGGCAACCAGCTGACCTCAAGCCCAGGGCCAATGGGCCGGGCCGAGCGACGGGTCCACGCAGTCCCGAGCACCAGGCCATAGGTCGGTAGCACTAGGGAAGGGATTGGGATGAGGCAGGCCCGGAGCTCGCCGCGTGCCAGCAGCCACGCGAGGAAGTCTCTTGCTTGACCAGCCGTGCCGCGACCGTCCCCCCCAAGAGGGTGGACTGGTACTTCGGCCCTGATGACATGCATGCCGCGCTGAAGCCTGTATCGCACGCGGCGGGCCACACTTGGCGCCCTCCTCGCCCCTCGAATTCTTGAATCGGTGGACGAAGCCCGAATCCGTCGGCCAAGCGTTCTCACCCCGGTCGCTCCTCTCCTCCCTCACGTGCCGGACTCCACTCGTCCCCGAAATCTCGGAAGTGCAAGTAGCTGTAGACCAGCAGGGCGAGGGCAATGACGCCGGACCCAAACAGGGTGGCACCGGCCCCCCAGCCGCCCATCAACCACCACTTGTCGGCCACAGGCCACCACGAGGGTGCCGCGACGCCGATGCCCCAGTAGACGCCTAGGCCGACCAACAGAAGGACGCCGATCACCGACAGCAGGATCCGAAGCCAGCTCTTGACGCTGTCGGCCGCCGTACGCAAGGCGGCCTTCCTGACCGGCGCAAGGCGCCGGTCGGCCCATTCGTACTGGGTGGCCAAGATGGCCATCCCGGCGAATAGGGCGAGCAGACCTGGTCCAGGTAACACCAGGGCCGCAAGACCGACGATGACGAGAACCCAGCCGGCGCCTTGTAGCAGGATGTGACTTCCGGTGCTCTTGACACTCACAGCAGGTCCTTCGTCGGTCGGATGAGGCGCCGCGGGACTATGCGGCAATGGGTGCCTGCACCAACGAGCCTAGGTCCGAACGTCAACACCCACTCAAGGGCAGGCATGAGGCCTCGTCGCGGGCCACCCCGAAAGGGCGGACTGCCAAGATTGCGTCGGGGTGGCAGTCAAGGGCTGGATGGACTGTGCCTGGTGTGGCGGGCGTTCCTGCGCAGTTGCGTGACCCGGGCGACGCCGGCGATCGCTACCACAACACCGCCTCCCACGGCGGCGATCAGCAGAGCCATTCCGAGAGGGATCGTTCCAGACATTCCAAGAAATTGGACTTCGACCTTCGACGAGTTCTCCAAGATGAAGACGATGAGGCAGATCAGCAGCAGGAGCGCGACGCTAGTGGCTACCCATGCGGCGCCGGCCCGCGTGAGCGGGGCGTGGGAAGTGGCGGAGGGGTCAGCCTGAGAGGCATTCGTCTCGACGGGTTCTGCGTCAGGTGTCGGCGAGGACGAGTTCGTGGTCATGTTCGTAACCCTCCTTGCGTTCGCGATCACTGTCAACGGCACTTCTGAGCCCAGGGGGAAAGTGGGTCTCTCGAAGTATCTGCGCGCGAGGCGAAGTGCGGCGCCCAATCTGGGCGTAGTGCAGCCCCGAACGTAGGTTCTCTGCCTAGCCAGGGGATCGCGTCGGACAGCGCGGCTCAGATGGGGCTTCTCCCATGCGGGCAAGCTTTATTTTGCACATCCCCAATTGGGTGTTTCGCGGCGAACCGAGCCCCGCGCTTTGAGCGTGAAGGCCGCCAAGACCAGGCCGCCTTCATTCCGGGCGGTCGCCGACGCGGGTCTCCTGGACGTGATCCGGCAGGTGCACGCCGACAACTACGGCGTCTACGGGGTCCGGAAGATGCACACCGAACTGAACCCGCGCGGCCACCGGATCGCCATGTGCATCGTGCACCGACTGATGCGCGGTGACGGGTTACGTGGGATCAGGGGGCTGCTGCACGAACTGGTCACAGACGCCCCTATAGGTCAAGAGTTCCCTGGCTGGCTGAGGTCGGTACGGCTTGCCGGGCGCGGTGATCGGTCATGACGGCCTGGTAGACCTCGCGGGCGAGGTAGCGCTTCAGGCAGCGGATGATGTCGCGTTTTGACAGTCCCTCGGCGGTCCGACGGGCGACGTACTTGATGGTCGGCTCATGGAATCTCATCCTCACGATGACGGCCCGGTAGAGGGCTGCGTTGGCTTCGCGGTGGCCAGCTCGTGAGAGCCGGTGCCGGTTCGTCATGCCCGAGGAGGCTGGTACCGGGCTGGTCCCGCAGAGCTTGGCGAAGACGGCTTCGGAGTGGACTCGATCGGGGTTGTCGCCGAAGACGATGAGCATCTCGGCTGCAGTGTCGGCGCCGATGCCGAGGCCTTCGCGCAGAGTGGGCGCGTGGGACCGGGTGAGGTCGTCGAGGATCGTGTCGTGCTCGCGGATCTCGGCTTCCAGCGCCTGGTAGCGCTTCGCAAGTGTCCGCAACGCGTGCTTGGCGCTGGCGGTCGGCGAGTTCACCGCGCCTGGACGCAGCGACGCGCATCGATCGATGAGGACCTTGTCGGAAGTGCCGGCGAGGTGCTCACGTAGGTCGGCCGGGGCGGTGACGATGAGCGCCTTGAGCGTGATGATCGCGCTTGTCTTCGCCTTGCGCGCGGTGTCGCGAGCGATCTTGATCTGCCGGATCATCTCTGCGGTGCCGTCGGCCGACTTCGGGACAGCCGTGGCTTGCCCGCCCAGGACTGCCCGGGCAGCGGCCTCGGCGTCCAGGGTGTCGCTCTTGCCATTACTGCGGCGGCTGCGGCGATCGCCGCGGTTGACCTCGATGACGCGGCGGCCGGTGCGACGCAGGAAGCTGGCCAGGCCGACGCCGTAGCGACCGGTGCCTTCGACGCCGTAGGCGATGACTCGACCGTTGCCGGCCAACGCGGCTGCCCAGGCTTCGAGTTGCGCGTAGCCTTCGCGGTTGGCGGCGACGTGTTGTGCTGCGAGCCGGGCGCCGAGGTGGTCGATCGCGACGGCGACGTGGGCGTACTTGTGGGTGTCGACGCCGATGATGATCTGACGGCTGGCTACCGGCTCGGGGGGTGTGACGGTCATGCTGGTCATGGCTGCCCTTCCGATCTGGCTGGGTTGTCGAAGCCAGCTGGTCGGGCGGGTAGGACAGGACTGTGATGGGTCAGGTTTGGCGATCAGGCCCCTAATCGGTCACCGCCCTCCCGGCCAGCCGGTGTGTGCGTTGATCGCCACCTGGCCGGCGCCGACAGATCAACGCCAAGGCACCGTGGCCAGTCGTAAGCAAGGGTCAGGCCCCGGCCAGGCAGCCCCTGATTCTGCTCACAGTCATACGAATCGCCCTTGGACCCCACCGACGCGACTGCTTCGGCTTCAGCGAGCCGCTCGGTGTAGCGAATCGCTCGGTACTGGACCCCTCGGTCGCTGTGATGCACCAAACCGGTGACGTCGTGGCCTGCTCGTTGGCGTTCCCACAGGACCATGTCGAGGGCGTCCAGGGCCAGGTCGGTGCGCATGGACGTGGACACCTGCCAACCCACGATCTTCCTGCTGAAGACATCCAGCACGAACGCGACGTAGGTCCACCCGGCGTGGGTGCGGACGTAGGTCAGGTCCGCGACCCACAACTGGTTCGGTGCCGAAGCCACGAACATGCGCGACACGAGATCGGCTGGCCGCTCGGTCTCTGCGCCGTCCCCGATGGTGGTCCTGCGACCCTTCTCCCGGCGGATCCCACGCAGGCCTTCGGCACGCATCAACCGCTCCACGGTGCACCTGGCCACCGCGATGCCTTCACGGTTCAGGGCCGCATGGACCTTCCGGGCACCGTAGACACCCAGGTTCGCCCGGTGCACCACTTCGATGTCGGCGACCAGCTCCGCGTCGCGGATCGCGCGTGGCGACGGCGGCCGGGTCTTCGACGCGTAGTAGCCGCTCGGGGCGACCTGCACGCCGGCGCTCTTCAGCACCGCGCAGATCGGCTCGACCCCGACCCCACGCCCCTCGACGACGTCGTGGCGATGGGCGTCGATGTAGGCCACTACCTGCTGGTGGGGCGGTCGAGCTCCGCCGCGAAGAAAGCCGAAGCCGTCTTCAGAATGTGGTTCGCACGGCGCAGCTCGCGGTTCTCCTGCTCCAGCTGGGCGATCCGCTGCGCCTCAGCAGAGGTGATGCCCGGCCGGACACCGCCGTCGATCTCGGCCTGCCGCACCCAGTTGCGCAACGTCTCGGGGTGCATGCCGAACTGCTCGGACACCTGGGCGATCGCGCCCTGCTTCGTCGCGGGGTCTGCCCGCAGCTCCACCGCCATCCGGGTGGCACGCTCACGCAACTCGTCGGGGTACTTCCTCGGTGCTGCCATGACTCTCATCCTCCATGGATTGAGAGCCTCCACCAGACCCAGGGGCGATTCAGTCTTGGGGCGCACGGCGAGGATCTCTGCTGCTTCGCTCAGGGACGCGAGGCGTCGTGAGGTGGTGGCCATGACTCACTCCTGGAGACGAGGGGGCCCGGATGACCACTCCTGTCCGAGTAGGTGCACAGGTCTCCACGTCCGAGTCGTTGCGGTTCCAAAGGGGTCAAACGCCAGCGCTGTGTCTCTGGCAGGGTGCTGGTGCGAGGAAAAGCCCGCGCACGTGTGTACGGTCCATTGGACCCGTGATTCACGTGAGCCAAGGAGCGCCGTTGATGGTGGACAACGTGGACGCCATCCCGGTTCGGGGGGCTTCTGATGTCGAGGTGGACGTCGTCGTGGTTGGTGCTGGTCAGGCGGGTCTGTCCACCGCGTTCTACCTGCGGCGAGCCGGGCTGGTCCCGGGACGTGACTTCGTCATGCTTGATGCGGCCGAACGGCCGGGCGGCGCTTGGCCGCGTACCTGGGATGGTCTGCGGTTGTTCTCGCCGGCTGGTTTCTCCTCGCTTCCGGGCTGGATGATGCCACCCTGGGACGATGCCACTCGGGGATTCCCCACCCGTGACCACGTGGTCGACTACCTCACGCGTTACGAGGAGCGGTATGACCTGCGCGTACAGCGCCCCCAGCGGGTCGAAAGCGTGTCGCGAGCCGACGACAGCCCGGACGGTCGACTGCACGTCGCCACGGGAGATCGCACGCTGTCGGCTCGGCACGTGGTCTCCGCTACCGGCACCTGGGATCGGCCCTTCTGGCCGGTGTACCCGGGCATGCGGGACTTCGTCGGGCGCCAGCTGCATACGGTCGACTACCGGGTCCCGGACGCTTTTGCCGGGCAACGGGTCGTGGTCGTCGGCGGCGGGAACTCTGCTGCGCAGATCCTTGCCGAGATCTCCACAGTGGCCGACACCACCTGGGTCACCACCCGACCGCCGCGGTTCCTGCCCGACGACGTGGACGGGCGCGCCCTGTTCACCACCGCCCGTGCCCGCATCGAGGCGCTCGCCGAAGGCCGTGAACACAGTGGCGTCGCAGGACTCGGCGACATCGTGATGGTGCCGAGCGTCAAGGGCGCCCGTGACCGAGGAGTTCTCCGGGCCGAACCGATGTTCTCCCGCCTCACCCTCGGCGGGGTGGCGTGGGGTGACGGCACGGAGTGGGAGTGCGACGCCATCATCTGGTGCACGGGCTTTCGTCCGGCGTTGCGGCACCTGCGTCCGCTCGGACTGCGTACCGTGGGTGGCCACGTGCCCGTGGCCGGACCCTCGGGCACCCAAGCACGCGATGAACCACGGCTGTACCTGGTCGGATACGGCGACTGGACGGGCCCGGCCTCCGCAACGCTGGCCGGGGTGGGCCCCTCGGCCCGGGCCACGGTAGCGGCCATTGCCGAAAGCTGATGGATCAGCCGAAGACGCTGGCTGATGACTAGTGGGTCTGCGTCAGCGCGGACGCCAGCGCGGTCAGGGTGTTGCCCTCCACGCGATAGTAGGCCCATTTCCCGCGCTGCTCCCGAGTCGCCAGACCAGCGTCGACGAGCAGCTTGATGTGGTGGGAGACCGTCGGCTGGCTGAGCCCGACCGGCTCCGTCAGGTCACAGATGCATGCCTCCCCGTCGGGTGAAGCAGCGATCAGGGAGATGAGCTTGACCCGGGCTGGATCACTGAGGGCTTTGAACATCTTGGCCAGGGCGGCGGCGGCATTGTCGGTGACGACGCCGTCGGTCACGGGGGAGCAGCACGCAACGATGGCCTCGGAATCGACGAGGGGCACGTGGGGGGACATGACCCCATCATCGCCTACGTATTGACATTTGTCGATGCGAGAGTGCTGTTTCTTACATCGATAAACGTGAATGTGAGGAGTGGGGCATGAATGACTTGCCTGTTGTTGTGATCGGTGCCGGACCGCAAGGGCTGGCCGCTGCTGCGCATCTGCGTGAGCGGGGCCTCGAGGTGCTGGTGCTGGAGTCGGGCGCCGCTGCTGGCGCGGCCGTGGCTGAGTGGGGGCACGTACGCCTGTTCTCGCCGTGGCCCGAACTGATGGACCGTGTCGCGGTGGACCTGCTGCAGTCGACGGGCTGGGTCGCGCCGACCGCTGGCTACCCGACCGGCGCGGAGTGGGTAGAGTCCTACCTGGCCCCGCTGGGGGAGTCGCTGGCGCCTTGGATCCAGTACGACGCACGGGTCACCGGGGTTTCCCGCGTGGGCCGTGACCGATTGGTGGACGCTGACCGCGGAGACCAGCCGTTCACCGTGCATGCCGTGAACGCGGCCGGACGCGAGTGCCGGATCGAGGCGCGTGCGGTCATTGATGCCTCGGGCACCTGGCGTACGCCGAGCCCGGCCGGCGCCGACGGCCTGCCCGCCCTGGGCGAGAAGGCGAACGCTGACAAGATCCACTACGGCGTCCCGGACAGGAAGGCCCCCGAGCGGTACGCGGGCAAGCACACCGTCGTGCTGGGTGCGGGAGACTCCTCGCTCAACGCAATCCTCGAACTCGACCGCATCGCCCAGGACCACCCCGGAACCACGATCACCTGGGCCCTGCGCCGCGCCACGACGAGCAACACCTTCGGCGGCGGGGCCGCTGACCAGCTCGAGCGTCGCGGGGCACTGGGCACACGGGCTCGCGAGGCCGTCGAGGCCGGACGGGTCGCCCTCGTGGCTGGCTTCAGGACAAGTGAATTCCGTCGTGCGGGCGAGCAGGTCGTTGTCGTGGCCGAGGACGGCCGGGTGCTCACAGGCGTCGACCGAGTGGTGGCCCTGACCGGATTCCGTCCCGATCTGTCATTCCTCTCCGAGTTGCGTCTCGACCTCGACTCCACGCTCGAAGCACCCAGGCGTGTAGCAGACGAGGTGGATCCCAACCTCCACTCCTGCGGCTCCGTGCAGGCCACGGGAGCCGCTGACCTGGCTCACCCCGACGAGCCGAACTTCTACATGGTCGGGATGAAGTCGTACGGCCGTGCCCCGACCTTCCTCGCGATGACGGGGTACGAGCAGGTGCGCAGTGTGGTCGCGATGGTGGCAGGAGACCCCGAGGCCGCGGCCAGGGTCGAGCTGGCACTGCCGGACACCGGCGTCTGTGGTGGCTCCGGCCTCTACGACGAGCCCGCCGCGACAGCCGAAGGCGGTTGCTGCGGAGCTGCTCCGGAGTTCGTGCAGGTGGGTGCGGGACCTGTCCTCCCCTGAGACTCCCGCTGCAGGGAGCCCGGCCCTGGGCCGCGGCTCCCTGCGCGCTGTGCTGGTGGGGCTGTGCGTGACGGAGATCGTCAGCTACGGGGTGATCTTCTACGCCTTCACCGTGCTGCTGCCCCAGATCCAGGCCGAAACAGGATGGAGTCGAACCGCGATCACGGCCGCCTTCTCCATCGGGAGTGTCATCGGTGGAGCCGTCGGCATCGTCGTCGGTCGGATCCTGCAGGATCGCGGGCCGTGGCTGGTCATGACCACGGGAAGCCTCGTGGGCACTGCCGCGATCCTGATGCTGGCCTGGAGCCCCAACTACGCACTCTTCCTAGCGGCCTGGGTGCTCGCCGGCACGGCCAGCGCCTGCCTCTTCTACCCTCCGGCATTTGCCGCCCTCACTGGATGGTTCGGGCCGCGCAGCGTCCAGGCCATCACCACACTGACGCTGGCGGCCGGGTTCTCCAGTACCATCTTTGCGCCCCTCACGGATGCCCTTGCGCTGCATCTGTCCTGGCGCCAGACCTATCTCGTCCTCGCCGTCGCACTGGGCACCATCACCCTGCCGATCCATCTGCTCGTGCTGCGCCACCCCTGGCCCGGACGGGAACGGCACGCGGGAACAGGATCCAGGCAGCGCCGAACGTCCGGGCCAGGTGGAATCCCCGGCCCGCCGCCACGTGTCAGTGATCGCCACATCCTCCGCAGCCGTACGTTCTTGCTCGCCACCACAGCCGGGACCCTCATGGCGCTCGCTTCGTACGCCTCCATGGTCTACCTCGTTCCCCTGTTGATTGACCGGGGGATGACCTCCACGGGTGCTGCCTGGGCCCTGGGGCTCGGGGGAGCGGGACAAGTCCTGGGGCGTGTGTTCTACCCCTGGATGACGCGCCAACTGACCGCGCAAGTCCGGGCCGTCGTGGTGATCGGCGCTATGGGCGTTGCTGTGACCGGATTCGCCACTCTCGCCGGGCCCGCCCCGGTGCTCATCGCGCTCGCCGTGCTTGCGGGCTCGTCGCGAGGTCTCTTCACTCTGGTGGGCGCCACTCTGGTCAGCGACCACTGGGGCAGAGAAAGGTACGCCGCCGTCAGCGGCGTGTACAACGCCCCCGTCCTCGCCGCCAGCGCCCTTGCACCCTTGTTGGGCGCGTTGATCGTCGAGGCGACGGGGAGCTATGTCGGTCTGTTTGCCGTCCTCGCCGCCGTCGCGACTGTGGCGACCGGGTTGGCGAGCCTCGCGGCTACGGGCGCGAAGGAAACGAGCGCCGCGACGACCTCAGTAGCGCCGGCCGGCTCGCCGACTCCGACGCGGTGATCAGCGAGTGTTCACCCATCGTTCACCCGTCCCGGCGGTCCGCGCGTTTCCACATCTGTCAATATAGACACATGTCGAAATCAGAGTGTGCGCCGACCGACGCGCTCGAATGCTGCACGTCACTTGCGGCAGAACCGATCGATGCCGAACAGGCCGAGACGATCGCTCCCTTGCTGAAGGCGCTCGGCGACCCGGCCCGTCTGCGGTTGATGTCGTTGATCCTCTCGCACGAGGGGGGAGAGGCATGCGTCTGCGACCTGTTGCCCTGCTTCGACCTGTCCCAGCCCACGATCAGCCATCACCTCAAGGTGTTGCATGACGTGGGCCTGGTGAGCCGAGAGCGTCGCGGCACTTGGGTCTACTACTCCGCGCGTCCGGGGGCGCTGAGTGCCCTGGGCAGTTTGTTCGACGTGGCGGTGCCGGCATGAGTGTCCAGACCTCTCCAGCGTCGGCGGCAGGCCTGGAGCGACTGTCCACCCTTGACCGTCTGCTCCCCGTGTGGATCGCGATCGCGATGGTCACCGGACTGGGACTGGGCCGTCTCGTGCCGGGTCTGGACGAAGCCCTGGCCGCAGTTGAGATCGGGAAGGTCTCGATCGTCATCGCACTGGGCCTGCTCGTGATGATGTACCCGGTGTTGGCGAAGGTCCGGTACGACGAACTCGGCCACGTCACCGCTGACAAGCGGCTGCTGTGGAGTTCGATCCTGCTCAACTGGGTCCTCGGCCCGGCACTCATGTTTGCTCTGGCCTGGCTGCTGTTGCCAGACCTCCCGGAGTACCGCACCGGTCTGATCATCGTCGGCTTGGCCCGCTGCATCGCGATGGTGATGATCTGGAATGACATGGCCTGCGGTGACCGCGAAGCCGCGACGGTGCTGGTCGCGAGCAACTCCGTCTTCCAGATCATCGCGTTCGGTGCACTGGGCTGGTTCTACCTCGACCTGTTGCCGACCTGGCTGGGCCTGGGCGACGGAGAGACGCTGGACGTCTCGGCGTGGGACATCACCAAGTCCGTGCTGATCTTCCTCGGTATCCCTTTGGTGGCCGGCTTCCTCACCCGCTTCTTCGGGGAGCGGGCCAAGGGCCGGGAGTGGTACGAGGACGCCTTCCTGCCGCGAATCGGGCCGGTGGCCCTGTACGGGCTGCTCTTCACCATCGTCGTGCTCTTCGCCTTGCAGGGCGACGCGATCACCTCCCAGCCGCTCGATGTGGCCCGGATCGCGCTGCCGCTGCTGGCCTACTTCACCGTGATGTGGATCGGCGGCTTCGCCCTGGGACGCGCGATCGGCCTGGGTTACGAACGGACCACCTCGCTGGCCTTCACCGCGGCTGGCAACAACTTCGAGCTCGCGATCGCCGTGGCCATCGGCGTTTTCGGGGTCACCTCCGGCCAGGCCCTGGCCGGTGTCGTGGGGCCACTGATCGAGGTACCCGTCCTCGTCGGACTCGTGTACGTGTCGCTGTGGGCCCGCCGCCGCTACTTTCCTTCGGCCCCGGCGATGGAGAGCCGATGACATCCGAACGCCAAGCGCCCGGGATACCGCGGTCCAGCGGCACGGATCGAAGGGGATGGCATCTGCTCGAACCTGCAGAACTGCTCCGCCGGATCGCCGAGGACCTGATCCCGCAGTTCTCCGGCGTATTCGGCCCAGAAACCGTTCACGCCTACGTCACCGACGCCTACGAGCGGATCGCGGCCGAGGCACGTATCAACAACTACCTCCCCGCTCTCACCGCCAAAATCGCCCACGCGGCTCTCGTGCAGGCCGCCAACCAGGAGAAAGACGTCCTCATGACCACCGTGCCCGAAGTCCTCTTCGTCTGCGTCCACAACGCCGGCCGTTCCCAGATGGCCGCCGGCTTCCTGCGCCACCACGGCGGGGATCGTGTCCTCGTCCGTTCGGCAGGCTCAGCCCCCGCGGAGACGATCAACCCCGCCGCAGTCGAGGCGATGGCCGAGGTCGGCATCGACATCACCGCCGAGGTTCCCACCAAACTCCTCACCGAGGACGTGGCCGCCTCGGACGTTGTCATCACCATGGGCTGCGGCGATGCCTGCCCCATCTTCCCCGGCAAGCGCTACGAGGACTGGGCCCTCGTTGATCCGGCGGGCAAGGGCATCGAAGCCGTACGTCCCATCCGCGACGAGATCGAAGCCCGCGTCAAGACGCTACTGGCGGAGATCGCACCCGTCTGAGCTCCACGCCCCGCGGTGGACCACATCTGCCGCGTGGCTGGGCCCCAAATGCGCGTCGAGGAGTGAGAAACATGTCCGACCAGCCACGCAACGTGATCATCATCGGCTCCGGCCCGTCGGGCTACACCGCCGCCGTGTACGCCGCCCGCGCCAACCTGGAGCCCTTGGTCTTCGAAGGGTCCGTCACCGCCGGGGGCGCGCTGATGAACACCACCGAGGTCGAGAACTTCCCGGGCTTCCGCGACGGCATCATGGGCCCGGCCCTGATGGACGAGATGCGCGCCCAGGCCGAGCGCTTCGGCGCCGAGCTGGTCACCGACGACGTGGTCGAGGTCGACCTCACCGGTGACGTCAAGGTCGTGAAGACCTACGACAAGACCTACACCGCGCGCTCGGTGATCCTCGCCACCGGTTCTGCCTACCGCAAGCTCGGCCTGCCCCGTGAGGACGAGCTGTCGGGCCGCGGCGTCTCGTGGTGCGCGACCTGCGACGGCTTCTTCTTCCGCGACAAGGTGATCGCCGTCGTCGGTGGCGGTGACTCCGCCGTCGAGGAGGCCACCTTCCTCACGCGCTTCGCCTCGAAGGTCTACCTGCTGCACCGCCGCGAGGAGCTCCGCGCCTCCAAGGTCATGCAGGAGCGCGCCTTCGCCGACCCCAAGCTCGAGATCGTCTGGAACTCCGAGGTCGCCGAGATCCACGGCGAGCAGTCGCTGGAGAAGATCACCCTGCGCGACACCGTCACGGGCGACCTCAAGGACCTCGAGATCTCTGGTCTCTTCATCGCCATCGGTCACGACCCGCGCTCCGAGCTGGTCAAGGGTCAGGTCGACCTCGACGACGAGGGCTACGTGAAGGTCGCCTCGCCCTCCACGGCCACCAACCTGGCCGGCGTCTTCGCTGCCGGCGACCTGGTCGACCACACCTACCAGCAGGCCATCACCGCCGCCGGGACCGGTTGCGCCGCGGCCCTGGACGCCGAGCGCTACATCGCGGCGCTCGACCACTCCGCTTCGACCTCCGGGTCAAGCCATCTGTACCTGCCTTCAAAGCACGGACACCTGCCCTCTGGGTAGGAGATGGGCTCGACAGCCCACCCTGCCAGCTCGCGGCGCAGTGTCGCCCTTTCCAAGGGGTCTGGTCCGTGACCACAATGGATCATGGTGACGAGCGCGCACGGCCCCGTGGTCGTTGGGATCAGTGACACCGAGGACAGTACCGAAGCACTTGACTGGGCGTCCTCCTGGGCTGCGGCGACCGGAAGGCCGCTGAGGCTGGTGCACGCCAGAGACAACGCCCGTGGTGACTCGACCTTTGCGGACGCACGATCCGACGGGACGCAGGTGGCGGAGTCCCGCCGGACTCTGTTCGACAACGCAGCCAACAGGGTGCTCGCCAATCATCCGGACGTATCTGTGACCGTCGTTGAGTCGGGTGACACGTCATCCGTGCTGCTGGCCCAATCGCAGGAGGCTTCAGTTCTCGTCGTGGGGTCGCGCCGGGGAGCCGTGGGCTGGTCACCCGCTGGTGCCATCCACCGCTCGGTCATGCGGCAGGCCGATTGTCCGGTCGTCGTCGTCCGGGACCCGCCGGCCCGGAGCGGGTTGGCCCGACGGGTCGTCCTGGGTGTGGACGGGACGCTCGTGTCGCGAGGTGCTGCTGAATTCGCGTTCTACTATGCGTCCACGTTTGGCCTCCCAGTCGTTGTCGTGCACTGTTCGCTGGAGCGTTGGGCCCGTGGTTCCGCAGTCCTCGCGCTACTGAGTCGCAGCGATCAGCACGGGCCGACGGCGGAAGAGCGGTTGTTGGTTGCTGAGACCATCGCTGGGTTGGCGGATCAGTACCCCGATGTCGAACACCGGGCCGCGCACCGATCCGGCCGCCCCGCTGACGAACTGATAGACCTGTCCAGATCAACGCAACTGCTGGTGCTCGGCGCGAGGCGCCGACGGGGCGTACTCAGACTGTTGCACCGGTCAGTGTCGAGCGACGTGGCGATGCGGGCACAATGCCCGGTCGCGGTCGTCAGCGCAATCTGACCGCGCCCGGGACTGCCCAGTGTTTGGTTGACACCTTGACCTGCCCCACGCCTTGGTTTCCACTGGTGGTGATGAGTCATCAGGCGGAAACGGTGTCTGCGGGTGAGAAGAGCGGCTCTTCCCAAATTGAATCGCCTGTAAGTCCTCGTGGCGGCTGGCCGGGGGCTGGCTGGCAGGGTTATCGCCGGTCACCCGGTGCCCGTTGTGACTCCTGGATCGCTTGACCCCTCCGGGGTGTCATGCCCGGGATCTGTCCGGCGTGTGGGGTGTCGGCGCCGACCCTGGCCCACAACGATGGCTTGATCGGAAGTATGTCCACCACCGGGATTGCCGTCCTGGCCGCCAGATGTGTTCGTCCACCCCGAGGACCATCGGCCTCTGCCGGCTCCCCGAGGTGCACTACGAGCGCCTGACGAATCGTCGGGGCATCACGCTCGTCGCGTCGTGTGCGAATGCCTCTCAGTGTGAGGGGAGAGCGCCACTGAGCCGGACGTGCCGTTCCGCGCTGGGGCCGTTCAGGCCAACGAGTTCGACGGTCTTGCCCTTGCGCTCGTACTTGGTGGTGATGGCATCCAGTGAGGCGACGGTGGAGGCGTCCCAGATGTGGGACTGGGTGAGGTCTATGACGACGTGGTTGGGGTCGTCGGCGTACTCGAACTGGGTGTAGAGATCATTGGAGGAGGCAAAGAACAGTTGGCCGGTGACGTGGTAGACGGCGGTGGCGACGCCGTCGCGGTCCTCGACCACCTCGCGGCGGGTCTCGGTGAGGTGGGCGACCCGGCGGGCGAACAGCGTCATGGCGACCAGCACGCCGAGGACGACGCCGATGGCGAGGTTGTGGGTGGCGACGGTGACTGCGACGGTGGCGACCATGACGGTGGTCTCTGACTTCGGCATCCGGCGCAGGGTGGTCGGATGGACGGAGTGCCAGTCGAAGGTCCCGACGGCGACGATGATCATGACCGCGACGAGTGCGGCCATCGGGATGATGGCCACGACGTCGCCGAATCCGACCACCAGGATGAGCAGGAAGACACCGGCGAGGAACGTGGAGATGCGGGTGCGGGCACCGGAGGCATTCACGTTGATGAGGGTCTGGCCGATCATGGCGCAGCCGCCCATGCCGCCGAAGAAGGCCGTGATCACGTTGGACGCGCCTTGACCCCAGGACTCGCGGGTCTTGTTGGAGTGGGTGTCGGTGATGTCGTCGACCAGCTTCGCGGTCAGTAGCGACTCGAGCAGGCCGACCAGTGCCATCGCGAGTGCGTAGGGGGCGATGATCTGCAGGGTGTCGAGGTTGAACGGGACGTTGGGGATGAAGAGGGCGGGGAGGCTGTCGGGCAGTTCGCCTTCGTCGCCGACGTTGGGGACGGTGAGGGCGGCAATGACGGTGAACGCGGTGAGGGCGACGATCGCGACCAGGGGAGCCGGGATGACCTTTGTGACGCGCGGGAGGCCGACCATGATGGCGATGCCGGCGGCGATCATCGGGTAGACCAGCCACGGCACGTCGACCATGTACGGGATCTGTGCCATGAAGATGAGGATGGCGAGGGCGTTGACGAACCCGACCATGACCGAGCGCGGGATGAAGCGCATCAGTTTGCCGAACCCGCCCAGGCCGAGTGCGATCTGGATGAGGCCACCCAAAAGGACCGTGGCGATGAGGTAGTCGTAGCCGTGCTCGCGCATCACCGGCGCGATGACCAGGGCGATGGCGCCGGTTGCGGCCGAGATCATGGCCGGGCGACCGCCGAGGAACGCGATGGACACCGCCATCGTGAACGACGCGAACAAGCCGACGCGTGGGTCGACACCCGCGATGATGGAGAACGAGATCGCCTCGGGGATCAACGCCAGTGCGACCACCAGGCCGGCGAGCACCTCGGTGCGCAACAGTTTGGGGGATCGTAGCGCCGCCATGACGCTCGGTTCGGGTGCGTGGGGCAGGGTGGTGGCGCTCAAGGGCGGCGTTCCGTTCTGGGAGGCAGTCGTCCGCGCGAAGGCCACGTCGCGGTGGCAGGCTCGGACGGCTTGGATCTGGATGGGGTTGGTGCGCACCATGGGTGCGCGTGCCGGCGTCCTGCCGGCGAAGTCTGAGCAGGATCGTACTCTCACGTAACGTGAGGGTTGTAATCGTCATGACGTGAGGACCCCATCGATGCCCACTGAATCCCACCCTCCGACACCCGCGGACGCACCCGTGGCGGTGATGCAGATCGGTGAGGTCGCCGCCCGAACCGAGCTGTCACTGCGGAGCCTGCGTCATTGGGAAGAGGTAGGTCTGTTGCGGCCGTCCGGGCGTAGCGAGGGCGGTTTTCGCCTCTACACCGAGGAGGACGTGGAGAAGATCATGGTCATCCGACGGATGAAGCCGTTGGGTTTCACCCTTGACCAGATGAAGGCAGTCATGGCTGACATTGAGACGCTGCGCGATCATGGCGGTGACGAATCGTCCCGCCGACCGGCCGTAGACCGTCTGGGCGCCATTCGAGCTGACGTCCAGGAACGGCGCGCGAAACTGGTACGCCACCTCGAGATGGCGGACGAGTTCATCGAGCTCCTCGCGCAAGAGGTGCCGTGACGGACCTCGTGTCGGTACTTCCTGGGCTCGCGCTGTCGGGGGGGCAACGGTAAAGTGGGGGACGTGATCATCCACCGTGCGCCCGAGTTCCTTGCGGGGTCCTCTGATGTGCGCACGCAGGGTCAGACGATGACCGCGACAGGGACCAATGGCTACATCTCCACGTGGGGTGCGTGGCAGACGGGTTGTCCCCAGACAGAACGCTGAGGCTTCTGTGCGCCGTCCCTATCGGGACGAAGTGCGGAACCACTCTTCAGTGTTTCCTTTTGTTCGCTCGGTGGTCCCTGGACCGCTGGACACTCACGTCTGGACTCCATCTTGTCGTCGCATCTTCATGCCCATGCACCCCTGGATCCGCATCAGCGCACCCGCCGCGAGCGGTTGGGTGCCTGGTCCCGACTGGAACCGGCCGGTGGGGTCTTGCTTGGTGTCGCCACCCTTGTGGCCTTGACCCTTGCCAACTCTCCCGGGGCCGAGCTCTACGCGTCGCTGCGCGACTTCAGGATCGGTCCGGCAGCGCTGCACCTCGATCTGACGATGGGTCAGTGGGCCGCGGACGGCCTGCTCGCGGTGTTCTTCTTCGTTGTTGGTGTGGAGCTCAAGCGTGAGTTCCTGGCCGGGGACCTGAGCGATCCGCGCCGCGCGTTGGTGCCCGTCGCCGCTGCCGTCGGCGGCGTCGTGGTCCCGGTACTCGTCTACCTTGCCGTCGTCACCGCGGCTGGTGGCGGCAAGGGGGCGCTCAACGGGTGGGCTGTTCCGGCGGCCACCGACATTGCGTTCGCAGTGGCAGTCCTTGCAGCCGTTTCAAGCCACCTTCCACCGGCACTGCGGGCCTTTCTGCTCACTTTGGCAGTCGTTGACGACCTCATCGCGATCACGATCATCGCTGTCGGATTCACCGCGCACATTGATCTGCTGTTCCTCCTGCTAGGCGCAGTGAGCATCGCCTTGTTCGCAGTAGCGTTGAGACGACTGCCGGCGTGGTGGTTGCTCGTGCCGATCGCGGTCGTGGCTTGGGGTTTTGTTCATGCCTCTGGTGTCCATGCCACCATCGCGGGGGTCCTGCTCGGACTCACTGTCCCGGTGTTCAACGCCCCAACCTCAAGGATGGGTTCGTTGGCCGAGAAGGAGGCGGCCGCCGCACACGGGCCCACTGCACGCTTCGAACACCTGCTGAAGCCTTGGTCCTCGTGCGTGGCGGTTCCGCTCTTCGCGTTCTTCGCCGCAGGGGTAACCATCGGAGGGTTCTCCGGCCTCGTGGATTCGGCCACCACCCCCGTGGCCCTCGGCATCATGGCCGGGCTCGTGCTCGGCAAAACCTTGGGGATCACCACCGCCACCTTCCTCGTTACCCGCTTGCCAGGAATTCGATTGGACCCGACCTTGCGGTGGCCCGACCTATTCGGCGTCAGTTTGTTGGCCGGGGTCGGCTTCACCGTGTCTCTGCTCGTCGGCGAACTCGCGTTCGGTGCCGGGTCCGCGCTAGAAGAGACTGTCAAGGTGGGGGTCCTCGTCGGGTCCTTGACTTCCGCGGTGGCAGCGCTCTGCGTGCTGGCCGCCCGCAATCGGCACTATCGAAACCGGCCTCACTTCCACGAACACCCGCTCGGCTAGGAAGACCCACCATTACCAACCGTCGGTACGCGGCTCGCACGTCCTACTGGGTGGATGGGGGCGCCGCCCCGAGGCACAGGCACGCGATCGCTCAGAGTTCCAGGGAGCGTTCGACGGCCCAGGGCTCGGAGCCATGTGCGAGCGACGATCTCGGGTTCGAACTCAGTGTGAGCCGGGGCGCGTGAGCGGGGTGAGTGGCCTGGGTGCCGTGGGTCGGGAACCGACTGGTGACCAACTCGACCATGTCGCTGCCAACCGCGCTGAGCGGTGCGTACCGATGTCGCACTGGTTTGGTGAGGCCTGGGCTGCTGGTGTCGATACGGGGGATCGGGACGCGGAGGAAGTAGAGGTCTTGCCGTGCGCCGGTCCTCACGATCTCAGCGATGCGGGCGTCGACCCGGTTGAAGAGGTTGGCGAGTCCATCAACTTGGGCCGGTGTCATGGTTGGGCGTCCGAGCATGCGTAGGCGAGTTCCGAGGATGAGCGCCTCTCGGGCTGCGGGCGCACCATGGCCGATCTGTCCGCCAAGGTCACGAGTGTGATCAGTCAGCAATCGGTAGGTCTCGGCGCGCGCAGCCCAAAGGTGGGTCAGGTCGGGGTCGGCTTCGGTAACGATCTCGGAGGCAGCGGCGGAGATCAGGCGTTGGGAGTCCAGGACCAGCCGCAGGGTGGTGGCGTCGGGGAAGTGGCGCACCAGCTGGACGTACAGGTTGTGTTCGGCGGCGAGGAGGCCTGCGATCCCGGTGCGTTCGCCGTCGGCCATGAGTCCGGGACAGGGGCGTTGTCCTCGATGGTCGATCGCGTAGTCGACCTGTTGGGCGTCGGCGAAGAGGCGGGCCAGGTGGGCGCTGCGTCCCAACCGGCGGGTGTTGTCGAGGGGGAGCCAGCCGGGGAGGGTTCGGTATCGCCGCTCGAGGGACACGAGTGCGTGGGTGACGTCGGCGATGTCTTTGAGCATGACGATGCGTTCACCTGCGCTGAGCGCGGCCGGCGCCAGGGTCGGGTTGAAGTCGACCTCGGCGAGGACCGCTGCCCGGGCGGCGGTGCGCCAGATTTCGACCACCGAGGTGGAAGCGGGCGTGGTGAGTTCGTCCATGCTGGGGGCGCGTGCGGGGGAGTGGGCGTACGCGCTGCGGAGGTGTTCGTGGAGATCCCGCGCGGGGCTTGAGGACGACTCCCCGGCGGTGCCTGGCAGGGAGTAGGCGGTGGTGATGCGCGCCAGTTGGCAGCACCACCCGAGCAGCACCTGTCGGTATCGGGTGATCAGGGCGAGATCGTCCCGGTAGTCGTCAAACCTCGGGTCGTCGAGGATGTGCACGGCGCCGATCGGCTTGGTGAGGCGTTGATGGTGGAGCAGTTCGCCGACCGCGTCGCGTACTGCTGCACTGGAGTGGCCGTACATCACCAGGGCCCGTTGAACGCCTGGTCGAGGACATCGAGGACGAGTTCGACCTGCAGGCCGTCGAGGATCCCGAGGTCCCCGAGGATGGTGATGGCGTTGAGCGCCTGCTCGTACAGCTCGCTGGCCTGCCCCGCGGGCCGCAAGGCAGGCAGCCCGGGTGTTTGTGGACCGCAGATGGTGTCGAAGTCGATGAGCGCTCGCTCGTAGTCGCTGCTGGCGAAGGGTGGGAACGCATGATCGGGGTGGTCGGCCAGCGCGGTGATCAGCACTCTCGCGCAGGTGATGGCTGTGGCGTCGCTGCGATTCATCGGGGGCTCCTGAAGCGTCGGACTGGTCAGGTGGAGTGGAGGGCGCGGCGGCGGGCAACACGTTCCTCGACGCTGCGGCGGGCTGCGAGATCCAGGGCGACGAAGCTGTAGAAGTCGGCTTCGCGGTCGGTGATCTCGGCCTCGATGGCCGGCGGTTGGGGCTCATCCCCTGGCCAGGTGGTGATGCGGGTGGGCCGGTCGCGGTCGAGCTTGGTGCCGGCCAGCTGCACCCACTCACGCAGCCGGTGACGGCTGTTGGTGAACTGTTCGTGCCACTGCAGTTGGCCGCCCGGAGGGCCGTCGGGGTCGACGGAGGCGAGCCACGCCCGGTGCAGCGCGGAGAGTTCGAGGACCAGGGCGTTGTGCCGATGCCACAGCGGCGGGATGATCGCGACGGGGAGTCCGTAGGCGAAGCGCAGCCAGTGGACCCACGCGTTGAGGTCGAGCCACTCGTTCTCCGCCTCGGCCGCGGTGAGGACGTTCCAGTTGATCGGCCGGACCAACCCGTCATCGACCGACTCGGCGTCCTGGCTGTCGACGACTCCCATGCGCGAGGTGAACGTCGATGACGGGTCGTGGGAGGTCATGGCGATAGGCCCGCTCAGATGCCCATGCCGTGAGCGGTCGGGACGGAGCTCGCGGACGGGCTCGCGGCCGTGGCCGCAGGAGCGACACGGGGTTGCTGCTGCGGGACCTCGACGCCTGGTGCCTCGGGCTCGGTCCGTGGGGACCGGTCCACTTCGTAGCGGGTACGAGCGGTGTCGTGCCCGAGGCGACGGGCGACGAACTCCTCGCGCATCTCGACGTGACCGTGGCGCTCGACCTCGTACTCGTTGATGTAGCCCGAAGCGACGACGGAGTCGCCGACCCGGAACTGCTCGTACGCGTGCAGCGCGGTCTTGCTGAAGGCCACCAGGCTGTGGAAGCTCGTCTCCAGTTGCGTGTAGGTGCCGTCGGCCTCCTTGCGGTAGTGCTCCACCCCGACGCGGGCGTAGAACCGCTCGGTTCCGGTCTGGGTGTGGGTCAGCTCCGGAGTGGTGGCGATGAACCCGGGCAGGCTCATCTGGGTAGGAATCGTCATCACGTGCTCCTGACACCGGCGCGGCGCCTGGGTGGCAACCGCTCTCGTTTGTCAGGTGCGCGTAGATCCCCGAGGCCGTCGCCAACTGGAGGATCGCCGCGGCCTCGTTGACGGCTGTACGTCGTGGCGCGTGGTCCACGGCCGCAGCTGGGTGATGAGCGGCGCGGTGGAGCGCAGCAGCACCAGCGCGGTGCCGAACGGCAGGGTGCGGATCCTCTCCGGGGGCAGGATGGAGACGCGGCGGGTGGAGCGTTGGACGCTGCGCGATCCGTAGTCACCGATCGAGATGGAGTCGGTGAGCTCGTCGCGCTCACCGATGAGTGCCGACAGGTCTTGGAGGTCCTTCGCCGACGAGGCGCCGCCGAGGACGATCTTCACGATCGAGGCATCCCAGATCGCGCCAGCAGCGTGGTCGCCCCACTTGTCACGGGCCTGGGACAGCGACTGCAGGACAGGCAGCGTGGTGATCCCGGTCCCGCCGCCCTCGGCCATCAACGTGGGCAGCGAGGGGAGGGGAGACAGGTTGCCGATCTCGTCCAGAGCCAGCAGCAGCGGTGGGTCGAGTCGTGCTCCCGGCGAAGCCGCGGCGAGGTGGCGTGCGGTCTCGGCGAGGTCTTCGATGAACGCCGCCACCAGAGGCCACGAGGCGCCGGCGCCGGATCCGGTTGCGAGCAGGTAGAGCGTGCCGTTGTCGCGGAGGAACTGCTCGGGCTCGAAGTGCTCTCCGGTCCTGGGGGTGACGGTCTCCAGCACCCGTGGGTCGGCCAGGCTCGACAAGGCCAGCGAGACACCCATCCAGATCGAGTCGCGGGTACGAGGATCCGTGCTGATCATGGCCTCCAACGATTCGGCCCATCCCGGTGCAGCGCCCGTGTGACTGGACAGGATCGTCACGGCGTCGGCCGCGGCAGCAGGATTCAGGGTCCACGCGAACAGTTCTGCTGGGGCGCGGTTGTCCAGCGCGGCTGCGTGGAGCAGTGCCTGCAGGGCGGTGCGGGTCTTGCCTTCCCAGAACCCACCCGACTCCACGCCACCGGACGACAGGCCGGTGGCGGAGGCGAGGCCGGTGGCGCGGATCATCGCGGTCAGCGGATCTTCACACCCGCGTACCGGCGACCAGCGCAGGCCAGCGTGCATCGACTGCGCCAGACGTTGGGGGTCGAAGACCGCGACGGGCCCCCGTGCCCGGCGGGCGTCGATGGTGGCGCTGATGTTGTCGGGCCTGGTGGATGTGGTGATCACCGCGCCGGGGGCGTCGAGGATGGCGTTGATGACGATGTGCAGTCCCTTGCCCGACCGCGGCGGACCGAGCAGCAGGATCGAGTCCTCGACTGAGGCCCACACCTCCTTGCCGTGTGCATGCCCGAGCAGATATCCCACGTCCGAAGCAGTCGGGGAAGGCAGCGACGGGCGCAGTGTCCGGCCGCGTTTCAACAAGGCGTGACGCGACGCGGTCGCGCGTACGTCGCGTCTGGTCGCTGTTCCCGACAGCCGGGAGGGATCAAGTCGTGCACGGTGCCTGGCGCCGTCGAAGAGACGCCATCCTGCCCACGCCAGGAGAACGCCCATGGTCAGCAGGATGATCAGGGTCAACCAGTAGGTCCACGCAGACAGTCCTATGGCGCCAAGTGCACCGGCCGGATCCGTCGGTTTGGTCAGGACGGAGAGGCCGCCCGCCCAACTTCCAGACGGGTCATCGGCGCCGGTAACCCGCGCTGCGACGCTGCCCGTCAGGCGGAGGAGGCCGGCGAGACCGGCGACGGCGACGATCAGGAGCAGGCCAGCGTTGACCAAGGTGTCATCGGCGCTGCGGCCCCCGGGGTTCATGGCTTGTCTCGCTTACGCGGAGTCGGCGTCCGCGGGCACGGATCCGGCGGCGACCGTTCCCGACGACCGCCCGACCAACACCACATCGGGGTGGGTGGCCAGCAGCGCTGAGGGCACCCGGACGAACGCTTGGCCGTCGGCGTCCGCGACCTGCGTCGTCACCACCACACAGACCTCGACCTCTTCACCCACAGTGAACCCGCTGCCCGTGACCCCGAACGCGGACAACAACAGCGGCCTCACACCGCCAGGCCCTGGGTGAGTGGGCCTCGATGCAGGCGCGACGTCGTTGGTGGAGGCAGGGCAGCGCGGGGAAGAGCCGGGGGTGACGTAGTCGGTGAATCGTTCGCCGTCGGACTCGATAAGTTCAGCGCGCACTGCGGTGCCCAACTGCAGTGCGATCTGGTCCAGCACCGTGCTCACGTCAGAGCGGGTGAGGGATCCGTCGACGTTGTACGGCTCCCCGTTCAACCTCACGGCCGCGTGACCGTCCTGGGCGATGGTGACCTCGACAAGTGGCATCACCACCGGCACACGGATCGTGGGATGGTCACGGCGGTACGAAGCGCTCATCATGCTCATCGTTCGACTCCCATTCCACTGGACACGGGAGAGCGTGTCGCGGTCCGTCGTGGGCGGGGCACCCGTCGGTTCGCCGCGAGTGCCTCGCGGTCGAGTCCCGGAGGGTTGCCGTCGTTGACCTGAGCGGTGTCGAGGTCATCGAGGATCTTCATCGCCGTCCCTCGTACGCGGTCTGCGGTGGCCTGGACGACTTCGACCGGAGACTTGCCCCGCACGGTGGAGGCCCACGTCGACACGTACGGGACGGTGTAGTCATTCGTGTCCAGCCCATGCGCGGCCGCCACCATGAGCGCCACCGACTCGGCCTCCACCTCGGCGATCCCGCGGTGCAGCGTCGCGTCTGCCGCGGCTCGGGTCTGCTCCTGCACCGAGGACGCGGGGGAGTGCAGCATGACGTGACCCAGTTCGTGGGCCAGCGTCTTGACCTGGGCTGCGTCGTCCATGTCCATGCGGACCGACACCTCACGGGTGAGGAAGTCGGTCAGCCCGTTCGCGCCACCGATGTGGGAGGCGTCAGACACCAGGCGCAGTTCGTACCCCTGCGCGGTGATCTGATCCGCAAGGCCGTCCCACAACCCCTCAGGCGCCTCGCCACGCAGCAGGACCGGGCGAGGTGGTTCGGGGAGCGGATCCCCATCGGTCTGGGACACGTCCCACACGTACGCCGGACGCAACCCGATTAACTTGGCTCGCACCGTGTCACCCGGCCGCGGCTTCTCGCCGCGCCCGAGTCGGCGCCACGAGCCCGGGTCATCCGGGGTCGTGGACACGAACCGCGCCGTCACCGGCGCCAGGATCGCGTACCCGGACTGGCCCTTCATCACCTGCCGGTCCAACGACAACCACTGCTTGAACCCCGCCACATACGTCGGCGACGGATGCGGAACCCGCCCCTCCCGGTGAGCGGAGTAGTGCTGCACGTGGATCAGCAGCGTGTTGTTGAACGACCGCGACCGGAACCTGGCCGCGAACTCCAGCGCCCGCTTCCAGTCCTCGCCCGTCACCAGCGCTGCGACTGACGCGGTGAGCTTCTCGTGCAGCGCCTCGAGTTTCGCCTCACGCTCTCCAAGACTGTTGCGCATCGCCGGCCACCTTTCCTGGTTGTGTCAGGAAGGTGTGCGGGGAGGCCCTGACAGCAGGGGCACCGTTTGACTCGTGATCGAACAGGTGTTCGACTAAGTGCATGGGGCCACGCCAACGACCGCAGCGTTTCGACCAGGGGTACCGGGACGGGTACGCCGCATGTCTGAACGCGGGCTCGTCTGCTGCGGTCCGCCTGCAGTTCGAAGTGCGAACTAGTGGCGACGACGCCTACGCCGCCGGCGTCGAGTGGGCCCTGTACGACTACGACGACGCGAATGGCCTGCGGTCGGTGACGCACGTGGGCCGACTGACGCGTGGACGCACCGCTGAATAGAGTGTCTCTAGGCATGACGGTTCGTTTCGGGGATTTGGGCATGCGATTTGCGTTCGTGCAGGTAGCGCAGGTTCCCGGACAGTTAGAGATTTGTTGATCATCAGTCGCCTTTCCTGACGATTCGGGCGTATTCTCGGCGCGTGGCCGACATTGGTGACCTGAGTTCCTGATGAGCCTGCGCGTCCTGCCAGGCGGCGCGGCCACGTACGTTCTCGCGACGCCGCAGGACGTCGAGGAGTTCGAGCAAGAGCTGGTCGACCCCAGTACGCGCTGGCGATGGTTCGGCAATCGCCTCGAGTTCCAGCAGGCATAGGTCGCTACTGATGGCCGAAGCACGAATCGCAACCGTGACGATGAAGTCGGATCGGCCAACGACCATTGCCCGCTTCTGGCGAGACCTGCTGGGGTACGAAGTCGCGCCCAACCACAGCGACTCGATCATGCTCGTCGCCCCCGGCCAGCCGTCCCTGCTGATCCAACCCTCGCAGCAGTCGGCCCCGCCTGGTGCCATCCACCTCGACTTGCGACCGGCCGACCAAGCTCGCTGCGTTGAGAAGGCGTTGTGCCTCGGTGCCACACGCGCCGACGTCGGTCAGAGCGGCGACGAAGGTTGGGTCGTCCTGGCAGATCCCGGTGGCATTCTGTTCTGTGTACTCCCATCGCACGACAACCACGAAGAACTGCTGCGAGCGGACCCGGGCACGCCGACGCCGATCGACTGACGAGCGCCGCGTCGTGATCCCGGACTGCGAAAGTGTGCCAGTTGGACGAACATGCACCTGCGCACGCCGACGATCCGCCGAGCACGTGACAGTTCGACGCGAAACCTTCAGAAATCCAACGAACAGTCATAGGGCCTACGACATACGCCCCGTGGTGTCGAACAGTTCGAGCTCGTCCGGGTGGAGTTGGTGCTGGACGACGAACGAGCGGTTCTTGATCCGCCACAGAGCCTGTCCGGTACCCAGAGTGGGGAGCAGGGACTGCTCGGTCCCGGTGAGTCCGAGTGCAGCGGCGGTGGACCCGAGCTGGTCGGACTCCTGCCGGTAGACCACACGAGTCTCGGCGTTCGCGAGCAGCGACGACGCCAGGGCACGCATGGCGGAACCGGAGTCCCCGACGTTGTCGAGGTCGGACAGTTTGTGGAAGAGCAACATGTTCGCGATGCCGTAGTGGCGTGCGAGTCGCCAGTGGGCGTCCATGCGACGTAGGAGCGCGGGGTGGGACATGAGGCGCCAGGCCTCGTCGTACACCACCCATCGTTGGCCCCCTGCGGGGTCGAGAAGCGCGGATTCCATCCACGCGGACGCACAGGTCATCAGCACCGAGACGAGGGTGGCGTTCTCGGTGACCCGCGACAGGTCGAGGGAGATCATCGGCAGGCTGGGATCGAACGAGACCGTGGATGGGCCATCGAAGAGCCCGGCGAGGTCGCCTGCCACCAGACGCCTGAGGGCGTGACCGGCGAGGCGTCCGTCCTCGGCGAGTCGCCCGTCGGTGTCGGCTCCGGGAGCGGGGGAGAGGAGTCGGTCGACGACCATCGGCAGAACTGGGACCTCGCTGGAGCGCACCGTGTCGGTCAAGGCGACGTCGATCGCGGTGTGCTCGAGTGGTGTGAGACGTCGGTCGAGAACGGTTTCAGTGAGCGCCCCGACGAGATCACGCCGCCGGGCGGTGACCTGAGCTGCCCACTGGGTGTCGTCGACGCCACCGGGGCGGTGACCCTCGTCGAGCGGGTTGAGCCGGTTGGGCATCCCGTGTCCCAGCGCGATCGCGCGGCCCCCGACCACTTCGGCGACCGCGGTGTGTTCGCCCTTCGGGTCCCCGGGGACGTAGACGCGGCAGCCGAAGCCGATGGAGCGGGTGTAGAGGCTCTTGGCGAGGGCCGACTTTCCAGACGGCCAGACGCAGATTGGCGAGCGCGGCAGCCCGCGCCGTACGTCGCCAGTGTTCGACCGTCGGCACGCGATGAGGTGTGATCAGTGACTCCCCGGGTGGGGGCCCGTGGACTCGGACACGACGAGGTCGACGGCGTGGGCGACCTCGGTTGCAGGGCTGTGACTGGACCCGGACTGCCCGGCTGGAGCGGAAAGGGTTGGGCTGCTTGTGCGGCAGGTTGGAGAAGGCAAGCGGGCTGACGGCGTGCATGGTCATTTGGCGCCCCTGAAGCGGACCCTTGGATTTCTGGTTAGAAGCCACTATCGCCCACCGCATGCCAAACCGCCTCTGACCTGCGGAACACAGGTCGGAGGCGGTTTTCGTTTTCACTGGACTAGGCCATGTGCAGCCTGAACGGGCAACAAGCCGACGTGGTGGAAATCCCAAGGCCGTCACCACCCCGGACTGTGGCCACGCGGCACGACAGCCGATTGCTGCGGCGCGCCGCGCACGCTGGCAACCACCTCAGCCAGCCGACTCCACCGCCGCCTCACGCAGCCGCAGCGCGACCAGAGCAACGTCGTCATCGGGCCGCTCGGGCAGCAGACGTGCCAGCAGTTCGTCGGCCAGGGTGTCGAGGTCGGAGCCTTCGGCGACCAGGTCCGCGAGGGTGGTGCGCAGCAGCTCGATGCCGTCGTCGAGGTTCTGGCCGCGTCGCTCCACCAGGCCGTCTGAGTAGAGCAGCACGGTCGAGCCCACGGGCACGGCGGCGATCGCCTCTTCGCGCTCGACGCCAGGGGCCATGCCGAGCAACAGGTCGGGTTCGTCTCCCTCGAGCACTGCCGTGACCACGCTGCCGTCGGCCTGCGGCACCGCGATGATCAGCGGTGGGTGGCCCGCGTTGGACCAGCGCAGGCGCGCCGTCCCGGCTTCGCGCTCCTGCGGCGTCTGCTCCACCTGAGCGACGACCGCGGTCGCGGTGGTGTCGATCTGGAGTGTGGGCATGGCCGAGTCGACCCGCTGCAGCACCTCGGCCGGCCCTCCACCGGTGGTGACGGCGATGCCCCGCAGGAGGGCGCGCAGCTGGCCCATGGCGGCAGCAGCGACGGTGTCGTGGCCGACGACGTCGCCGATCACCAGGACCACCGAGCCATCGGTCTGCAGGAAGGAGTCGTACCAGTCGCCTCCGACCTGGGCGACCTCGGCGGCCGGCTCGTAGCGGACCGCCACCTGCAGGTGCTCGGGGTCCGGCGGCGGTGTGAGCAGGCTGCGCTGCAGGCCTTCGGCGAGCTCGCGCTGCTGGGCGTACGCCCGGGCGTTGTCCAGTGCCAGCCCGGCGCGGGCGGCGATGTCCACGAGTGTGTTGAGCTCCTCGGGGGTGAACGGCGGCAGGTCCCGGCCGCGGCCAACCGTGAGCGCGCCGACCGTGCGGCCCCTGCCGCGGACCGGCAGGAAGGCGACCGTCCGCGCTGCCAGCTCGAGGTACCGCTCGCGCGCCTCGCCGGGTGCCAGGGTCGCGGTGACCTGCTCGTAGGCGCGGTCGGCCACGATGACGGAGCGCTCACCGGTGAGGGCGCGGGCCAGGTAGGAGTCGTCGCCGGACGACGCGATCCGCAGCTCGGCGTACCGCTCGAGCGTGGAGCGCTGCGACTCATCGGCGTGCCAGAGGCCGATGTCACGCAGGTGGCGCCGCCAGTCATGCTGGCCGAACGGCTCGCTGTGGTCGACCAGGGTGACGATGCACCAGTCGCCCAACCGGGGCACGAGAAGCTGGGCCAGCCGACCGACCGCCTGGTAGGTGTCGAAGGTGGACGTCAGCGATGAGGTGACTTCGGCGAGCAGCGACCCGCGCGCGGCACTGCGCGTCAACTCCTCCTGAGCGGCGCGGCGGCCGGTGACGTCGAGGAAGTAGACCGAGAGGCCCTCCGGGCTGGGCCAGGCGCGGACCTCGTACCAGGCGTCCAGCGGAGGCGGGTAGTACGCCTCGAAGGCCACGGGCTCACCGGACTCCGCCGCGTGCCGGTACTGCACCTCGAAGTCGCTCCCGACCGCTCCTGGGAACAGCTCCCAGACCACGTGGCCGATCAGCTCTCCCGAGACACCAGCCAGGAGTTGCTGCGCGTGAGCGTTGGCGTAGGTGAATCGCCACTCCCGGTCCACGCTGTAGAAGGCGCTGGGCATCGCCTCCAGCACGCGGGCAATGCGCGCCTCGCCCTCCTGCACCTGCGTGGTGTCCAGGACGGCGCCGACGAACCGCTCGGCCCGTCCGGAGAGACCGGGGAACGCCTCGCCACGGGCCAGGATCCAGCGCGTCGGA